>JBGSPC010000126.1:0-57287 GCA_041738805.1 Terrimicrobiaceae bacterium | reverse complement strand
TAGAAAGACCGGCGGCGGCGGAAAGCCATGAGAGTGGTTAACCCGCCCGCAAGGAGCACCCAAGTTGTCGGCTCAGGAACGAGGGTAAGTGTGCTTCCAGTGACTGCAAAAATGTCTCCGAATGTGCCGACATTCGAACTGTTAAAATTGAGCCGCCCGTTGCCCCACATTGTCGAATAGTCAGTGACGCTGAATCCCGTGATCGTCAAAGAGCCGCCAGAGCTTGTGAGGAAGTTGATATTGGTGTCCCCATCCTGATTAAATGCTGTTGTGACCGCGAGAGAGGAAGTTCCCAAGCCGAAGGTGAGGTTCGATGACCCGGCAGTCATGTTGAGTGTTCCGATGCTTGTGCTTCCACCGGTAAGAGTCAGACTTCCTGCGCCGCCTGTTAATTGCGTGATTGAGACAGAGCCTCCGGATACGTTGATAAAAGCGCCTGAGGATAGCTGAATAGTGCCTGCAGTGAGGCTTCCGGTTCCGCTCACATTGATCTGGTAGGCATAGTTGCTGCCGACTGTGCCCCGAAGAATGTTGTTTGCTCCGAAGTTCAGGGAGCCACCGCTCAGATTCCAAATCGTGCCGAGACTTGCTGCATCGGTAGCACCGAAGGAGCGGTTTGAATTCGTAGTCACTGAACCAGCCGTTTGATTGACCTCCCATGAAGAAATGCCCGCACCGAACGAACCATCAAGAGCTATGCTTCCCACATTCGTGCCGACGACCGGAAGAAGGTTGGACCAGTTTGCTGCAGTGGTTATGACGGTCCCCGGCGAGGCGTTGTAGACGGTTGCCGCTTGTAACGTTCCTACGGAGAGTCCGGCTACGAGGGTTAGGATAATGAGTGATATTTTCATGATGGGTTTTGGAGTCTGGTTGTGTTTGGGAATGTTTCTAACGTGACAAATTTGTAAAATTCCCGTTGCCAGGGCAACACCTCGATTGCGCAAACTATTGCCCACCACACGGGTTTGGTCAGAAGGGAAAAGCGATCCCGGAGGTGCTGCTGCGTAGGAGGGCAATTCGCCTATTGACAGATTTGGCGCAGATGACTTTTGGAATAACTCTTGGCACTTTAAACATTTGATCTACGTCGAGTTCTTGGGCGGTTCAGTGGGGGAGATCTCCAACGTAATAACCAACGCCGGAGGTGCCGAGATAGATGCGTCCGTAGATGCCGGGGTCGGCGGCGAGTTTGCTTTGGCCTTTGGTGACGCCCATCGGATAAAGCCCGGATATTTTTTCCCAGGTTTTGCCTTCATCCAAGGAACGGAAGATTCCCCACACGATGCCATCGGGACCCATCATGCCTCCGCTCGCGTAGTAGGTTGGCAAGCTGCTTCCGAGTGCAGGCGCACCGAAAGCGATATCGATCATGGCCTCGGTTCCAGAGACAACTTCCCAGGTTTCGCCTGCATCGGAGGAAAAATACAGCGGACCCATATCGCTCCACTTTCCTTGGTTGCTGTTGAGGCCGGCCGTGAAATACAGATGTCCGGTTTTGCCCGGCACGGCGCGGAGCTTGCAGTGAAAATCTCCCTTGGTGGATGGCACCTTGCTCATGATCTGGAAAGTTTTTCCGCCGTCTTGGCTGCGGTAGAGATTTTTGTTGGTCCAGTTGTAGGCGTAGAAGGTGTTCCCATCGACGGGGTCGGCAACGACCGCCTGCTTGTAAAAAAACGACGCACGATTCCACGAACCTTTCTCGACTCCGCCTTCAAATTCGGACTCCTCCCAGGTCTTGCCGCGGTCATTCGTGTAGAGAAAAACCCCGTTTTCACCGACGGTGAACCACACGATCTTGTTTGGATCCTGCGAGGAGACGGCGATATTTCCATAGACCCAAACATAAGGGTCTTTGACATCGAACGGAAACTTCTCAAAGGCGAAGGGAGTCCATGATCGCCCACCATCATCCGAGTAGCCGGACAGCATCACGCCTGCGTGGGGGTTATTGGCTTGGCCTTGGAAGATGCCGACCATGCTTTTGGGGTTGGAGGCCATGAGGTCCAGGTCCCAGCCGGAGGAAAATTCTTCGACCGGGCCCCATGTTTGCGGGTAGGCGTTGACGTCGTCCACCTTGAAAATGGCCCGGTCCCAATTCGCGATCACTGGCTTCCCGGGTTCGGGGACGAGGATCTCGTTGACGACGAGTTCTTCGATGCCAGCGCTCTGGGAATTCCATGTGATGTCTTTGGCAGTGAGGGCATCGTCGGAATACCAGACACCGACCCCCTGCGCGATCCAGAGACGGTCCTCCTTCACCGCATCGAACTTGATCGCGCCCGTCGAGAAATAGGCCTCCTTGGCAAGCCAGGGGATGTCGTCTGCCACAAGGGTTTTGTGGGCAATGCTCGTCCATGTCTGCCCGCCATCAAGAGAACGGGCTTGCCTTGCCGCGCCGATCACACCAGCACCAAAAAGAAACATGCGAGCGCTGTTTTTGGGGTCAATGACCGCCTCGGTCCATGCCTGCTTGCGGGGGAGAACCATTTCAGTCAGTTGTCCATTCCGGAGGAGGAAGGCATTTTGCGCGACGTCCTGCGCAAGAAGCAATGTGCCATCGTTTGCGATGGCTGCTGACTCGATGGAGGCTAGGTTCTTGTCAGCGCCGATCTGCTTCCATGTCGCGCCGGCGTCCGCGCTCTCAAAGAGGCCCTCTCCCCAAACGGTCGCATAAATCCGTGAGGTTTTGCCGCCGATCTCCGGAGATGACGGATCAAAGAGCACCTGTCCTACGCCGGGGAAAAATTGTGACTTCTTGGATTGTTTCGAGGTCGCCGATTTTCCGAAGGGAACTTGTGTCGCCGGAATGCTCTGCCAGTTCTTCCCGCCATCAACTGTGAAGATCAGGCCGGATTTGCCTGATCCGTAAAAGGCAAAATCCTTGTTTCGCGGGTCAATCGCAAGGCGCTCGCCCTGAAGCCGTCCGACGCGGGAATTCGGGTCCATAAAAATTCCCTTTCCTCCGGATTCCGGAGCACGCCATGTTTCGCCTGCATCATCGCTCGCGTAGATCGTGCCGCAAAATGCCATATAGACGCGATTCTTGTCGGTCGCTGCGGAGGCGATGCTCGATACCCCATCGTATTCGAAGAAACCGAGGGAACCCTCGGGAAGCCGCTCTGAAGTGGCGATTTGAACCCATTCCTTTTTTGTGTCATTCCACTTATAAGCACCTCCGACATCCGTGCGTGCGAGCATCAAATCTCCGGAGGGGTGCAAGTCAATGCCCGTGACAAACCCGCCCGCACCAAGGCGCCCCAGCTTCCAAACAACCGGGTTCGGCGACTCGGTGAGGGTCGCAGGCGCGGCCGGATTGGTCGACTCGATTGGAGCTTGAGCAAACAAGCCGGACGTGGCGGCAAAAAGCAGAACAAGGAAAGATTTCGGGATGAGGGTCGTCATACAAAATCTGAGGCTACTCCGAGTAGGTCCCGATTGCCTGCCAACATTTGAGCAACATGTTACCCGCCAAAACTATTCCCCACGGAGGCGTTTGTTTCGTTCGCGCAGCTTTTCCATGCGGGCGTTCTGCTCTTTGAGATCCATGAGCTTGGCCGCCTGCTCGGCTGTCATGGGAGGTGGCTGGATCGGATCGGGAAGGCGCTGAAATTCCAGAACTTTGCTTCCGATGCGTGCGGCGACCGGTTGGAGGTCGCTGATTGAGATCCACGCGTGGAGTTCTGGAATGAACGAACCGGTTTGCGGATTCATTCCTTCGGGCTTGCGGTAATAGTGGCAGATTTCCGGTTCGGCCTTGGCGGGGGAAACGGTGCGTTTGTAGGCCTCGGTGCGGATAAAAAATTTGCCATCGAGCCAATCGAGAGCGAGCCACCCCTGGGACCGAAGCGTGGCATAGTCGGTTCCCGGCAGCTGCTGCACCAGCACGGGAGCGGGTTTCCCTTGAGATGTCATCCCCTCAATCAAAGCCATCCCCGCGAAATAAAAAACGGTGGCCGAGCTTCCATCGGAATAACTGATGCTATCCTGTTTGACCGCATTCCACGTTGTTGATGTGATGCGGGCGGGGGTCTTGTTGACAGCTGACTGTGCCGGGAGAGTTCCTTCGGGTGCAGTTGGAGGCTTGGATGGGGATTCGCTGACAATTACCTCCCAGGTGCCTTTCTCAGGCACAGAGCCAACCCATGGGGCCGATGGGGGTGGTAACTGGAGTGGTTCCGCTTGGAGATGTCCACCAGGCAGGCTGCCTGCGAAACAGACCACTAGCAGGAGGGCATAAAAGAGTGGATCACTGCACATGCCAGAGTTCTCAGTGTGGGAGTTCATTCGGCAGGATGTTCGCTTTTTCGGTTAACAACGTCTCCGTTCTGGCGGTTTAGGGTCATTGAAAGCCATGTGCGCTCCTCGGCCTCGACAAGGAAGTTGTCAGCCGCAGCACCCGCAGTCAGCTTTCCGCTCTGGGCGATGATATCGACAAAAATCCCCCAGCTTCCAAAGTCAGAGAGGTCATTGATCGCACGGAGACCGGCTTCACGGGATGGCTTGGAGAGCGTGGTGGCGTCGGCCAAGTGGTTCGTGGAGACGAGCGCCGGAAAATTTGTCCGGCTTAGGAGCGGGTTAGTGAGCGCTGCAGAACGAAGATTTGCGGAGAGAGTCGCTGCGAGGTTGCTGGTGATGATGCCCGATGTCGACGGGTACCGGGCATCCATGTCATCAAACGGTTCGAAACGCAGGATGGCATCAAGGACCGCTGAGGGGGCCGCATTCGGATTGATCTTGCCCGGGATGATCCCCTGCGCGTTCTCTGAAATGCAAAAGAGATCGAGAAGGGCCGCATCGGCGCTTTTGTCGGAGAAGAAGTCCAGCGTTTTCCATGGCTGATCCCGGAACGCGTAGCCGAGCTCGGCGACCGTGCGAAATGGTCGCTGAAGAATGATCGGACGCGTGCGGTCAGAGGCGGTGAGTGCGCCAGCGGCTCCGGTGGCAGTCGCGTACATCGGATTGGCGGCTGCTCCTGCCAGGATACCGTCCGAGGGACGCACAACGCCGTCGGAATCGCCATAGTAAACCTTCGGATTGGTGGCTGTGTCGTTCATCCAAAGCCGGGCGATGGGGAGGTTGTTTCCCCAGTTACCACCTTGAAAATTGGCAGGCTCCGGAAATGCATTTAGGCCTTGGTAGCTGTAGCCCATCTGGGCAACAAGCTCCCTGTCCGAAGCAGAGTGGATGGTCGATTTTGGCCAGGAAGCCGGCGATAATTTCCCCGGGGCCACGCTCTCGGTGGTGAAAGCCAGCCCGAATCGCTGGGTGCGCGGGTCGATCGGGCGGATCGCGTGGGGGCCGACATGCGGGGCACATGCTCTATAAAGGTTTGCGAGGTTCAAACCATTTCCTTGGGCCAGTGCGGGCGACAGAATCCCTGTGGCTCCGCCGAAGATCGCGTAGGTTCTCCAACTCCCGGTGGTATTCCGATACCTCATCGAGATCTTCGCATTCGACATTTCCAGCCCCACTTTGGGTGTATTCGGCTGACCACCGGGGGTGGTTCCGGCTGGATGCGGAGCGACCCCTGGCAGAAGAAAGCTTGCCGGCCAGGGATTGGAATAAACACCAACGGGTAACCCAACCGCCGCGTCATAGTCCGAAGTGGTCAGCCCTGGGGGATTCACCCCTGCCAGTCCGGAAATTCCCGGCCCGGGCACAATGACAGATGGCTGCGCACGGAAATCCCCAGAAGCGGATAGGTCCACTGTGATGGATTCACCAGCAAACGAAGTCGAGACCTGCGGGCTCTGCACAGTTTTCTTCCTATTCGGATTGGAAGGGGACGGGTTGGGGACGGACATTGTGATCCACCAACTCGTGTTGCCACCGTTCTCGAAGACAATCGCAATGTCGGTGGGGCCGGGCACGACTGGACCCGCACGATGAGGATTCCAAAGCTGAGGGATCAGGTAGAGCGAGACAGGCGGATCGCCGAACTGCGTTCCCGAAATTCCCTGATGCCTGAAGTAGACCTTCGTGAAAAGCCCCGATATTAAGGGCAGGTCCTCAAGCCCATAAAAATTGTCGGCATTGAAATGCAGGGTCGTTGGATAGTTGTCCGCGTCCGCCTGATCGATGATGGCGGCAGCGATGCGCATTACCTGATACTGGAGGCTGCCGTCATAAGTGAAACCGTTTGCGCCAGTGAGGGCGTTCGCGGTGGCATCCATACCCCAGAGGATAGGGTCGGGATTGCCGGGCAACCCCCAGTATCGTCCCACGGCGAGATCGAGAGATCTTTTGCCTATCCCGGCATTGAGGAGCTCCAGGAAATTCGGATCACGATTGTCATCAGCCACGTCCGAGAGGCTGGAGATTTCATCCTTCACGGAAATGCCGGAAGGACCGACATAATCCCAGCGATGCTCGGACGGGTTCCAAAGGAGCCCGAAGCAGGCTTGAATCGCCGCAGGTGTGAGGGCGGGGAATTGGCCGGTGTTGGGACCACTCGGTCCAAGCCATGCGAGTTTGTCGAGGGCAAAGCGGTGGTCGAGTAAAGGTTCGCCAGCGTCGATCTCCATGCTGTAGGAGGTCCCATCATCGCGATAACGGATGAGTGAAACTGAGGCCGGACGAAGAACAGGAGTGGGGTCCGGGACGCCGTTGTTGTCTCCATCGACGGCGGCGGTGGGGAGTTCTGGGACTGCTGAGAATGTGGTCAGATAGGGGAGCGCGTTGGTGAGGGTGACATTTTGATTAATTGCATAGCGGATGAGGTCTTGGCGGGAGTGGAAGAAATTGTTGGTCGTCGAGCCAACGACCGGTGAGCGGTAGTTTTCGCTGGCGGCATTGGTCACATAGTTTCTGTAGGCAGCGGAGTCCGTGGCCTGCGGGTTTCGGAACGTGATGAGGTCGGCGAGTGTCGAGGCGGTCACACCAGGGAGGGCCGTGAGATCGGCTCCGGCCTGTGTGCCCTTGATGGTGGAAAGGTTGATGCCAGTGAGAGCGGGATTGCCAACGAGGTTGGCATCGAGGAGGCCGGATGTGTTGTAGATATTGTAAGCGAAGCGCCCGATCACATCCGATACAATGGCAGAGGAGACCGCGTTCGTGGTGGAGCCGTCTTTCATGGCGTAGATCCAGCGGGGAACAGAATTGACCGCAAACGACCCGCCGAAGAGGAAGCGGGGAGCATTCCAGCGCTCGGGCGGAATAGCACGCCCGTTTCGAGCCGGATCGGTGGTTGCGTGGCTGCCGCTTCCGGCACCGCTTTGCTGCGTTAAACTGGCGAAGTTGGTATCGTTGGACAGGGAGGAGTCCACCAGACGGCGTGGGGGCATCGTTCCAATCCCGTTGGTTGGGGTATAGAGTGTGACGCCGCCAAGACTGCTGGACGTCGCATTCTCATCCAAATCCGCGATGAGCTTGGCAAGCACGTAATCCTCGGCGGTGAGGGCCAGTTGGCTGCCGAGGGTTTGGTTGGCCCTTGCGGCCTCGATGACACGGTTTGACGTGGCCCGCGCAAAAAATGCCATTGCGGCAATCGTAACGAGCACAATCATCGCCAGGACAACCACGAGCGCCATTCCAGAGTTGGCAGATGTCAAATTGTGGATGTGGGATCTTGGAGCTTGGTGGAAAAATTTTCTCATGGCAGCGGGATCGTTTTGGTGAGGACGCGGGCTGCGGATTTCACGCGGGGGGGAATGTTGGCCGCGTCAATATTTTCGCTCCATTTGGTGGGATCGTCGGCATCGAAGAGAATCGGGGTTGATCCAAGAATTTCGACCGATTGCGGGTCGGCAGCGGCCACCCAAATTTCGAGGGCGCGGGCACGGTTCGTAAGACCGGCAGCGAACCGGGGGCCTGCCGACATAAGGGCCTTATAACCTGCGGGGACGGGCAGGAGGTTGTAGGAATTGGTGGCCCAATTTGGCGAAACAGCTGCCGATGCGGGATAGTTGCCTCCTTCGGTGATGATACGGACCTGCATCTGGAGAATGCCCGACGCATTCGTACTGACCGTTGTTGACCTCGCGACAGCGGCCTCCAAGGCCGAGGTCTCGGAATACGGCAGGGAGCCATAGGAGCGCAGCAGATCTCCGCTGCCATTGGTTGAATATTTCACCGCGAGCAATCGGTGATCCGATGCACCTGCGGGGCCACGCCGGCGGGCAAGCAGGACAATTTCACCGTTGTCACCGGCAAGCACGGCTGATCCCTCGGAGACCTCGCAAAGTCGGATGTCGGAGGCCAGAGCGTCTAGGGCGCGGCGGACTGATGAAACAGTATCCATCTGACGGTTCTGGACTTGGGTGGATTGGAGGACGCCATTAACGACTTGGAGCATCATGACAAGGATCAGCGCCAGCACGGCGGTGGCAGTAAGCAACTCGATGAGAGTGAAACCCGCCCGGTCTTTACCCGGTCGACATAAATAACAAAAGGTTTTCACGGATTTTTTCCGACAAAAAACTGAACGCCAGAAACCATTTGCCCATCCGCATTGCTCCACCGACGGTTGGACTCATCGAAGCCAAGGCCCGTATTTGCTGACCACGCGACCGAGACGCTGGCGCGCCCCGGGGCTGAGCCATCAGAGGCGGGGGTCTCGAGGATTTCCATTCGGGCTGCGATGCGCCTGCTGCCGGCATTGGATGAGCCGCCGAGGTCAAGGTTTGTCCACGTGGTGACTCCTGGGGGAGCCGAGCCGGGTGTAAAGCGGATGGTTTCTCCGGCGAAGAGAAACCCATACTCACTTCCGTTGGTTGTTTGCGCATGACGGAGCCCCTCGGCAAGCGATGTCAGAGTATTGGCCGCCGCCGCCTGCTCGGTCGCGCTTTTGATCGACTTGAGGCCCACGGGAAGCAGCCCCACCACCGCCAGAAGAGTGAACGAGACAATGCCGAGTGCGAGGGTCACCTCGACGAGAGAAAATCCGTGCTGAGACCGGAGGGCTTTCATTTTCTGATGATGCGTGGGATGCCGACGCTGCCGTCGATGATCACAGCGGCATCGTTGTCGCTATTATTGGCTCCGCCCCTGGCTGCACGGATTCCGATGGCTAGGAGTGGGATAAAACCATCCGTTGGTCCCGGTGCAGGAATAAAAAGAACCTCGCCCTCAGGCGTGAAGGTGATCGTTCGTCCACTGCGAAAACGGCTCGCACCCACGTCAAACGTCAGGCCCCCAGTGGCCGCTTTGAAATCGCTTGTGCCAAGATTGATTGAACCCACATCCAAACCGGAGAGGTCGGCAAGGGCCACGCGCTGAATCACGCTTGGCCGAATGAGAGACATGAGATTGGTGGCGTTCGAATTGGGTGTGCCGTCCTTGGACAAAACGGCTCCGATCCGCAGCTCCATCCCATTCGTGTCTGGCTCGATACCCAGCCAGACATAGGACCGCCTCGTGCGGGCTTCCTCCCTGGCAAGGTCCACCGCCGCAGCCACCTGGTAAGCAGCCTCCGTCACCCCCCGCGCCTGGCCAATATTCGAGAAGGCGGGCACCACGAAGGCAGCAAGAATTCCAAGAATGGCTACCACCACTAGTAACTCAATCAGCGAAAACCCAGGAATATCACCTAGGGGAGAAGATCTGATTCGTCGGGGAAGACTCATGGCGTTGGACACTGCAATGTAAAGACATTATGGGGAATGCCGCTGCTGACAAACGCCCCCTCGGGCAAACTGTTGCGCGAATCAGGGTGTCCAGCGAAAGCAGCCCGTCGCACTCGCGCTTTTCGTCCCCATGGCATAACACTCCGCCGCATTTTCGGGTGCTCCGAAGTCTCCGAGAACGAGTTGACAAGAAATGCGCTGGCGAGCCATGAGATCGAGCACGTCTGCGATGTCGGCCAAGGAATTGTCGCGCGGAACCAGAACTCTCACCTCCCTTGCAAAAATCTCATCATAGGGAAGCAGAGGGGGAGCCGCGTAGGATCCTTGGATGACCAACCGGGCTCCCGCATGGTCGAGTCCATCCCATGGTGCGGGGCGAGCGAAGCGCACCGCTGAGACAAGGGCACCCGGAGCGCCTGTGGCGTCGACCACGATGTCGGCGAAGCCCTCCCTTGAAGGATCCACGAGCTCAAGGCCTGCTGCCAAAGCGGCAGCACGGCGGTTTTCCATGAGGTCCACCACGTAAACGTCAGCACCAGCAGCACGAAAATGAAGCGCCGAGAAAAAGCCGATTGGGCCCATGCCGATGACGACAACGCGTTCATGTGGCAGGGGCCTTGCAAGCTTGAGACCCTGATATGCGATGGCGGCAAGCTTCGCCGCCGAGGCATCCCTCAGGCTTACCCCTTCAGGCAGTGTGATGGCCCTTCGACCCGGCAGCACTGCGTGGGCCGAGTGCCCACCCCAGCAACACTCGATATCGGCCCGCGATGTGCCAGGACAAAACACCCGCTCGCCGATGCGGTCCTCCTGTCCTGCTCCTGCTGCGACAATCACCCCCGCAGCAGAGTAGCCTACGATGAAGGGAAATTGCGGTGCTCCCGCCTGTTTACCAGAGAGCACGCGATTCTCAGTTCCAGGACTCATGCAGGAATAGGCGATCTCGACCAGCACTTCCCCAGGGCCCGGAAGGTCAATCTCCACAGGCCGAACTCCCACAACTCCGGGGGCGGAAGCTACCAATGCGCGCGTCTGCATGTCGAGGTCATGCTTCAATCCGCTAAACCGCTCAACCCCGCAAGCTGAGCAACAAGTTACTCAGCTATCTCGACGGCCTTTTTTACCACGTGTTTCCGGGCTGAAGACCGGCCAAGTGAGGCCCCCGGATGCCAGACACAGGATGTGGTTAACCGAATGGGTGAGTCACTCATCCCACGCTCGTTCACCTGAATTAAGTTGTAGAGTAGATCCACTGCAAGCCGACCCTGACGCTCCCTCTGGTGAACGAGGCCCGAAACATCGGCTTCTTTCAAGGGATCGGCATTCAGGGAAATGTACCCGACATCTTTGGGAATCCGGACTCCCGCATCCTTCAGCCACCAGTGCGCCATGCTGTTTCCATCGACCACCACGTCCGGCTTTTCCTTCTCGAACCATTTGAGAAAATGAGGCTGTTCCTGCCGGAAAATGTCACCGGTGAGAACCCCTCCCCGAGGATACCAATGCTCCTTAGGTTGTGGACCCACCTCCTTTTCAAGGGAGCGTTTTTCAAGCAGGGTTGCCGCTTGAATGCGCGAATCCATCGACGGGTTGCCACGGAAAAAATTTGCAAATCCAATACGTTGATAGCCGGCCTGCCGGGCCCGGCTCACTGCCATGCGAACCGCAGAAAACCAGTCACTCGTCACGGAATTCAGCCGGTGTGCTTCTCCATCAAAACCAATGGTGACACAAGCAAACTTCTCCCAAGGAAAATCCCACTGGAAAATTGGCCCGCTGATATGAAAAACAATCCCATCGATCCCGCGTGCAAAGAGCGTTCTGGAAAGGGATGCCGGTGATGTCTTTGCGCCAAGATCGTGCTCCTCAATAATCAATTTTAACTCCGCTGCCCTGGTCTGTACTCCGCTGACGCGTGCGATGCCGGCGGGCTTGGGCGGTGATTTTCCGGCCAATGCGTCAACGGAAACCACCGCAATCGCATAAGTTGAACGGGCAGAAACCTTGCTTCCCCACCGGTAGCGCGTGAGTGCGCTGAGTGCGGGATCGGGTTCGTAGCCCATCTCTGCAGCCAATGCAAAAATTCGCTCGCGCGTCGGCTTGGATATCCGCCCCGTTCCCCTGAGCACCCGGCACACGGTTGCCTTGCTCACTCCAGCCGCTTCGGCCACGTCTCCGAGCGAGACGCGGGCAGGCCGACCAGTGGGAATGTTCAGCATTTCGCGCATAGAACTGACCATCACTGACGCATTCTTGTGCAGATGACAAACGGAAAGCATGAGCAATACGTTGCGCAAGTGCGATATTGGATGCGTTCACTATCGCAGGGACAGTGAAGCTGCCATGCAAAAGTTGAATGTCCTGTGGATCACCTGCGATGAAATGCGGTGGGATGCACTTCCTTGCAATGGCAATGCGACCACCTCAATGCCTGCTGCGGAGCGCTTAGCGATGGAAGGGATGTCCTTCAGCAGCACATTTTGTCAGATGCCAAAATGTGTGCCCAGTCGCTGCAGCATGTTGACAGGCAGGTATCCCCATGTAGACGGCTTTCGGACACTGAGGGGTCGGCGGTTTGCCCCGGATTTTGCTGAAACAGGCACGAACGACCTCCTTGCGCTTCAGGAGGAAACACCAAACATCGTTCCAATCATGCGCGATGCCGGCTACCGCACGTGCCTCCTTGGCAAGAACCATGTGGTTGAATGGAATCTGCACAAGAAGTGGTTTGACACCACACCCGGTTGGCAGTTTCACAAGGTGCCGGACACGGAAACCCGGGAGGATCTGCAGAGGGCGAGCTACGGGGGCGTGATCCCCGATGACTACCCCTATGCCGAGCATTTCGATGCCGTCACTGCCGATGAGGCAATTTCATTTTTTGAGGAGGCCTCGGACCGGCCGTTCTTTGCATTGGTGGACATCAGCCTCCCCCATCCGAAGTATCATACGTTCCCAGAGATGCCATCAGCCAAGGTGCCCCTCCAAGAGGTTCCGAAACCACCTGTCTCACCGGTCGAGGAAGTTCCCTTTGTCGAATGTGCGATCCGCACCAGCAAAAATCTGGAACACCTGACAGATGACGACCGCCGCCTGATTCGCCGCGCGTATTATTCAATGTGCGAGTTCGGGGATCGTCAGGTCGCTCGAATTCTGGATGCCCTCGACCGACTTGGCATGGCAGAGAACACGCTCGTTATATACACATCAGACCACGGCGATTTCGCCGGGGATCATAATTGCTTCGAAAAATGGGACACAGCGTTCAAGGACAGCATCGTTCGCGTGCCACTGCTGCTTCGCCTGCCGGGCCGCATCCCCGCCGGGGGACGGTGTGATGCGCTGGTTGAATTGGTAGATCTTTTTCCAACCATTCTTGAAGCCGCTGGTCTTGGCCTTCCCTCCTACGCCCAAGGGCGTTCCCTTTGGCCCCTGATTCATGGGCATCTTTCGGGGTGGCGCTCGGCAGTCTTGTGCCAAGGGGGGGTGGAACGACCTCTCACCAAGTTGGCGGTTCAACCGCAGACTCCCGGCAGTGACCCGGTGAAGCAGCAAGTCCTGGTGGATTTTCCCGAGGCGATGGCTCGTGCAAAGATGCTCCGCACGGAAACCCACAAATACATTCATCGGCTCAGCGGGCACCATGAGTTCTATGATCTCGTTGCAGACCCCCACGAATTAGCCAACCTGATAGACGAGCCGTCAGAGGCCGCCCGGATAGCCGAATTTCGGCAACAACTCATCGACAAGCTCATTGAATCCGAATCCACGCTCCCTGAGGTGTCGAAACTTTACGCCTGAGCGATCATCGCGAGGCCGTTGTTCAGCAGTGGGCAATAGTGAAATTTTTTTCCCAGAGATCACGGCGCTGCCGTGCGCAGAGCCCGGTGCGAAGCGGATCCTCTGGAGTATGAAGGGCATAATCCACAAGGCGGTCCACCGATGTTTTTGCCACATGCAGCATCGTGTCGCATGACGCGTAATAGATGAGCACTGTGCCATCGGCCCTGGCAACCGCGCCATTGCAAAACGCCACATTGACCAGATCTCCGACTCGCTCTTCAAAATCGGCTGCAAGAAAAAATCCTGAAGGCACCCGCAACAGCTTCGAGGGATCGCAAAGGTCGGTCAGAAAGACATAAAGCACATAGCGAAGTCCCGACGCACAGTTGCGAACTCCATGGGCAATGTGCAGCCAGCCAGCAGGGGTTTTGATGGGAGCAGGCCCTTGGCCGTTTTTTACTTCATAGACGGTGTGGTAAGCGCGGGCGTGGATGATGGACTCGCTTTCCACGCGAGCAGGATTCATGGAGTCAGACACGCCCCATCCAATTCCTCCCCCTTTCCCTGTGTCGATGAAATTGTCCTGCGGGCGCGTGTAGAATGCGTATTTCCCGTTAACAAATTCCGGATGCAGCACGACGTTGCGCTGCTGCGGGGAAGGGGATTGAAAATCGGGCAGCCGCTCCCAGCACTCCAAATCCCTCGTGCGGACAATCCCGCACTGAGCGGTGGCCGACGAGGTGTCTGATGCCGGTGCGTCAGGCTCCTTGCGCTCGGTGCAAAACAGGCCGTATGTCCACCCGTCCTCATGCTTAACAAGCCGCATGTCGTAGACATTGATATCTGGGTCTTCCGTCCCCGGCACCACGACAGGGCCACCCAAAAACCGGAAATTGTCAATTCCGCTTCGGCTGCTGGCCACGCCAAAAAACGACTTCCGGTCATTGCCTTCAACCCGGGCAACCAGGAAGATGTCTCCATTGATTTCAATCGCGCCAGAGTTGAAGACCGCTCCAACTCCGAGCCGCTCCATACCGAAGGGATTCGTGAGCTGATCAAAATCATAGCGCCATGAAAGGGGCACGTGAGCCTTGCTCAGCACAGGATTCTGAAAGCGCTCGAACCACCCATTGTCCCACCGGGAGTCCAGTGCATTTGACGCCGAAAGAAGGATTTCCTGATTTTTGATCCGTTTAAGAATCTCGGGATGGATGGTGCTCATGAGAGGGGTGTGTTCCTGACGAGGAGGACTATTATATTTTGTGCCTGGCGAACCCCCATCACATAAAAACCTCTAACCAAGTTGGTCGAAATCCGCTGGACGCCTGCTTCGAGACAAATCGCCAATGCCGTCTCCACCCAGTCACTCCAAAATCAATAGAGCCAAAAGAAATCATTTTCATGTCCCTATCATAAGCAAACACGCCAAGACACTGCGGGGTTTGGGTAATCTGTTGCTCCAGAGCTGATCTTTTCCGACTTCGTGTGCCTTGATCGTTAGCTTGCGGTCAGTCGTCCGTGCCTCTGGAACTCCCATTTTCATTCAGCGTGTGTGATCGCATAATGATCAGACAATGTCTTCATGGCCAGAGTGAGACCCTTGAAGAGCCGCCTCTCAGGTGCAAGATAATTTTTCTCATCTCAGTGGCGGTGAACCCAATAGCATCCAGTTGCATCTATGGTGAAATATCAAACGTGTAGTTATTTTTTTTCTAAAAAATTACAAGGTCGACACCTCACATTCACCATTATACAGCTCCGCAAGTTCCAATGAAAAACACACCGATTCGGAGTTGTTCGAGACTGAGGAAAAATCTTTCTATTCCTGCATTGGTCCTGAGTTGTGGACTGGCTTTGTGTCCTATAACCCAGAGCCAGGCGAGCCTGCTGCTTTCCGCCGAATCTTTTGCTGTCCTGGGCGGGTCGACGGTCACAAGCACTGGCAACACGGTGATTAACGGAGACTTGGGAGTTTCTCCCGGAACGGCAATCACGGGTTTTGGTCCCGGTATTGTCAACGGCGCGACTCATGCGGGCAACGCGTTTTCCCTCCAATCTCAGACTGATGCGGCATTAGCCTATGGAACGATCGCGGGTGAATCGTCCACCTCCAATTTGACCGGCCAGGACCTCGGTGGCCTCACCCTCACTCCGGGCATCATAAAATTCGATATCTCGGCAGCACTCACGGGTGTCCTGACATTGGATGCCCAGGGTGACAGTGCAGCGCGCTTTGATTTCCAGATCGGGAGCACCTTGATAACGGCTGTCAACTCGTCAGTGGTGCTGATCAACGGAGCCCATGCTGGCAACATCTATTGGCAGGTGGGGACCTCGGCAACTCTGGGTGTCGGCAGTTCGTTTGCGGGCACCATACTGGCCGATCAGAGCATCACCTTGAATGCCGGAGCAAGCGTGCTGGGAAGGGTCATTGCGCTAGATGGGGCCGTGACAATGGACAACAATGTGGTGACCATCCCGGAGCCCTCGTCACTGATTCTGGGATTCTCCTGTCTCTCGCTGCTCGCCGGGAGGCGGAGAAGAGGGTTGGCATCCGAATATAAAACCTTGCCATCGCGGGATGCGTTCACCCTGATCTGATTGGAATTGCACAATACCGGGTTAAATGGGATGCGGAATCAGCAGGCGCTGCCGATCCGCGCCAGGCTCAGAGAAAAGCTGTGGCCGGCACTGCCGGATGCGGTTTTCAGGAAAAACTCAATCACTCCGGGCTTAAGCAGAACGGGAGTGAAATAAGGGCGTGGCTGCGGGCCCTCAAAGACCAGAATCCACTCGCCATTAAGCCAAAACTGGGCGCAATAATCGATCGTGACCGACAGAATCGAATCGCCTCCGCTTATATCGCATGACCAGCCTTTTTCTGGTGCACGATGTCGCTAAAACAATTGCCCCACGCCGCCACTCCTTTGGCATCCATCGCCGCTTCCATGTCCACCCCGGCCAACCCGTAGTGCCGGGCGACCTGCCGATGCCACGTCAGGTTAACTCCGCCCCTCGCCACCGCCTCAACAACACTCTTGAAGATTAAATGATGATGCGGCCCTGAAACACAAAGTCAGCGGGACCGGTGAGGGTGACTTCCCGGAAATCCGCATCCACGGTCTGAAAGGTCACCTGAAGCGAGTCTCCGCCGCGAACACGGACTTGAACCGGGCTGCTGGCACCGTGAGTCTTTGCATGCGCGAGGGCCGCAGCAACAACACCTGTGCCGCAGGCCAGCGTTTCCCCCTCAACCCCCCGCTCGTACGTGCGGATCGCCAGGTCACCGGACTTTTCAACTTGAACAAAATTTGCGTTGGTTCCCTTGGGTGCAAAGGCCACATGATAGCGGGTGGCGGCGCCTTCCTTCAGAACGTCCACCGCGTCCAGATCATCAACAAAAACCACGGCATGCGGCACGCCGGTGTTCACAAAATGAACAGATCGAATCTGGCCGGCGAGGTCAAGCGGGCGGGGATCCTGCCATGAATGAGGATCACTCATTTGAAGACAGACGTTTTCCCCTTCAAAACGCGCATGGATTTCTCCGGCCGGGGTTTCAAAGGAGATGGAGTCCGCCTCGTTGTTCAGGAGGCGATGGGAAAATCTGGCAAAACACCGGGCTCCATTTCCACACATCTCGGCTTCTCCGCCATCCGCGTTATAATACCTCATGCGGAAGTCCGCCGCGGCAACCGCCGTCTCCACGACCAGAACACCATCCGCACCCACACCACGGTTTCTGTCACAGAGGCGTGCAATCTGTTCACGTGACAGGGAGAGCAACCCCTGCCGGTTGTCGAGCATCACAAAGTCATTGCCCGCTCCATTCATTTTCCAAAAATCCATTTCCATCCTTTTGATATAACAGAGAGAGCCGGTTCGCGCGAGAGAGAAGAGGGTTCCGCCGCTCTTGTTGAGCGGTCAGCATTGCCATCCGAACACCGCCTGTGAGAAACTGACCGGTTAATATTCCCAGCATGCCATGAAGTTTCTATCCAGCTACAGCCGTTTGAAAGAGCGTGTGAGATTGTTGGAGAAATATGTGAGTGATCTTGGAACATCCCACCAGTCACACCCGCTCCATCTTGAGAAACTGCAGGATCATTTTCAGGAAAACCTCGACCGGTTGAGAGAGGAGATGCTCTCACAATCACTGGACACAAACCGGTTGAGGCGGAGGGCACAGATCTTTGAGGAAATCACCCTTGCCCAGCCCTTGAGACCCGCGGGAGCTGACCTTGCTGCGAGGTGTCTGGGCAGTCCCTGCGTGTCAGTGATTTTGCCAACTCACAATCGCGCCCAAACCGGGTTGCAGGAGGCCATAGCCAGCGTTCAGGCCCAGGTTATGAAGGACTGGGAATTGATCATTGTGGATGATGGAAGCACGGATCATACGCGGGACGTGGTGGCCCCTTTTCTTGAGGACAAACGCATTCGATACTTCGTCCAGGAACAGTCGGGCAGTGCCGGGGCGCGGAATCGTGGAATTCAAGAATCATCAGCCCCCCTGGTGGCCTACCTTGACAGCGACAATATCTGGTATCCCGAATTTTTGCGGAAAGCCGTGGATTGTTTGGCCACTGAGCCGGATGTGGACATGGTTTATGGTGCGATGGTGATGCCTCAACCGGCATCAGAACCTGCTCACATCGCATGGCAACCGTTTCTCCGGGAAACCCTGCTCACTCGAGGATTGATCGATACGAACACCATGGTTCACCGCAGGAGCCTCGTGGAAAAATATGGAGGCTGGAGTCCCGAAATTCAGCGCATGCAGGATTGGGATCTGGTGCTGCGTTACACCGAGGAGAAGCCGGCTCGCCGGCTGCCGGTTTTTGCGGTATTATACCGGAGTGAGAATGAGAACCGAATCACCCTGAACCACACGATAGGATCTTCTTTGTTGGCCATTCAAAAAAAATGGTTTCCCCCAAAAAATCTCACCACCCGCCCAAGAGTGCTCTACGCCATTTGGAACGATCCCCGACTCATTGAAAGGCACATCGAGAACGGGATTCATTGCATGCAGCGCTGGGGGGTTCATGTCGAGGTTTGGCGGGCGGCAAACGGGAGTTCCACCTACCCGGTCCAAGTTCCCATCCATGACGGGACACTTGCCGAAGCTGTTGCCGCATGCCGCCCTGATGTGATCCACGTGCCGTGGTTGGGCTGTGAGGATGACAACATCAGCAGCCTTTCAAACTTTGGGTTGCCGGTCACACTGAGTCTGCACGGCTTGGATGTGACATCCGGGGAGCTGGCAAATCACCTCTCTCATGAGGCAGTCACTGCCGTTTACGGCTTTCCCAACCAACTCGCCCGGTTCGGGAGTTCCGATCCGCGGCTCAAATCAGCTCCGGCGGCCTTTGATTCCACGCTTTTTTTTGCCAGTCCGCATAAGGATCGCAGGCTGGTTGTTCAAACGGCTGCGGGGATGCCCGGCAATGACCTTTCTCTCTTTTTGGAAGCAGCCCGCCGGCTTCCCGAATTCCGTTTTGTGCTGGCAGTGGCCACCTGCTACAAAAAAGAGGCTTACATTCAGGAACTGTTCGCGATCCGCGAATCCATGGCCTCCCCCGCAGAGATTCTTATTGATCTGCCACAGGATGAAGTTGCCAAGTTGGTAGGGGAAGCAGGCATCCACGTCCATACGCATCTCGCGCCGGGAACTGATGACTCCCTGCCAATCGGACAGCCGGTCTCGATTGCCGAATCCATGGCCACGGGATGCCTTTGCTTTGTTCGAAAAATTCCTGATTTCCTTTCTTACACAGGCGAGTGCGGAGCATCCTATTCAGACGTCAAAGATTTGGTGGAACAGATCCGTGCCACCACCAACTGGAACGACCGAGAGTGGCGTGATGTTCACAGAAAGGCCAGCGACCACGCCTTCCGACACCATGCCGACGTGGTCGTCTATCGAGGAATGTTTATGGATTGGGTGAATGCAGGATTCAAAAAATCATAAGCACAGCCATAGAGAGGTGAAAGGCACGGTGAGCGGGGGGCATTGCTCACATGGGACTGGAGTTATTATCGGACGTATTTTCCGAAGCCGGCGGTGGTCAACTGATCCTCACATTGAAGGAAGCTATTGATCAGTGGCCATCCCCCGAAGCAACTCCTTGGGTTAGAACCCGTGCCTTTTGCTGGGCCAGAAGGCAGAGTTCTGCGGCTTTGAAGGCATGCGTTTGTGTCATGGCCGTTTCCGTGCGGTTCAGGGAATCCAGAATCAGCTGACCAAAAAACGGGTAGCCGACTTTGCCGGCGCACGGGATGCGTTGTTCGCCTTTGTTATCCACAAGGATAAGTTGGTCGCCGCCATTCCTGGTGGCCACATCGGTGTATTTACGCAGCTCGATGTATCCTGTGGTGCCGAGGATGACCGTTCGACCATCTCCCCACGTGCTCAGACCGTCCGGGGTCAGCCAGTCGATACGGAAGTAGCCGGAGGCTCCATTGTCTGCCACGAGGCTGCACTCGCCGAAGTCTTCCAGCTCGGGGTGTTCGGGGTTTGCGAAGTTGCCAATAGCACTGGAAGTGATCATGGCGTCTTTGGCCCCGGTGTAATAGAGGAACTGCTCACACTGATGGCTGCCAATATCGCAAAGAATGCCGCCATATTGTTCATGATCAAAAAACCAACCCGGGCGGGTGGTGGCGCTCAGGCGGTGAGGTCCGGTGCCGAGGGTTTGGACCACACGGCCGATGAGACCTTCGTTGATGAGGGTGCCGGCATGCACGGCGCATTCCACGTGCAGCCGCTCGCTATAATACACCATGTATTTTTTCCCGGTTTCAGCGACAGCTTTTTTGGCCTCCTCCAGCTGAGCAAGAGTCGTGAAGGGTGTTTTGTCAGTGAAGTAGTCCTTGCCTGCGTAGAGCACCTGGCATCCCAGCGGACCACGGAGGTTGGGAATGGCTGCGGCCGCCACGAGATGGATATCTGGATCGTCGAGGATCTGCTCCAGGCTCCGCGCCGCATTGGCGGACGGATGCTTTTGGAGCAGGAGTTCAACCCGGGCAGGGTCAGGGTCATAGACCCACTTCAAGGTTCCACCCGCTTCTGCGAGGCCATTGCACTGACCGTGGATATGGCCATGATCCAAATGCGTGGCGGCAAACACAAACTCTCCGGGTTTGCAAACAGGGGCCGGTTTTCCCACGGGGGCGTACGTCATTCCATCAGCAGCACTCATAGTTTTTAAGACACCAGATTTTCTGTCAGATAGCGGAACGACCGGGCCAGGGAGTCCACCGGATCTCCAGGGCAAAAATCCTGCTCGACGATAAACCACTCACATCCGGATTTTTCAGCGGCGGGGATGATTTTGGCAAAGTTCAAATTGCCTGCTCCGATCTCGCAGTAGTTGGGTTTGTTTTCTTCGGTGGTCATGTAGTCCTTGAGATGAATCAGGGGCAGGCGGCCTTTGAGGCGTTCGCACCAATCGACATTGTCGCCACCACCGAAATGCACCCAATACGTGTCGGGCTCACCCTGAAGGTGGGCAGGGTTGGTGTTTGCAAAAATCCTCTCAAAAACCGTTTGGCTGCCGAGCTTGCGGAATTCGTGATTGTGGTTGTGGTAGCAGAGAACCTGTCCGGCGGCGGCAAGCACAGCCCCGGCGGCAGCGAGTTTGCGGATCATCTCATCAACCGAGGCTTCGCTGCCAAGGTCCACATTGGCAGGAAACGGATACGCGGTGTATTTGACGTTCAGTTTCTGCAAGCGCTCAACAACCTTTTCCGGGTTGTTGAGGATCCCCTCCGATCCTTCATGCGTGGCACAGCACACCAAACCCTCTCCATCAAGGATTGTGTTGAGTTCTTCTTCCGGAATGGGGCCCATGCCGCTGACTTGAACCGCCGTGTATCCGATTTCGCGGATGCGGTGAAGGGTTTCGGCAATGTCCGCAGGCGTTTTGAGAAGGTCTCGGCAAGTATAAAGCTGGGCGGCAATTTGAGTGGTTTTCATGAGGTTTGGGATTGGAGTTTTTTGAGGAGGCGGGCGTAGTGCGGCGCGGAAATGGGGAGATCCACCGTGCGGTCTTCCACAGCGGCCATCAAAATCGCGTTGGTCAATTCCAAGGAATGCAGGCCATCCGGGCCGGGAGCAATCAGCGGCTCGTCCCTGAGAATGGCATTCACAAAATTCCGCAGAATGCCTTCATGCTGGGGACCACGACCTCCTGGCAAAGGGATTTCAATCTCCCAAACGGGAGGACGGTCATACCCGGTTTTGCAGGTGCGGGAAAACTGAGGCGCGGGGATTTCGTTCTTTCGGAAACGCAGGGACTCGCCATCCAGAACCAGGAGCCCATGATCACCTGCGATTTCGAGGCGATTGATGCCGGGCGCCTCACCGCTCGTGGTGATAAAAACGCCGGAGGCCCCCTCCTGATATTCCAAAAGCGCCGTGACCTCATCCTCCACTTCGATGGGATGAAATTTGCCGAATCCGCACACCGCTCGCACTTTGGTGGGCATTCCAAAAATCCATTGCAGGAGATCCATATTGTGAACGGCCTGATTGATGAGCACGCCGCCCCCCTCCCCTTTCCATGAAGCGCGCCAGGAACTCGACCGGTAATAGGCATGCGTGCGGAACCAATCGGTGATTGTCCATGTGAAGCGGCGGATGGTGCCAAGCTCCCCGCCTTGGACGAGATCCCGGACTTTCTGAAAACAGGGATCTGTTCGCTGATTAAACATCACAGCAAACACGCGGCCTTTGGAGGCCGCAATCAGCTCCTGAGCCTCCGCCTTGTGAACCGCGAGAGGTTTTTCCATCAGGACGTCCAACCCGGCTCGAAAGGCCGATATTCCAAGACTCGCATGAAAAGGATGCGGCACAGCGATCACCACCGCATCCACAGCCCCGGAAACAAACATGGCCTCCGCATCAACAAATCGTGCTGCCTCCCCGAATCCCGCCGTGCGCTCCAGGTCCACATCACAGACACCAGTCAACTCCCCTCCGGGAACCCTCCCTTCGAGAATGGACCGGGCGTGGACACGTCCCATGTTTCCCAAACCCACCACGCCCACCCGCAGAGAGCGGGTGGAGGACGGAGGGGCTGTTTTTCGGATTCTTGCAGTCATGGGGGGTAGCAGTTAAAAGGATTTCGAAAAATCTGGAGCGGGAGCCGGGAGACGTTTTGTTTTTTTGCGGAACTTTGATCCTGCAATCAAGGCCGCAAGCCGGTTTTCGTAGGCTTTGCTCGAAAGGGGCAGCTCCACCGTTTTCTCCAGGAGTGATGAGAACAAAATGGCATTGCCCAATTCCACGGAGTGAATGCCTTCAGGGGCCGGTGCCAACAATTTTTCCCCGCGCAGGATCGCCCCAACAAAGTTTTTAATGATGCCAAGATGTTGCTCTCCCCGGTCCTTCGACAATGGGATTTCGACGTTCCAGACTGCCGGACGGGAAAAAATCCCCTTGGCCGCGGCACTGAATTTTGCGGTTTGGATTTCGTTTCTCGTGAATTCCATGCGGCCATTCTCAAGCACCAACTTGCCTTGCTCGGCGGTGACCTCCAATCGGTTTGTGCCCGGGGCCTCGCCCGTGGAGGTGATAAACACTCCTGTGGCACCATCCGGGTATTCAAAATACGCGGTCACATCATCCTCAACCTCAATGTTGTGATAACGCCCCAACTGACAGAAGCCCCGCACTTTGGAGGGCATCCCGAAAATCCATTGATAGAGGTCGAGATTGTGGGGGCACTGATTGAGGAGCACTCCGCCGCCTTCGCCGGCCCATGTCGCCCGCCAACCGCCTGATGCGTAGTAGGACTCCGGCCGGAACCAATCGGTGATGATCCAATTGATTCTGCGGACCTTGCCAAGCTCGCCGCCCTGAACCAATTGCCGCACCTTTTGATAATAGGGTTCGGTGCGCTGGTTAAACATTGCGCAAAAAATCTGCTTCCTGTTTTTGTAGGCCGCAATCAGGCGCTCACAATCCGCCTTGTGCACAGAAAGCGGTTTTTCCACCAGCACATGGAGGCCGGCCTTGAGGGCCTCGATTCCCAGCGTGGTGTGGGAATAGTGCGGTGTCGCAATCAACACAGCATCCACCGCACCGGAGGCTGCCAAACTTTCAAAATTCTCAAAAAACGGGACCCCGGGAAACAGAGAGGCTTTTCTTTTGTCCGTGTCGCAAACGGCTGCCAGCTCCGCCCCGGGGGCTTTCCCCTCCAAAATGCTGCGACAATGGACGCTGCCCATGTTGCCCAAACCAATGATGCCCAAGCGGACCGAAGATTTTTTCATTTGTGAGTTTTCAATGACCCTACACGTGTTAGAATATTTCGTGTGAAAGGTCAATCCCGGACTTCCATCGGCACCACCTCCGCATTGGCTGAGGCCCTCGGGATAAGTCGCTGGACCGTGTCGCGATCTCTGAACGGGGGGAGTGGTGTTTCGGAAAAAACGGCCAACCGGGTGAAGGAGGCAGCCCGCGAGCACGGGTTTCGTCCAAGCACGCTGGCAAGGGGGCTGCGGGCAGGGCAAACGGACGTGGTGGGTATCTGCCTGCCGGACCCTGACAGCTATTTTCTGGGTGGGAAGCTGGGGCACTTGTTGAAAGCCATTTTTGAGCGCGGGCTGGAGCCGCTTTTGCAAGTGACCGATGGGACAATCCCTTCCGAAGAGAACGCACTCGGGAGATTTGCCGCGATGCGTTGCCCGAAGGTCGTGACCTTTGCCTCCCGTCTTGAAGCCAAACACCCTGCGTTCAGAGCGTTGGAGGCCGCCGGCACCCGAACGGTTCATGTGGATCCGATTGCTTCCGCTGCTGGACCGCATGTGATGGCCGACCGGGTGGAGGCCATGTGGATGGCAGTTCGGCATTTGCATGAAAACGGTCACCTGAGATTTTGTGTAGCCGGGCTGGATGAGGGATCGGCCTACACGACTCAACGCCGTCAGGGGCTTTCCCGTGCTGCCCGTCAATTCGGATTGGATGAAAGTCGCGATTTTCTGTTTTTATCGAGCCCGGAGGAATCGAATGACTTCGAGACAGGGGAGCATCTCGCCCAAGCCTGGCTCAGGCGTGCGCGGCCCCGGGCCATCATTGCGCTCAATGACCGCCTGGCTTTTGCCATGATGACCACCCTGAAGAAGCATGGGGTTATGGCTCCGCAGGATTTTACGATTGTGGGATATGACGCCACGGACTTGGGAGCATTCTGCGACCCCCCGCTCACGACCATTGATCCCCGTCATCAGCTTCTCATCGAGAAAGCCGTGAAGTGCCTTTGGAGCGCAAAACCAAAAAACACGGATCGAATCAGGATAGAGCCGGAGCTCATCGTCCGAGCCTCAACTCAGCGAGCAGTTAAACCGATTCGTCAGAGGGAGGGGACTCCTCGGAAATAGCATTCTGAGGGTTGAGATGTTTCTCCACCTCTTCCAGAATCTGCGCGGCCCCAATGAACTTGTAATCATCAAGAACAAAGCGGGTCGACTTACCGGGGGCTGATTCGTAGGCCAGATCGGCGATCCCTTTGTTCTCCCAGCGCTTTTTGCTCACCGCTTGGACCTTGCTGATCTCAACAGTTTTGCCGTCCGGAAGAGTGATCACACCATTCTCCAAACGGGTCGTTTGGGGAAGGGAGCGGAAATAATGCAAAAGCACGGCAAAAGCCGCAAGCAGCGTCACGCCCCCAAGAATCAATTGGGTCTTGAGATCCCCGTCAGAGTAGATTTTTTTCGGGGTGGAATCATTCCAGACCCGCTCTTTGCGGACAGCTTCCCATGCCGCCTTGAGCTCAGGCGTGTCCTCACCAAGTTTTTCGCGGAGCTCAAAATATATCTCCGCCTTCACATTATTACGAGGGTAGGCAACCAAGCCGTCAAAGAGGAACCAGAAGCCCAGGCCACCCACAGCCAGGCTGATGATTAGCATGCGCTGCTTCCATTCTTTGCTGATGATGGCTGTTACGGAGGTGCTCACAATTTGATCAGGTTGGGGGGGAATCTAGTGACAGTGCCGTGCCGAGGCAAGTTTTCCTGCAAAACCAGCCAGAGAGCCGCGGCCGCGAGGACCAGATCCCTGATCATGGCCACCACCATTTTCCAGACGGAGGGTGCGTCATCCTCGCCAAAACACGAGCATGACACAATGATGCCCTGACTTAAGGCCCATGCCAGCGCACCGATGAAAACCAGGAGGAGAGCCAGTGCAATTCCTGCTCCCAGGCGGTGGGTGGGCGGGATAAGAAGAAGCAAACCCGCCAGGACTTCAAGAAGGGGAAGCCACCGGGAGATGGGGAGCAGCAGGGCATCGGGAAGGAAGGTAAACGGGGCCAGCGCGAGCAAAAACTGCTCGCTTGCTGTTGATTTGATGATCCCTGCATAAAGAAAAACCGCAGCCAAAGAAATCCTCAGGATCCAGGAGAAAATCTCCCGCTTTGGGTATGAAACGGCCTGCTTAAGGGTCTTGCTAAACGGGATCATGCCTGAGGTGCCAATTTTTCCATGGAAACCAGAACTCTCCATGCCATCTCCACGTGATGAACCCGGAAAATCGAGGCCCCCCGCAACGCGCCGGCCACCAGGCAGGCCGCGGTCGCGGGATCCCGCTCGATCGGGTCGGTGACCCCAAGCACACGGCCAATCACACTTTTTCGCGAGATCGGCAAGAGCACCGGCCGGCCCAAACCGGCCAACAAACCGGTTTCGCGAAGGATCCTCAGGTTATCGGGTGCCTGTTTGGCAAAATCGATGCCCGGATCAAGGATTGTGGATTCTTCGGAAACACCCGCCGCCCCGGCCATCGCAAGTTTCTCCCGGAAAAAATCCGTCAGGGAGGCAATCACATTTTCATACCCCACATGGGTGTGCTTTTCTTTGGGCGCGCCGAGCGAGTGCATGATGAGCAGGGCGGCACCGGTTTCAGCACAAACGATGGCATTGGCAGGGACCGGCAGAGCGCCCATATCATTAAGAATGTGCCCCCCCCTCGCCATCACGGGCCCGGCAACCTCCGGCCTCCAGGTGTTAATCGAGAGCAGGGGAGGATAAACCTGCGTGGCATCCCTGGGCGGCACGGTGGCCACAACCGCGTCAAATCCCTCCAAAAAAGGCAATAACCTCCGGATTTCTTCCTCACAGGAAATTGGTGCCCGGTTTGTGCGGGCACTCTCCGCCCCGACATCAATGATATCCGCCCCGAGAGACGTCAGCTCGGCCGCCCGGTTCAGCGCCCAGACCGGGTCCAGCCGCCCATCGCCGGAGAAGGAATCATCATTGATATTGAGGATTCCCATGATGAGGGGACGTCGTGGAAAATGGATTTCCCGGCCTCTGGCAATGAGTCTCATAGCGTTGATATTCTAATCGCCCCATCTCGAAACGCGAGGAGTATGACGGTCGCTCGCTGTCCATTGCTTGAGGAGGAGAGAGTCGGCAGGCAAGGGACTGCCGCGCCCTACCATCCAAGGGGAGCTTCGCGCTTGCGCCAGCCCTTTCTTCCCCGGGTAGGGCGAGTCAGTCCCTTGACCGCCCACTTTTTGGGTTCTGCTGGATCGCCGTCTTTCTCCAGACCCACAATACCCTTGGCCCGCTGGGTTTTAATCCCGACCGAATTCCAGGAAGGAAGTTCTTCCTGCTTGTTATCGGGCGAATCTTCTTCCACGTTCTACGGAAATCATGAGCTTTCTGGATTCCGTCTTTGCAAAACTGAAGCGCCATCCCAAGCGGATTGTTTTTCCTGATGGGGATGATCCGCGGATTATCCGGGCGTGTCAGGGCTTTTACGAGCGGGATGCGGGGATTCCTGTCCTCCTTGGCAAGCGGGAAGTGATCGAGCGGGTGGCGCTGACCGAAAAAGTGGATTTGGATCATGTGGCCATCATCAATCCGGAAACCTCCACGGATTTGCCCCTTTTCTGCGAGCGTCTGGAAAAGTTGGATCGTTACAAAAAGATGGGGATCCGCGATGCGCGGGGATTGATGACCAACCCGAATTATTATGCCTCCATGATGCTTCAATACGGGCAGGTGGATGCTTTGGTTGGCGGGGTGAGCAGCGTTTCGGGATCCTTGCTTCGTCCACTCATCCGTTTGGTGAAGCCGCTCCCGCATGCTCCGCTGATTTCCGGGTGTCTCATTCTTGAGTTGGAAAATTCGAAGTTCGGGGATGATGGCGTGCTGTTCCTTGCGGATTGCGGGGTGGTGCCTGACCCGGACATGCAGCAACTGGCAGCCATTGCCGTACAGACCGCGTTGGTGGCCAGGCAGGTTTTTGGCACACGTCCGAGGGTGGCCATGCTGAGTTTCTCGACCAAGGGAAGTGCTGTCACGGCTTCAACAGAAAAAGTCGCCGGAGCCGTTGTGCTGGCCAGACAATTGGCCGACCAACTGGGCGCAGAAATTGCCGTGGATGGGGAGATGCAGGCTGATGCGGCTCTGGTTCCTGACCTTGCCGAACGAAAAATGGGCCCCAGCCTGGTTGCTGGTCAGGCCAATGTGCTGGTTTTTCCAGACCTCAACAGCGGAAACATTTCGGCCAAGCTGATCCAATATCTAACCAATGCGCGGGTGTACGGGCAAATCCTGCTCGGGCTTTCCCGGCCTGCCGCCGATCTTTCGCGCGGGGCAACAGTGGAGGATATTGTTGCTGTGGCAGCCCTGGTGGGGCTTCAGGCGATTGAGTATCGGAAGTTGTATCCGCCGGAAGAAACGCCGCTGCCATAGTGTGCCGATTGCCGATTGGATGCGCCCTCCGCGGCGGTTGGCACTTCGACCCTTAAAAATCAACAATCAGCAATCATCCCTCCAAAGGCTTTTCACCCCGGCATGCCCTCCACAATAATGGCATCCCTTCCTGCCCGAACCACGCGCACCCGCGTTTCGGCTTCCACAAACTCGCCGTCCGTCATCACGTCAACCAGCGCCGCCCCGAATTTGGCTTTGCCAGCCGGGCGAAGTTTTGTGTAAGCCACCCCCTCTTCACCAACAGAGACTCCCGGGGCATAGAGCACGTCGGTGGTGGTGGAGAATGAAGGACCCGCTGGTGCGGCTTTGGAGAGAATTAATCGATTAAAAACCGGCAGCTCGGGCAGGTAGCGGGCAATCAGCGCTGCTATGGCCACCGCAAGCGCGACACCAATCGAAAGATTCGCGATGGGAGCTGCAAACATTTCGAAAGAAAAGTCCATGGGCTGGCTTGGATAATAATCCACCATCGCAAAAAACAGGGACCCCAGCATCAGCGCCGTTCCAATCAAAGCGGGCACCACAATCCCCGGAAAAAATAACACCTCCACGAGGACGAGCACCAGTCCCAGAAAAAATATCCCCACCACCTCGAAGCCGGTTAATCCGGCGATGTAATGACCCGTAAAAAAAAGCAGGAAGCACAAGGCCGCGAGGGCACCGGCAACCCCGAACCCCGGGGTCTTGAATTCCAGCCAGGCCCCGATGATTCCTCCCATCAAAAACATGGGAGCCAACATGGTGACCCATTGGGCAAGGGCCTCAAATCCGGACGGCTCGATCTTCACAATGGCTTTTTCCCGAAGCCCCGCCTTCTCGCAAAGTTCCTCAACGGTTTTCGCAATCCCTTTTGACAGGATCGGTTTGCCGTCCACCACCTCAACGGCTTCCTGAGCACTCAGGGTGAGCAGGGCTCCTTTGGGATTCAGCACGCGATCGCCGACCTTCACTTCTTTGTCGAGGTTCATGAACGCATCCACCAACTCGGGATTATGACCATTCTGGGCTGCCACGCTTCGAAAATATCCGGAGTAATACGAAACGACCTTGGCTGTCATCGTGGCCTCCATTTCCTGACCGGACCCCATCACGGGCGCCGCCGCCCCGATCGCGCTCACCGGGGCCATGTAGATTTCTTTTGTTGAAAGCGCGATCAGCGCTCCGGCCGAGGCGGCATTGGTATTAATGTAGCTATAAACCGGCATCTTGGCCTTCAGCAGAGCCTGATCAATTTTTTCCGTGGCAGAGAGGGCGCCCCCGGGCGTGTCGATATCAAGGATCAGCGCAGCCGCTTCGGCCGCGTCAGCCTGTTTGATGACCCTCCTCAGAAAAAAGAACTGCGCCTCGGTGATGGCCCCACGAATGGGCACCACAACCACGGACCCCTTGACAATTTCAGGGGTTGCCGCATGGGCAAAACTTCCCACAAGGAGAGCTAAAATCGGGAGCAACCACTTCATCTCTTCAATTTCCCTTGCCGCGCCCCGCCCCGCAAGGGATTTTGTTGGTTTGTGATCAAAGAAGATACCATCGCTGCGATTTCAACCGCACCCGGGGAGGGAGCGGTGGCGGTGATTCGTATCTCCGGGCCGGAAGCCGCGGAAATGACCTGTCATGTTTTTCAAAGCAAAGGCCGGCCCCTGATTGAATCGCCGCGCCTCATGAGGTATGGCCAGATCGTTCGGCAGGCCGAGCCCATTGATGCCGGAATGGCTGTTTATTTTCCCGCACCACGAAGTTACACCGGCGAGGAAATGGTGGAGATTCACTGTCATGGTGGAATCCTGGTGGCCGCACGGGTTCTGGAGGCTGTTCTGGAATTGGGAGCGAGGGCAGCCGACGCGGGGGAGTTCACGCGGAGGGCCTTCTTGAATGGCAAAATGGACCTCACGCAGGCGGAGGCGGTCATGGATATTATTCGGGCGCGCTCGCCAATTGCACTGGCCGCCGCCGAAGAACAACTGCAGGGACGTTTGGGAAAGGAGCTCTCTGCCTTGCGGGCCCACCTGCTCTCCCTGGTTGCCAACATTGAAGCATGGATCGATTTCCCGGATGAGGACATCGACCCGGCCACCGGAGCAGGGTTAGTTATGGAACTCAAAAAGGCGCTTCACGAAATCGAAGCCCTCCTCTCGACAGCCCGCACCGGGCGCATTTTGAGGGAGGGGGTTCGGTTGGTGATTTTCGGTTCGCCCAACGCAGGCAAATCCAGCCTGCTGAATACCCTCCTTGGATTTGAAAGAGCGATCGTCACTGCCACGCCGGGAACAACCCGCGACACCATCGAGGAGTTTGCGATTCTTGGCGGGCTGCCATTCTGCATCACAGACACGGCCGGATTACGAGACACCGAAGATCTGGTGGAACAGATTGGTGTGGCACGGGCCCATGAGGCCATGGCCTCAGCAGATATTCTGTTACATGTCATAGACGCCACATCCACGTCACCAGTTCAAACAGCCGGGGAACCTGTCGAACCCATTATTGTTCTTAACAAAATCGATCTCCTGAATTCCCCGTCAGATCGTTTTTCAGGAGCCCTCGGCATTTCCTGCCTCACCGGCGAAGGCATCGAAACATTGGTGCACGCGATCGTAACCCGTGCTCAGGGCACCCCCCAGCGTCCCTCGGCTCTGGCGATCAACGCCCGCCATCAAGCCTGCCTTCAACGCGCCAAGGCGGGGTTGGAATCGTCAACTTCGGAGCTCGAAGCGAATCATTCTCCCGAGTTTGCAGCCACCGGACTCCATGAGGCCCTTGATGCCATTGGTGAAGTTCTGGGGGTGGCGGACACCGAGGAAATTCTTGGTGAGATCTTTTCCAAATTCTGCATCGGCAAATGAAGGCGATTTATCAACATATTCTCCGTCCTCTTCTTTTTCGTTTGGATGCGGAATCGGCCCACAACCTGGTGATGCACCTGCTGGCCATCAGTCCCCCTGCGATCCTGCGAATGATGTTTTGCAGAAATCTGCCCGCCCAACCGACAAAAGCATTTGGGGTGGATTTTCCCAATCCGGTGGGCTTGGCGGCGGGGATGGATAAAAACGCGGAAGCCCTTCCCGCGTGGGAGGCTCTTGGTTTTGGATTTGTGGAAATTGGCACCATCACCGCGCATGCCCAGCCCGGAAATCCCAAACCGCGCTGCTTCCGGTATCCAAAACAACAGGCGCTCATCAACCGGATGGGCTTTAACAACGATGGGGCCCTCACCGTCGCTGCCCGCCTGGACCGGTTTCGCAAGTCCGGACGCTGGCCAAAAATTCCCGTTGGAATTAATCTGGGAAAATCCAAAGTCACCGCTTTGGATGATGCCCCGTCCGATTACCTGGCGAGCCTGAAGGCCCTGAAATCGTTTGGAGATTATTTTGTGATCAACGTCAGTTCGCCCAACACGCCCGGTCTTCGCGACCTCCAGGAAATTTCGCGATTGGCCGAGATTATGACCGTGCTCCGCATCGAAGTGCCTGACAAACCGATCCTTGTAAAAATTGCCCCGGATCTCGGGGATGATGCCGCCATCGAAATTGCAGCTTTGGCAGAAACATCCGGATTGGCAGGACTGATCTCCACAAACACCACGCTGGATCACTCCTCGGTTCAAAGAGAAGGCGATCAACAAGGCGGCCTGAGTGGCGCTCCTCTGCTCTCCCGCTCCACCGCCCTCACCCGGCTGCTCGCGGCATCCACACCTCTCCCCCTCATTGCTTCAGGCGGAATTATGGATGTGGCTTCCGCGCACCAAAAATTTGAAGCCGGAGCCAGGCTCATTCAGCTCTACACGGGTTTTGTTTATCACGGCCCCTCTCTTATTGCTGAAATCCTGAAAAGACCCGGATCACAGCGACCGTAATCACCACCACCCCGACAAGCCCACTCCAGCGTACGGCTTGCTTTCCAGCCCAATGGTTTTCGTCGCGGGGGTCATCCAGAAAGATCCGTGGGGCATTTCATTCCCGGTGCGCTCGGGGAGCGGTCCTGTGGAACGCACATAAGTCGGCGGGCAAGGGACTGCCACGCCCTACCAAATATGGACGGGCTTGCGCGAGCGCGTAGCGCCCCTTTGATGGTTGGGCTGGGCAGTCTCTTGCCCGCCCATTCCTCACCTCGTATCCCGGAACTTTGTTCCAATTTCCTCGACATGAGTCATTCATTGGCGGTTTGGAAGGGGGTGCGATAAAATGCGGGTGATGTTGAGGAGTTCGCTCGGGGGTGGATCGCGATCTCCGAGGGCGATGGGTGCAAGTGGCGGCGGAGCCGCGTAGGATTTCTCATCGTGCGGCGGAGCGCCCGATCCACCATTTTGATTACACCCAACAGGGAGCATGGCGTCTGAGACAGCTTGTTATTTTTGTGAGGGTGGGCAAGGTGGGAGGATGTTCCTGAAAAATCTGAGTCTGTTTTTGGCGTTGCGGTATCTGAAGCCGAAGAGGACGTTTTTGTCGATTATCACGCTGATCTCGATTGTGGGGGTGATGTTGGGGGTGATGGTTCTTATTTTGGTCATCTCCGTGATGACCGGGTTTGAGCAGGAACTTCAGGAGAAGGTGATCGGTTTTGACGCGCATTTGGTGGTTGGGAACGGGGCGGTGTTGCGGGACTGGGAAGAGGTGGCTGAGAAGGCCGGGAAAGTGGCGGGTGTGGTGGGGGTTGCCCCCTTCGTTCAGGGGCCGGTGCTGGTGCAATTTCAGGACCGGCGGATGGCTCCAAAGATTCGTGGCATTGATGCCGGGATGGAACAGGGCGTGATTGATATCCGGAAATTCATGGTGGCAGGCGAATACGATTTGGAAGGGGATAAAACGATTCTTGGTTCGGAATTGGCGGGTATTCTGGGCGCCTCAGTCGGTGACAAGGTCACGATTTTTTCGCCGGGCAATATTAACAATGTCATGGAGGAACTCGAACGTTTGGAGGCGGATGGCGGCACCCCCAGCGCACCGGACCTCAAACAAATGCTGCTGCCCATGGAGTTGGAAGTTTCCGGGATTTTCGAAAGCGGCCGCTATCTTTATGACAGCGAGTTCCTCCTGGTGCCCCTGCACATTGGTCAGGAGATTTACAATCTTGGGCCGGATGTTCATGGACTGGCTGTCAAAACCGTGGATCCCTTCAAGGCCCTCCAAATCAAAGAGGAGATGAATACGTTTTTGGAGCCCCCCACGGCAGCCCTCACGTGGATTGACCTCAACAAGCAACTCTTTGATGCGATCCGCATGGAGCGTCATGTGATGTTTTTTATTCTCATGTTTATCATCCTGGTGGCCGCATTCGGCATCATGAACACACTGATCACCGTCACCGTGCAGAAGACCCGCGAAATCGGAATTCTGAAAGCCCTCGGCGCCAGGACCCCTCAGATTGTCGGGATCTTTTTTGCGCAGGGCATTGTGGTTGGTGTGTTCGGCACCGTGGCGGGGCTACTTTCCGGGATTGCGCTCGTGCAATATCGGAATCAGGTGAGTGACTGGCTGGCGAATACGCTGGGCGTCGAGGTTTTCCCGAGGAGCGTTTACCAATTCAGCGAAATTCCCGCCCAGATCGTGGTGTCAGACGTTGTGCTGATCTGCGTGTGCGCCTTTGTGATCTGCTCGGTGGCTGCACTACTGCCTGCCTGGTTTGCAGCAAGGCTGGAGCCGGTGAAGGCGCTCCGCTACGAATAAGCCAACTCAACGGCCAGCCGTCCACCCACCTTCAAAGCGGTCGGCGCGCCAGCGATTTTCGTCAGCCACTTTGCGAAAATCCGCAGAGTTTCCGCTGATGATGACCACATAGCGGCCTTCTTCTGTGTTGAGATTTGAGGCTACGGAGGCTGAGGAATCGACAAGGTAGAGATTGCTTCCCTCGATGCGATAGCGGCCGCGGAAGGTCGGAAGGGTCCGGTCACGCTCGGCATAGATGAGGTATTGTCCTCCGGGAATCAAGCGGAGCTCCATCGAAGGCTCACCCCGGGGACCCGCTTTTTTCCAGACGCCGATGACAGGAGACCAGGAAGGAAATTCCATCTCATAGATCCGCCATTGTCCGTTCTCAAATCTCCAGCGCACTTCCATGGACTCCTCCAGGGCATATTTGGCCGGAGCGTTCAGCCGGATTCGACTGCGGGTTTTGGCTCCCTGATTGTTCGCAAAAAGGATCTCGGTTCCCAGGACCTCCATACGAAAGGGTTCGGCAAGCAGACTGCGCGTGTAATCTGCAGCACCACCCGACCGGGGCATTGCAGGGGATTGCAAACTCGCCCCGACCGCAAAAAACCCACCAAGAGCCTCAGAGGCCTGCCGATTGTTTGCAGCCGCAAAATCTTGAAGCCGTCGATCCAAAGGGATCACTTCCTCAAACGCGGGAACGGCCGTGGGCTTGGGGGTGGAGCCACACCCCACAAGAATGAGGGTCATCAGGGCTGCCAGGCAGAAAGAAAGAAATTTCCTTAACCCCGTTTCTGGTGCGTGTGATGCCAAAATGGCGAAAAATCTGGTCAAGGCACAACGACCACAACCGTGCCGGTTGGCCGGAAGGGTGGCATGGAGGATCTTGGAGGCTGAACCAGGCTGAAATCTATGTATTCTTGATTGACAGGAGCAATCAGGCTGTAACCGCCTTTACCGTTGGGCAGCATGACAGTTCCCCACCGGTTGCGCGTCACCACCTCGCGGGCAAAAACTTTTTCCGAGCGAAGGGTGTGATTAATCAGGTCGGGTTCGGGTTGGGTTGCAACCACTGCAAGGAAGGCACCGCCGGCAAGGAATAAGAAATTCATGGTATGGGAATTTCAAAAACCTTAACCCTTTCGCTGACAATCAGGCAAGCCATAATACGCAGGATTCTTTATGGCGCTTTCGTGATTGTTCTGGTAACTACGTGCCTTTCCCCAATTTGAATAATGCCAGAATCCACCGAAGATCCTCAAGCCGAGCCAGAGCAGGCCAAGCAGGTCGATAGCCCTGAGGATCTTGCTGACGCGCCCTCCGCGGATCAGGAATCGGGCACGGCCGATCCAACAGAAACCACAGAGCCCACACCCCCTGCTGAGCCTGAACTCATGGATTCCCTGCCTGTGTTGGGTGAAAGTCCCATGCACGAGGCAGCTTCAGACGGGCAGCTGCTGGAAGCCTGCCCGGCTTGCGGAACCCTGATGGATGTGACCCTGCAGGATCCTTTCTCAAAAATCCATTGTCCAAGCTGCGGCCAAGCCTTGAGAGCCCGCAAACAATTCAATCATTACAAGCTACTGGAACTGATTGGTCAGGGTGGGATGGGCCAGGTGTTCAAGGCCCAAGATTGCAATTTGAATCGAAATGTGGCGCTGAAGGTGCTGCGACGCGAGCTGGCCAGCAGCCCCGAAGAAAGGGAAAAGCTTGCGGCCGAAGCCCGCATCACGGCTTCGATCAACCATCCCTACGTTGTTAAAGTTTTTTCATTCGGTCAGGACCATGGGCAGTTTTACATGGCCATGGAGCTGATCCCCAATGCCTCCTTGGACGACCTTCTGACATTGCAACGGCGGGTTCCCGAAATGCAGGTGCTTCAAATTGGAATGCAAATCGCGGAGGGTTTGCAGGCGGCCCTTGAGAAAGATTTGATTCACCGTGACATCAAACCCGGAAACATCCTTTTTGCGGATGCCCACACGGCCAAGCTGGTGGATTTCGGGTTGGCAATCATCATGGATGAGGCCGCTGCGGCCGTGGGGGAAATTTGGGGAACTCCCTACTACATCGCCCCGGAAAAGCTGGACAATCAGCCGGAAGACTTCCGGAGTGATATCTACAGCCTGGGAGGAACACTCTTCCATGCCCTCGCCGGCCGCCCTCCCTACGAAGCGGAGACCGCCTCCATGGTCGCCCTCAAGCAACTCAAAAGCCAACCCATCAGCCTCCAGGCTTTCGCGCCGGATGTGTCCAGTGAGACCGCTTATGTGATCAACCGGATGATTGCAAAAAATGCTGACGACCGCTACGCGTCCTACGCCGAGTTGATCGAGCACCTTGGCTACGCAAGAAACAAGCTCACCGAGCGCATCAAAAACCCTCCCCAACCCAAAGCGCGCGTGGTGCTTGAAACCAAGGAAACCCGCAATTTCACCGCATGGATCACTATGGCATTGCTCGTAGTGGCCATGGTGGCGGGTGGCGTGATTTATCTCTATCGCGACCAAATTTTCCCGGGCGTTGTCAAAAACGCACCCGGAGCTTTTGTTCAGGCAGAATTTGATGCCGCCTTCGCAAGTGCTGTGAAACTTGCGGCAAACCGTCAATTTGATGAGGCACGGAGCGAGTTCCGGAACCTGTCACAGACGCCCGGAATCACACAGCCACACAAGAATTGGGCTCTCATGAATGAGGGCCTGACGGCACTTTTCCTCGGCGACATCGCGGGGGCTGCGGGTTTGTTTGATCAAATCCAGAAGGCCGACCTCTACTCTTCCGTGGAACCCGAGGTCACGGTTGCCAACTTTTTTGTCGAGGCCTGCCGCCTGCTTTCTCAACCGGACAAGGTGATCGATCGCCGCACATCCAGTCTCTACTCCAACGCCAACTTTGAGTCTTTTGGACTGCTTTGCTTTGCCATGCACAATTGGGAGCTTGGAGACCTTGAGAACGCGGAGCCCATCTTAAGAATGTTTGTTTCCGGCCGCCCCCCAAAGGCCTACCCATGGATCGGGGAATACAAAACCATGGCCAAGCCTTACCGGGAAGATGCCCGGCTCGTTCTCGGATTGAAACGGAAAGTGGACACAGCTGCCAGTCCTGAAGCAGCCAAGGCTCTTCTCCCGGAGATTGAGGCAGCAAGGGCCGCGATCACCACCGGGAGCAAGCCATCAGAGGTCCCCGATCAATTGGTTGAGAAAATCAACAAATGATGAGCTGATGTTTTCACCGGGGACATTCCTTGATCTCAACCACACCGACCACCGGGTTATTTTCGACAACGTGGAGCACGTGTGGCAGGCCTTGGAAAAAATTGCCCCCTACCTGCAATTCCGGCTGAAGCCTGCCATGTTGGGGACCCTGATCGGCAAACCCTTCATCGGGCCGGATGTGTTTGTAGGCGTGGGCACGATCATCGAACCGGGGGCCATGATCAAAGGTCCGGCATGGATTGGAGAAAATTGTCAAATCCGCAATGGGGCCTACATCCGCGAAAATGTCATCATCGGAAACAATGTGGTCGCCGGAAATTCCTGCGAATTCAAAAATTGCCTGATCTTCGATAAGGCAGAAGTCGCTCATTTCAATTATGTGGGTGATTCGATTCTTGGCTACAAAGCCCACCTTGGAGCGGGGGTGATTCTGTCGAATGTGCGCCTCGATCGGCGGGAGGTCACGGTTTCCCTCCCTGACTCCATCCTGCCCACCGGCTTGAGAAAATTTGGGGCCATTGTGGGAGACCATGCAGAGATCGGTTGTAACAGTGTTCTTTCCCCGGGATCCCTCATCGGGCGACAGGCCCTCATCTACCCCGGCGTTTCCTGGCGGGGAATCCTTCCGGAAAAACGAATCGCAAGGCTCCGTCAGCAACTTGATATTGTTCCCCGCCGGGAATAATAAGAAACCCGGCAATAAATGGCGTTTGAAAGGGAAACCGCATTGAATTTCGGTCAAGCCCGTGCGACAAGTTGAAAATGGCGCAACTTTGTCCCCCACTTCTGATCCCGGTTATCTGTTTGGGGATTTTCTTGGCGGGTTGCTCAACACCTTCTCAACAATCTCCCGATCCCAGTGTCACGGTGATCACCCCCGCTCCCGATGACAATAAAACGGTCAAACGTCCTAAAAAAGCACGATCCCGTCCAAAACCCGCACCCAAACCCCAAGTAAAAGTCGCGCCACCCGTCCAACCAGCTCCACAGGTGGCTACCGAAACCCCTGCCGTATCGGCACCAATCACCCCGCAAGCTTCACCAACCACCACACCAATTGCCACCTTTGTGACAGCCGGACAATTGGAGTCTGTCACCTCGGGTCAGATCATCTTTGCCAGCAACAATACCGCTGCGCCGGAGGATCAGGGCCTCTTTGAAGATGCGATTCTCCTCAGCCGCGTGCGGGCAGGACTTGCGGCCGTTGCGGAACCCGAATTGGCCAGCACCGCCAAAGTCAGCTCTGGCACCGTCACTTTGGATGTCCCCGCAAGCTCTGAACCCCAAGCCGTCGCATCCGTAGTGGATACGGCCCTGAACACCAACGGTGTTCGCAAGGTGCAGGTCAACTTGACTTCGAACTGATCTTAAAAAAACTCAGGAAGCGGTTGCCGGCTGATTCTTCCGGCCGGTGTCAGCGGCAGGAGTGGCCGGAGTTGCAGTCGCTGAGGAGCCACGGGAAATATTGCCGCGGTTCGGGGTCACTTCGGAACGACCAATAAATGTCGCTCCTTCCTCGATGATGATCCGCTGCGCAGCAAGGTCACCGGTCAGCTGTGAGCTGGCCTTCAACTCCGCCCGCTCCACCACCGTGATGTTTCCTGTCACCGTGCCATGCACCACCACCGCCTTGGTTTTGACTTCACCATGCACGTTGGCATTTTTTCCGAGCGTGAGAAGACCGGCCTCGGAAACAATTTCACCCTCCAGCTTTCCATCAAAAATCAATTCGCTCTCAAAGCGGATGGTGCCTTTGACGTCAACATCGCTGGATAGGATGTTTTTTGAAGCTGATGAGGAAGTTTCCGGCATAAAATTGGTCAGGTTGTTGAGGTTCATGATGAAAGAAAAATCACGATATTCCCGAAACCCCGTCTTGTCCAACCCACATTCTGGGGTGTGAAGGAGCCGGGAAATCGGGAAACCCCTGATGGAAGAAATCAGAACGCCGCCAATGGGCGGCTTGGAAAGGTGCGATCGGTTTGCTGAGAGGTGCCGATCCTGCGGGTAGCAAAAAGTGGGCGGGCAAGGGACTGCCGCGCCCTACCATAGTAAAAACGACGTGTCCTCCATAGCTTTAGCGAAGGATGAGCTGCCGCGAGCGGGAAGCGCCCCTTTGATGGTAGGGCTGGGCAGTCCCTTGCCCGCCCACTTGTCTCCGGGAAGCCTTGATTAAAATCATCTTTGAGGTGAGGTAAGTCGGCGAGCTAATCAGACTTGATTCCTCAAAGGATTCCGATATTTATTCGCACAGTCGAGAGCTGCAGGGATGTCATCGAGGAAGCAGACATGTCCCATTTTCCGGCCCGGGCGGGGTTCGGATTTGCCGTAGAGGTGGAGCTTGGCGTTGGGGTTGGTGAGGAGGGCAGGCCAGTCGGGTTCTCCGGCTGACCAGAGGTCTCCGAGAAGGTTGAGCATGACGACCGGCGAGAGGAGTTTGGTCGAGCCGAGGGGAAGACCGCAAACAGCACGGAGTTGTTGTTCGAATTGGCTGGTGATGCAGGCGTCAAATGAGAAATGACCTGAGTTGTGCGGCCGTGGGGCCAGTTCGTTGATGAGAAGATCTCCAGACTTGGTGAGGAACATTTCCACAGCGAGGAGGCCAATGACATCGAGTTCCCTGGCGATGGCTTGTGCGAGTTCGGCCGCTTCATCCAAAACCGCTTGCGGGAATCTGGCTGGCACAATCGAGAGGTCGAGGATGTGATTCGTGTGGATATTTTCTGACGGAGGAAAAGTGACCGTGTCACCGTTGAGCCCCCTGGCAACAATCACCGACAGCTCGGCTTCGAACGGAATCCAACCTTCCAGCACGGCCCGTGGCGCGGCAAATGTTTCCCATAAGGCCTCGGGGTCCTGCGGGTTGGTGATTTTGAGTTGGCCTTTGCCGTCATATCCAAAGTCTGCCGTTTTGAGGACGGAGGGGGTTCCAATTTTCTCAAGTGCCACAGCTAATGATTGAGCCGAATCCACGATGGCAAATGGCGCACAAGGAAACCCGTGCTTTTCAAGAAACCGTTTTTCACGCTCGCGGTTTTGGCAAGTGTGGAGGACGCTGGCTTGTGGCCGCACCGGGCAGATTTCTGCTGCGGCTTGAATGGCGTCATGGGGAATGTTTTCGAACTCGAAGCTCATGGCAGACACTCCCCGGGCGAAATTGCGCACGGCATCCAAATCCTCATAGGAGGCGACCACCTCCAGATCGCTGACCTGTCCGGCCGGGCTGTCCGGTTGAGGCTCGAAGGTGTGGACCCGATATCCCATCCTGCGGGCCGCGATGGCAAACATACGGCCCAATTGTCCTCCGCCCAAGATGCCAACCGTCTCGCCGGGTTGTATGATGGAATCAGCTGCGGCCATGATTTGCCTGAGGATTTTTTTCCGCCCGATAGGCTTCTGCCAGGAGGGTGATCGGGTGGGCGACGCGGAGGGACAGGTGCGAGTTTTTTGCCCCGTTTTCGAGTTGCAGGTGACAGCCTGGATTCGCGGTCGCGGCGACGGGGGCTCCGGTGCCTTCGATATGCATCATCTTCCGCTTCTGTAATTTGGCCGCCATTTCGGGCTGGGTGATATTATAGATGCCGGCGCTTCCACAGCACCACTGGCTTTCCGGCAATTCGACAAGTTGAAGGCCGGGGATCGAGCGCAGAATTTCCCGGGGTTGACTGATGATGTGCTGACCGTGGGAGAGGTGGCAGGATTCATGATAGGTCACCGGACCGGACCGGGGCGAGGCGAGCGGTTTGCGGAAACCAATTTCGACCAGGTATTCGTGGATGTCTTTGAGCTTTTTCGACCATTCGGCTGCTGCCTCCCGGTAGTTGGGGTCATCTTCCAAAAGGCGGTCGTAATGACGCAGGTGTGACCCGCAACCTCCGGCATTGGAAATGATGGCATCCACGCTGAAGGGGTCAATGAGGTCGATTTGTTGGCGGGCCAGGGTGCGGGCCAATTCGAGTTCCCCGTTGTGGCCGTGCAAAGATCCACAACAAGGCTGCACGGGCGGCGTGAACACCTCACAATCATTGGCGAGGAGCACGTCGGCGGTATCTCGATTGATTTCTGGAAGCACGAGGTCTTGCACACACCCGGTGAGCAATGCCACTTTGCGCTTTGCTCCAGACGCTGGCTTTTCCGTGGGAGCAATCAGCTGATGGGAAAACCTGGCGCGGACGGTGGGAGTGATCGGTTCCAGTTCTCGAAAATCCCGGGGCAGGAGACGATTCAAATGAAGGGCACGGAAGAGCGATTGAAACCCCGTGACCTGGTAAATCCAGAGCAGCCGGCCAACAACCCGGAGGAGCCGCGGCCGCATAAACAAAAACCGGAGCGTCAGCGTTCGAATGATGTTTCGTTTTGGCGTGTCGAGTTCGCCGGAACGCTCGACCTCAGACCTGGCGATTTCGAACATGTGGGCATAATCGACCCCGGCCGGGCACGCTGTTTCACAGGCCAGGCATCCGAGACAGAAATACATTTCTTTGCCGAATTCCTTGGTGGCCTCCAGGTTTCCATCCGCAATGGCACGCATGAGCGAGATCCGGCCCCGGGGGCTGTTTCGCTCCAGCTTGGTGTCATCGTAGGTCGGGCATGTGGGCAGGCACATGCCGCAATGCATGCATTGTTGCAGGACCGAATAATCAAGACCGTGCAAGGGGCTGACCGGTTTGGATCCCGAATGAGAGCAGGAAGATTCAGGCGGCATCGAAAATTTTCCCCGGGTTCAAAATTCCCGCCGGATCAAAAGACTTTTTTAATCTCCGCATCACATCGAGCACCTCCGCACCCAACTGCTTTTCGAGGAATGGTTTTTTCGCCAGCCCGACCCCGTGTTCGCCGGTAATGGTTCCCCCGAGGGCAATGGCCTCCTCAAAGATTTCGCACATGGCTTCCTCAACCCGGTGAATTTCCTCCGTGTTGCGCTCGTCGGTCACAAACGTGGGGTGGAGGTTGCCGTCACCCATGTGACCGAACGTCCCGATTTTTAGACGATACTTCTGCGCAATTTCGTTGATACGGCGAACCATGCGGGCCAACTCGCTACGGGGGACCGTGGCGTCTTCAAGAATGGTTGTGGGGGCAATGCGGGCCAGCGCAGAAAAGGCGCTGCGCCGGGCCGTCGCCAGGGCGGCCGCCTCCGCAGGAGTCTGAGCCACCCGGACTTCGCGAGCCCGGTGTTCCTTGGCAATACGGGCCAAGGCTTCAGCTTCTTCAGTCACAGCGGCAGGATGGCCGTCGGACTCCATCAGAAGCACCGCTCCAGCATCCCGTGGCAACCCGATTTTTGCGTAGTCCTCGACACAATTGATGGTGACATTGTCGAGGAACTCGAGGGTGCAGGGAATGATCTTTTGTTCGATGATGGATGACACCGTTTGTGCGGCGTCTTCCATGTCATCGTAAAGAGCGAGGAGGGTTTTTCTTGCAGCAGGTTTGGGAATCAATTTGAGCCAGACCTCGGTGACAACGCCAAGTGTTCCTTCAGATCCGATGAAGAGGTCGCGAAGATTGTAGCCCGCCACATCTTTCACGCAGCGATTGCCGGTAAAAATCACCCCGCCGTCAGCAAGCACAACCTGCAATCCCATCACGTAATCCCTGGTGACGCCATATTTCAACCCCCGGAGGCCACCCGAATTCTCGGCCACATTTCCGCCAATGGTTGAAATTTTCATCGAGCTGGGATCCGGCGGATAAAACAGGCCTTTGGCCTCAACCGCTTCGGAAATCGAGAGGGTCGTGGCCCCGGCTTGTGCCCTGGCCACAAGATTTCGTGTGTCCACTTCGAGGATTTGATTCATCCGGGCCAAACACAAAACAATCCCGTCCTGAACCGGCACACTCCCGCCGCTGAGCCCGGTCCCCGAACCACGGGTCACCACGGGAATGCGTTCGGCTTGCGCAAATTTCAGCACCGCTGAGATTTCATCCACGGACTCGGCCATGACCACAACCGCCGGCATGGTTTTTAAGGACGCTGTCCCGTCGAAAGAATAGGGCAGAATGTCTTCTTTTTCGTGGAGTAATCTCCCCGGGGGAAGAAGCTGACTGAGAGGCGCAAGTCGGGAAGAGAGAGTGGTCACGAGATCTCCATTTATAATCCCGTGACTCATGGCATTCAAAAGAAATCCGAAAAGACCAATGGAAAATCCGTCCGTGAATCGGGATTGACTTTGAGTCCTCTTTCTATCATTCCCATGAAGACCCTATGGAAGAGATTATCAAAAACATCAGCCTGAAGCTTAACCTCCCGGAATCTGTGGTTCGTCAAGGCGTTGGGATCATCTTGAGTTTTGTGAAGCAAAAGGCTGCTGGAACCCAGTTCGAGCACTTTATTGCGTTGCTTCCAGGAGCCTCTGCGGTTCTTGCCAGTGCTCCTTCCGCTTCTGACTCTGCGGGCGGCGGTCTCCTGGGCGGGATCCTCGGAAAACTAGGCGGCAATCTGGGTGCTGCGGCTGAAGCCATGGGTGCCCTCCAGAGCGCCGGCATTCCCATCGACAAAGCGGCTCCGCTGGCCAGCGAATTTTTTGATCAGGCGCAAGCGGTCGCTGGACCGGAGTCGGTTGCCGCCCTGCTCGAACAAATTCCTGCTCTGAAATCTCTCCTCTCCAAAACCGCTTAATTCAAATTATGAGCCTCTTATCCAACCTCCTCTCCAAAGTTTTTGGCGGCGTCAAAAGTGCCGCTGCTTCCTACGGTGATTCCATAAACATCATCAAGGACGCCATTATCCCGCCTCCAAACGTGGTCAACCCTGCGGACTCGGGCATCGGTGTTCCCCCGTTGGCTCCCGAAGTAGCAACTGCCACCCCCGTGGTGCCGGTTGCCCCTCCTGAGCCTGTGGATGTCACCGCAATCCTCGATGACCTCGCCGCCAAACATTCGGAAAAACTGGATTGGAAACGCTCCATCGTTGACCTCATGAAGCTGGTCGATATGGACAGCAGCCTTTCCGCCCGCAAAGAGTTGGCGAAGGAGTTGAACTATTCCGGCGATTTCGGGGATTCCGCGAAAATGAATGTCTGGCTACACAAGCAGGTTATTCAAAAGATTGCCGACAACGGCGGGATCGTCCCCCAAGACCTGCTATCCTGACCAGCCGGTAAAAACCAGGTTTGTTGAAATCGCAGGCCCGGTGTCCTGCTTGCGAAGCGCGTGGGCAAGGATCGCGGCATAAGAATCCAATTGGGGTTGGTAGAATTGCGTTTTTTCGTCAAGAGTTTCAGGGCTTTTGACCACATCGGATTTGAAGTCGATGATTTCTGCGTGCGTGATTTCACCATGCGAATTTCTGGCAATCACCACACGGTCAAACCGGCCATTCCAGAGCGTCTTGTCCATCGGAACCACAAAAGCCCGTTCGCGCCAGACGTGAATGGCGGTTTCGGGCACCTGCCAGGTCTTCGAAAAAGCTTTACGGTCAAACGCCCGCGCAAGGGCCTTGTGAGCACCTGAAAGTTTCTCCATCAGCTCGGCCAGCAAAGATTCTGCCGCATTCCTTTCCATGCCGACCCAATCCGCCGACGTGGCTTGCAGAAGGTCTCCTGAACAAATTTTCGGCAGGTCATTCTGCCATTCCACCTGAGCCAGCCACGCATGAACGGCCGTTCCCACCGCCATTCCGCGGCCACCAACGCTTCCAAATCGCTTGGCAATCGTCACGGCGTCCCCTCCCTCCTGAGAGGAAGGGGATCTGCGGTCCAGGAGGGATGGCTGGGAAGGCTCCGTCAGAGGCAGGTTGTCGCTAATGCAGAAATCAGGATCCTCAGGCAGAACCATGGGAGCAGCGGTTCGTTTTGCCGAGCCGGGATGCTCATTGCTCCAGGCAGGAGTCTCGGCGCCGGGCTCTTTGTCCGGGGCCAGGACCACCTCCAACAGGCTGCTCTTGGTGAAGCTTATGGAGGTCGGACCCCGTTTGGTGATAACCATGTCGAGGGTTTGACGGGCACGCGTCATTCCCACATAAAGCAGAGAAAGCTCTTCGGCGACGCAGCGAATGGCATGACGGGTCTTTCGGACCCCATGGTCGACCACTGACGAAATGGCCTCATTGGTTTCCACCCAGAACTCCTCACTGGAGTCCTCCTCCCTGACAAAATCCGGTGCGGCATCCGGCTTTTTGCCACAGCGGCCCAGGTCGCCAAGGATCACAGAATCATATTCCAAGCCCTTTGAGGCATGAATGGTCATCACACGAACGGGCGCCGGCCGGCCGGCCGAGATACGGGCGGCACGAACAGTTGCTGCCAAAGCGGAGGCCCGCCCGCCTCCAGCCAAGTCAAACTGACGGGCCAGGGTCAGGACCTGACGGCACCGGGTGAGGTCATGAAACGAAAGGGCGGCTTCAAAAAGCGGATCACCAATCCATGAGGAGACAAGGCCCGCAGCGCCTTCATTTTCCCACTGACGATGCCAGGTCTTCAGCAAATCCCTGGATTCTTGGCCCTGAAGTCCGCTGCCCCATGAGGCTTGAGACGCAAGGAGAGCGGCGGCGGATCGGACATGGGGATGATCCATGGCCACCAAGCCGGCCAGGATCATTTCCACGGCCAGCGAATCCGTGAGCACGGTGCCGCTTCCCCCCGGCGCGGCATCAATTCCTTTCCTGCGTAACAAATCGATCACCGTGGGGATGCCTTTGGCACGCCTCAAGAGGATGGCAATTTCGTTTGGCGGGTTCGACTGAGCGAGGAGGGCCTGGACCCGTTGAACGATAAAGTCTTTTTCGTCCACGTCTTTCGGGAGACACCATAACCGTGCCGAACCGGACAAGGAATCATGATGCGCCGAATGAGGCGTGTATCCAGACATCCATTGCCGGGAGGCTTCTTCAAAAACGTTGCCACCCAACGTGTCCGGGTCCACCGATCCCATGCGTTGGAAAACCTGGTCCACGGTTTTCAGGATCACCGGACTGGAGCGGTAAGAGGTCGAGAGGGACTTCACGAGAAGGGAGGTTTCGGGGATGGATTTTTCGAAGCTGCCAATGACCTCCGGGTCACTGCCCCGCCATCCATAAATCGCCTGCTTGGGATCGCCGACCACATAGGCAGTCCGGTCGGGTTGGGAAACAATTTCCTCAATCACTGGACGGAAAAACTCGAATTGCTTGCGGCTCGTGTCCTGGAACTCGTCGATGAGAAGGTGGGTGATCCGGGCGTCGAGATGAAACGCCAGGTCCTCGGCCGCTCCCCCTTCTTCCATTGAGATGGCATCAGCCACGGCTTCTTCGATCTCGGAAAATGTCACGCCACCTGCTGCCAGCGAAGCCGTTTTCCGGGCCGGCATAAAAAGGCCCCTGAGCCGGTGGAGCGCGTTTTGACGCCGCGTGTAAGCAGCCTGAACGGCGTCCTTGCAGGCCCCGGTCAAGTCCCTCAATGCCGGTGCCCACTCCGGGGGAAGACTTTCATCCACCCCGGCAACCAAGGCCTGCACGATTTTTGATTCCCGGACCAGCACCTCAAAGGCTGCTCCCGGCGCAATCATAGCCAAAAGATCTTCACGCTTTTTTTGAAAATTTTTGTTGGGGGCTTGGTGGCCGTTTTTATCAGCTTTATTGAGCAGACCCGGGAGATCCGCAATGACAGCAGCCCACTGCGTTGATTGGGTGGTGCTGACAAATTCCGGGCGGGAGGAAGCTGGCAGCGAACCAAGATTTCGAAAGCGAATGGCAACCAGGATGGCAAGCAGGTCCTCCCGGTTTTGAATCCTGCGCTTGGGAGAGCGCCACTGATGCCATGCCAGCTTGAGATCATCCGCATCCGACCCGGCCGCCAATCCGGCAAGCACCTCGGCGGAAATGGCAACCGCATCGTCATCAGAAATCACGGACCAATTCCGTGGCAACAAAACCAGATCCGGCAAAGAGCGTGCCACACGGGCAAAAAACGAGTCAATAGTGCCAATATTCAGGCGGTGCAGATTACCAACCAACCGCTCGAGGGCCTCGCTGCACTGTTTTTCCGAGAGACTGAGTTCAAGGTCTTTGGAGAGTCGCTGTCGTTCGGGTTCCGAAAGAACGGCCTGGGAAAGCCGCGTCATCACACGGGCAAGAATTTCTCCCGCCGCTGCCCGTGTGAATGTTGTGGCCAGCAGGCCGGCCGGATCCTCGGCGGGTTGCCGCATCAGCAACCCGATCAAGTGCGAACTCAGCTGGTAGGTTTTCCCTGAGCCTGCCGAAGCGCGGATAAAGGAAATATTTTTCATTCGCCATCCTCCTCTTCGTCGTCAGAGACAAGATTCGAAAGCCCGCAGAGAGCCCGAAAGATGGGATCTTCTTGCGTCAGAGAATCCGGATTGTCAGCGAATTTTCCGGAGAGAATCCTTTGAGCTATGAGTGCCGCCATTTCCAGGCCTTCGGGCAGTTTTTCCTCCGGGAAGGCTGATGAGATACCGGCTTGGGTGGGGTCCTCTGGCAGAAAAAAATAATGAAAGTCCGCGGGAGTTCCCGCCTTCCAGTCGGGCAGCAGCTCCTGGCCGGGTTGGTCGAGCAACCAGCGGTAGAGCGGGAACTGAAGGCCTTTCCAGCGGGTGGAGCCGTCGGGTGAGCAGGCAAAGTCCCGGTTTCTGGAGGTTCGGGCGGTGGTTTTTGTGAAATGGGCTTTGTCGGGCTCGATGGGCTTGGCGCCGGTTTTGTAATCAATCACCCGCCACTGCCCGGTGGGGGCATGAAAATCAATGCGGTCAATCCGTCCACGAATTTCGACAGTGTTGCCATCAGGCAGGGAAAGGTCACGACGGAGTTGATCCCCCGGTCCGGTGCTCTTTTCTGCATAAATAATTTTCCAGCCTTCGGAGAAAAGTTCGGATTGGACCCGGGCAAACATGGCCAACTTTTCAAGAAGAGCATCCTTTTGAAAATCCACGGTGGCGGGTTGGAGTCCGGCAAACGTCTCTGTGAAGAGGGACTCGAAAGTGACGAAAAGGGCTCTGCGGATGGACTCTTCTTCCCTCAACCCCCGGAGGGAGGGGTCATTCACAAATTGACTAAGAACCGCATGCAGGAGGCTGCCACCCAGAAGACTGTCAATTTCTTGAGCCTGATCATCGGGAAGTTCCAACCGCAACGCATTTGCAAAGTAAAAGAGCTTCGGGGAGCGCAGATAAGCACCAAAGGCGGATTGCGAAAGCGATGAGATCGCCACTGGCTCAATGGGCGGCAATTGCAAACGAACCGTTCGGGTTTCCCCGCCGGGGGGCTCTTCACCTGCGCGATCCACGAAGAGGTTGAGGAGCCGGGTCGCGAGGGATTTGCCAGAAAAACCCTGAAGCAAAATCCGGCTTGGGCGGAGGGGATCCCCGTCAGCAGATTTTCGCGGGGCACAGACCAACATGCCGCCGGGCCGAAGGCGGGCGGCTGTGGAGAGAATATAGGCATCGCGCGCGAGCCGGCGCTTATCCGGCCGAAGCCCCAGGGTTTCCCTCAAGCCGCCCGGCAGAAAGGGATGGGCGACTTGAGAAGCAGGGACAATGCCTTCACAAACACTGGCAATCGCCGCAGAAGGAGCATCCTCGGATAACAATTCCAGCCAACCAATGATCTCGGTTTCCCGACCCGAAGACATCGCAGGAACGGATCCTCCCTCCAATGCATCCAGAATCATGGAAAGAAAGTCCGAAGGACGGATTTCCACGTCGATTTTGCAAGCCTGCAAGTGGGCGAATTCCTCATAAAGCGCTTTGAAAGGCCGCAGAATGGCCCGCCCGTCAGGGGTGGTGTCGTCAGCAGTGATGCGACCAAAAATCTCCAGGAACACCTCGTTAAAAAAACGCGCAAGTTCAGGAATGGGATGTGGACTGGTTTTTAAGGGGAACAAATCCTTCAAGGCCTTCTCCAGAGTCAGGAGCTTTTCAGGGATGTCACCCGCAGAGTAGCGGGAGGGTTCAAATTTCGCGGGAAGGTGTGTGGCTTGAAATTCGTCAAGCACGCCTTCCAGATCACCAAGTCTGGCACGGAAGTCTTGCTGACGAATCATTTCGGCGACAACAGGAAAAGCCGGGGGGGAATCCTGCGGTCGATCAAGGAACCGTGCCGCCAGTCTGAGAACGCGGAACGGGCGCGTTTGGGAAAAGGGCTTCGCCGCGGAGGCTCTCACCTGCTGCCCCCTGGCCTCCATGGCATCCATCAGACCGGGAATTTCTGTTTCATCAGGCGCCACTATGACGGATCCCTTTCGCCGGGCCACCCAATCGGCAATCAGCTCCGCTTGGGCCAGAGAATTCTCCGGAGCCGCAAGTCTGCCGCCCTCAAGTTCCAGCTTCCTTCCTGCCCAATATTCAGGAACCACCCTCCCCCATTCATCGAAGCCAGGCCCCTCTTCGGCCAAAATCAACACATCGCAGCGGTCGGCCAAACGTTTGAAACCCATCACAAACAAGGGGTCAAAATCCGGCAAACCGGCCAGCACGAGACGCAGGCCGGGCCGCAGCGCTCCATGCTCTGACAATTCGGCTTTTCTGCGGGAGGGGTCCTGCAACGCCCAACCTGCAAGGTGCGTCTGCGCGGCATCACAAACGTCACCAAAAACATCCCAGCGGCGAGCGGCTCTTTCCGGAGCATTCGGGTCATTCCGCAAGGCAATGGCAACCCTTCTGGCATCAAGGCAGCCGGCCACCAGTTCTGCATCAATGGCTGCCAACGTTGCCGCGAGATCTCTTTGGGCACTGGAAAAAGGCCTCGAATTTTCCAGACCAAAAACCAGCTTCTTGCCGTCCTCCAATTCCTCCAGCGCGGCGACCCAGGCCGCATGAACAGCGAATGCTTCCGCCAGACCGTGGGTGGAAGGTTTATGAAACAGCATCGATGGAGCATTCCCGGGAGTACTCACGAGGGGGGGAACAAGCATCACCCCCGCGTGATCGGCCGCGAAAGCCAGTCGCTGCTCCAGACCTCGTGCGGTCCTGGCACCCTGAACAACAATCAAAAAGTTGGACAAATCCGGAAGGCTCGGATCTTCCGCTTGCGAAAGGACCCAGGTGCAAAGCGCATCCAAAAACGGCTGCTTGAACCCCAAAAAGTGCCTGGTGGGCAGGTTCGCTGCAAATTCGCTCTGAGATTTGAGGGGCACCTGATGACGCTTATCCAAAACGAAGTCACTGGTCGAGCTTCCTTGTTTTGACCCGAAAGCCCGTAAAAAAGCCTTCTTCTTCCGGAAGGGCTATGATAGGCATTGCCGATTATGAAGCTTTCTTTAGCCCTCGCCGCTGGTCTGTTTATCGTCACGGCTCTTCCATCCTGTCACCTCAAAGAATCGTATGCCAAAAACGAGGCTGCCCGGGTTGCCTATCTGGCAGAAAAGAAAACAGCCCCGGCAAAAATCAATGTTGAAGGCGTTTATTACTCCACGGATTGGGGCATTGTCGTGTTGAAACAACAGCCAGGGGGCAAGGTCTCCGGCTTGATCGGCACGTATGGCGTGGCCCAAGGATACGTCTCCGGAAGCAAGGTTTATCTCGCATTGGTTGACAGCGGGTGGACGGAATACACGTTGGAATTGCACAGGCCACGCTACGACCAGCTCAAAGGTTTCTACTCCGCCCATGTGCCATTCAATTCCGTGGATGAGAAAGAAGTGGTGTTTGAAAAGATCCGCCGCTGATTTTTTGATGTCCTGTTCAGTGATTCGTGGTCTGTTTTTGATTTTGGCTTTGAGTTCCCTGGTTGGGTGCTCCGCTATCGAAGAATTTAACACCAAGCGCTATGACCAACATAACGCTTTGGGGGACGCGTGGATTTCCGACCAGATGGAGCCGCCAGAAATCGATATTTCCGGCTCTTATAAGTCCGATGAATGGGGACGCAGCTACTTTGCTCAGAACGGGGCGGAAATTCGCGGCCACCTGGGGGATTTTCCCGTCAAGGGCGTGGTGTCCGGACGTAAGGCCTATCTGCTGGTAACCGAAGGGGGTTGGTATTATTACAGCGCCATCGTTGAAATGCCACGACCCGGTCTGCTGACAGGCTATTACTCACGAAGTGTTCCTTACAAGCGAAGCGCCCGAAACGATCTTCTGCTCGTCACCACAGAGTGACGAACTCTCAGCGTGCTCCAACGGGCACAGCCGCCGGTGGAGCCGCAATCGTTGGTGTCGTGCTCTGGCGCCAGTGCAAGGGTGTTCCTTTTGGCAGGAGCCGAACGGCCCGGATGATGTCCCAATTGGTGAGACGAAATCCCCCAAGGCTGGATTCCACTTCCATCTGGGACGGGTTGCTTGCCCCATGAAGACCAAAAGCCAGGGGGGCAGGGTCATCGGATTTGGCCAGATTGATCCAAATCACTCCCACGGGATTATTCGGACCGGCCGTAAGAATTTCTTTTTGAGCGAGTGTGGGGGCAGGATCAGGGGTTGCCGAGGGCCCGGCGTAAAACGAACTCACAGGACGGGGGGCCTGCCGGGTTTCGCGGAGCGTTGACAAGCGAGGGCGGGGAATCGCGTCCTGAATGATCCATGTTCCACGCCCCCGCAGACCCGGGCGCGCAGAAAAAACCGGAAACACGGCCACGAGCCGGTCTCCTTGAGAGACTTCCAGACGTGCCAAATCCACGATGGCTGCGCTGACCGGCTTTGATGGGTCTTCGGGAGGTTGGGCATAGATGCGCTCTTCGATCAAATAAGCTTCCACATTGGGAACCCGAAAGACGGTTCCCGCAGCCGGCCAGGCCGGGAGGGTTGGATTTATGCTGCGAAGAAACGCTTCATCGCAATGAAAGCGCTCTGCAACAAATTCCCATGGCGAATGATACGTGAGAAAACTCTGATCAATCAGCTCCTCATACGTGAGGGGAGGAGCCTTGGGGGGGGTCTTTGGTTTTTTTGCACCGGGAGGCGCGCTTGGCTCAGGCAAACGGTGGCGTTTGGGAGCCGCGATGAAACGGAAATCCCCGGGCTGGAGTTCGTAGGTCTTGAAGACCTCACCAACCTCTCTGCGAGCCCTTTCGCGCAAGGTCTCTTCCTCCATGATTCCCCCATGGGCCATCTGATAAACGTACATCAATTTCTCAAACCGCGGCCCTGACTTCCCATTGATCGGCCCTGGAGAAAAATCTTTGCGGTCGAGGTGGACTTGAAAGAGCAAAACATCCGGATCAACCCCCGGAGGAAGGTTTGTGGTTTGAGGTGGCGAAGAGGGCGAAACCTCCGCAGCTTTGGTTGGAGCTGGCGCAGGCATCATCGCAATCTCTTCCGCACTTGGGATCCGAAGTTCGTCACCAATGCGAATCAAATTGGTGGTTAACCCATTCGCTTTTTTGAGTTGATCCACCGTGATGCGATGGGCCCGCGCGATCTTGATGAGCGCATCCCCCTTTTTGACCACGTAGGTGCTTGACGGGTCGGCAGGGACCTCAGGCTTGGAGACCGCCTCACCACCCGGCACCTGCGAACGTTCTGGCAATCGCAACCCCCATGCAGACTCCGGTGTGGGCTCAACATCCCACTTCCATTTGGACGCTTCCTCCAGGCCGGCTTCCGACCGGCTGAATGTTACGGGTTGGGCTTGGCCGAAGCCCACCACGGGTAAGGCCATTGGCAGCACCAGTACAAGCGCCAACCTTGATCTATGAAGGAAAAAATTCATCTTTGCCCAATATCACCCAATTTGTCCGGCGTCTCAAGCCTCGAAGTCAGGAATCCGAGACGCCGCAGCTGCTCAGCGCATCCATGAGGCGATCCACCCGGTCCCGCTGTGCGTTTTGGCCCATGAGACCAATGCGCCAGATTTTGCCTGCGAGGGGACCGAGTCCGGCTCCGATCTCGATCCGATGGTCGCGGAGGAGAGCCTGCCGGATGGGAGCTTCTTCAAAGCCTTCCGGCAGACGGAAAGTTGTCAGGGGATTCAGACGGTCATGTTCTGGCACGAGAGGCTTGAAGCCAAGCGGGGCAAAACGATCAATCAGATAACCGGCAGCATCGGCATGTCTCTGGTGGCGGGTTTCCAACCCTTCCTCCAAAACCTCGGCCAAGGCCTCATTCAACGCAGTGACCATACTGATGGGAGCTGTGTGGTGATAACTCCTGCCGCCTTCGCCATCCACATAGGCAAGGATTTCCGAGAGATCAAAATAGAAGCTCGGGACTTTGCTTTTTCGGGAGAGGTAAACGTCGCGGGCCCGCTCGGAGAGGGAAACCGGAGACAGGCCGGGGGGACAAGCCAGGCACTTTTGGGTGCCGGAAAAAACCAGATCCACACCCCAGGCATCAATTTCCACCGGCATCCCAGCCAGGGCCGTGACACAATCCAGAGCCAGCAAGCCGTTGACTTCGTGCACAGCGTCTGACAGTCCATCCACCCGTTGATAGACCCCGGTCGAGGTTTCACCACAAACCACCGCCGCGATTTTGGGACGGTGACTGCGGATGGCCTCATGCAGGGATTCCAGAGGCACAGCCTCTCCCCACGGGGCCTGGACCCTCAAAACGTCGACGCCAAGTTTGTCAGCCAGGTTGGCCATCCGGGTTCCAAAAACCCCATTCACACCAACAACCATTCGGTCGCCGGGTTCGAGAAAATTGAGCAGCAAAAATTCCATGCCTGCACTGCCTGTTCCACTCACAGGAAACGTGATGCGGTTCGACGTCCGGAAGACGCTCTTCAGGCGTGTTTTGCATTCCTCCATGATCAGCAGAAATTCCGGGTCCATGTGACCGATCATCGGGCGGGCCAGAGCTTCACGCACACGAGAGGAAATGTTGCAGGGGCCGGGGCCGAGGAGGAGTTTTTCAGGTTGATCCATGGGAGATGAGGCGGTTAGTTCGGCAGGAAAAGGATCCGTCCGCAGTTCGGGCAGTGCACAAGGGCTTTTTCTCCACGCACCTCCAGGGCGGTTTGGTTGGTGACCTTCATGTGGCAGCCGGTGCAAACTTCATTTTCCAAGGGAACGACCGCTGTGTCTCCTTTGCTGCGGAAAATCCGGTCGTATTGCTCCAGGAGGTCCTCATCCAATCCTTCCGCAGATTCTTTGCGGGCTGTGTTCAAATCCGAAATGAGGGATTCGACATTGGGGATCTTTGCATCAAGCAGGGCGATCGCTTTGTCGATTCTGGCTTTTTCCGACGCAAATTCCGCCTCGGCAGCCTGAATCCGGGGGGCCAGGGCCTCGGCTTCCTCCATAAAGACGATTTCCCGGTCTTCAATCTGGGAGATGGCCTTTTCGTTCGCGGCAATTTCGTGGGAGAGCGCCGTGAACTCCTCATTTTTCCGGGTTTGAAGTTGTTGGTTCTTGTAACGCTCAATGGCTGAACGCTTGGCTCCTGCTTCAACTTCCAGATTCTTCTTTTCGACCTCGATTTCTTTCAAGCGGGTTTTTGCGGTGTCGAGGCGGGCGGCACAATCAGCCAATTGTTTCACCCGCAATTTGCGTTCCTCGGGCACTTGAAGGAGCTCAGCCCGAAGCGAGCGGATTCGTTGATCTCGGTCTTGAAGGGCAAGCAAACGCTCAATGGTGTCAATCATGATGGATATTTATGCTAGAACATGCGGGAAGGTGCAACTGCGATTGACAGCCCCCGGTCCCAAGTGGTGTTTTTTAATCCACATGGAAGCTGTGGCTGCCTCCGCGTTTGGGGGAAAAGCCCTTGACTTGATAGAAGTTTTTCGGGATTTAACAACCATGGGACGGTCGGATTCCTATGCCTTTAATTCAGCGATTGCTAACAGGGGCCGAGAAATTCACAAAGCCCCATGCAGGGGCGACAAACCCTGGGATTTAAATTCCACGAGCAGAGATATCTGCGATTTTATTGCGGAGGTAAAACTATGAGAACAAAAAGCTTGGTTGGGCTTGGTTGTTATTCAGTATTGTTGATGTGTTCCCTGAATGCGGAGGCCGCTTTGACGCTGGGGAGTGGGCTGGGCACAACCCATGCGGGCAACCTCGTGACAAATGGCAGCTTCGAAACGGGTGCCCCTGCTGCTGGAACAGCAAATCAAATCTATTGGGCCACGGGGACGACACTGACGCCCTTTGGCGTTCCCACAGGGTGGACTAGCTCTGGAGCTTCCTCCTCCTATGCCACATGGGGGAATGATGCGACCTTTCCTCAGTCGCTCCGTGGGGGCGACACAATCCCCGATGGCAATTCGGCCATGTATTTCGGAAATGGGGCACCGGTCTTCTCAAGCCAACCTCCCACTTTCCTTCCCAGCGGGAGAGTCACGTTTCCATCGCCTCCAACCATTAATAATTTCGCCGCTCCATTTCCTGTCATTCTCTCACAATCACTCAACACTCCTGCAACTCCGGCGCCGTCTTATAAATTTTCATTCTGGGTGTCGGGCGAAAACGCGGCAACCGCCCAAGCCTTTGCAGGACCTGGGATTTTTGGTTTGCAGGTCACGAACGTGCTTGTGGGTGATCCGATTCAATACTTGGCGGTTCCCAACGGAATCAACAACTCCTTCGGCCTGTCTCATCTCTACGAATTCACCTTCGTGCCGCTGGACGCCTCACAGCCTGTGACAATCAATTTTATTAACTGGGGTCATTTTGATTTAAGCCCTCATGGTGGTGTGAATTTCACAACGGAATTGATTCTTGACGACGTGATCGTCAATGCCGTTCCCGAACCAACCGTTTTGGCATGCGCTGCATGGAGCTGCGTTATTTTCCTAGGCAGGCGATCAACGGCTTCCGGGCGTAGAAAAGAATCATGCCAGCTATCAAACACCACAAGGTTTTGAACCTTTCCTCAGTCTCGGGATCAATATGCGAGTGAGCGTAGGCTAGTGCCTCTGCTGGGCAAAAAACTGACCACGCCCTTCACCCGTGGTTTGGTAAGACCATTTTCCTGAAAGCACTTCACTGAGAACAAAATGCAGACAAAAATCCCTTGAGCCCATCAGGTGCGAGGGCAGCTTTTTCCAGTCCAGACACACGTCATCAAAGATCACCACGGCATTCCCGGCGGCAAACGGTTTCGCAATCTCCCACTCGGCTAGAATTCCGGCGGTGAAATGCATGGAGTCTTGAAAAAACAGATCCCAGCTTTTGACGGTATCCCGGAGGAGCGGCGGAAGAACCTGACGGGAATCGCCCTCGACAAACGTGATCTCAACGCCGGGAAAATCTGTTCTGGCCCGGGCGAGATTTTCCTCACGAAATCCGCGAAGTTCTTTCCAATCCTCCATGGGAATGCTGACGTCGGGATCTCCATCATAATCAATCGTGAAGATCCGGACTTGTCCGCCATTGTGATGAGCGGCTTTGGCGAGCGCATAGGTTCCCAGGCCTTCAAAGGTGCCGGTTTCCACAATGGTTGTTGGTTTGTGCCACCGCACGGTGTTGTAAAGGCGGCGGGCTCCTGAGGGATGGGTTGACCAGGGATGTTTCCAGCGGGAGGGGGGAAGGTCATCGAGCGGGGCCGGATCCGAGCAGAGTCCCTTCCATGCGTGAGAAAGTGTCATAACAGGGAAATCTCCATCGGAGGCTGATTTGTCGAGCATGGTTTTTGTTCGGCAAGAAAAGTTTCTAGTTCCGAGCGCAGTTGTGCGGGAGTGTAACGGGCCTGAAGGGCGGCAATGGCCTGATTGGCCAACGCGTCACAGCGTTCGTTGCCGGGGTTGCCGGAATGGCCCTTGACCCACTGCCAACAAATTTTGTGGGGCGCGGCGACCGCATCCAACTCGCGCCAGAGGTCCGCATTTTTGACCGGTTTTTTTGATTTGGTGACCCATCCGGTTTTTTTCCAATTTTTTGACCAATCGGTCGCGCCGGAAATCAAATACTTCGAGTCACTGTGAAACGTGACATCGCAAGGAGCCTTGAGGGCCAGAAGGGCTTGGATTGCCGCTTGGATCTCCATGCGGTTGTTCGTTGTTGCGGGCACGGCTCCGCTGAGTTCTTTGCTGTGGTTTCCATGGGTGAGGACAGCGGCCCAGGCGCCGGGGCCGGGATTTCCAAGACAGGCCCCATCCGTATGTATCACAATTTTTTTCATTTCACCGCCAATTAATCAAAGTGTCGGGGCGCTTCAGAAATTCCACGGCCCGGGTCTCAGACCAATACTGGTCCTGCTTGTTGAAAGTTACAAAGCCCACGTGCCCGCCGCCGCCTGGGGCTTCAAAATGAAACCACCGGCTTTGCGCGGCTTCTTCAAAAGGAAAACACGCGGGGGCGAGGAAGGGATCATTGCGGGCGTTGACCAACAGGGCCGGGATGGAAATCCCGGGAAGCACAGGACGGCAGCTTGCCCGTTTCCAATAATCTTCGGCACTGAGAAACCCATGAATCGGTGCCGTGTAGGCCCCGTCGAATTCTTGAAACGTGCGCATGTTGTCCAATCCGTGATCGCTCAGTTTCCCGGGGAAGCGATGCATCTTCTCCCGGATTTTTTTGCGCAATCCCACGAGGAAG
>JBGSPC010000124.1:0-28003 GCA_041738805.1 Terrimicrobiaceae bacterium | reverse complement strand
ACAAACCGCCGGATACATCAATCATCCCGAAGGATCCGCGCCTCTCTTCTGCTCTCGGTTTTAAATCTCGGATACGCGACAATAAAGTTGCGACAGATGAACTTTGCCTATTGACAAAAATGCAACCATATCAACGTCCCCAGTGAGCTGCCCCGGAAAGCTGGCGGTCGGGGTGCTTTAGCAGCCCGAGTGCCAGCTTGTAGGGGTTAGCTCGACTGGCTCGTTAGCTCTTGTGTTTCTTCAACTCTTCCGATGAGCCCGTAGACGTCCTCTTTTGAGAGCGGCGCCAATTCAATGTTTGTTACAGCACATATCTCCTGGAAATTTCGGATATTGCTTTCGACAATCTGAGTGATCCCAATAACCTCAAGGATATTGATCTGTCCCTTCGCGTTATCACGAATCAATCTCAAAGTAGAAAGGTAGCCTTTCGCGTTCGAAATATTCTTCTCAAGGTCCCCAACCTGTTCCCAAATTTTATTCCATTTGTTCGCGACTATCTCACGAATTTTGCCTCGCTCTTCGATGGATCTTTTTACGCCCATTTCGACTTTTTCATTCCCGCCGCTGGCTCGTTTCCAAAGTTCCATGTCGTTCGCATGTTGGTCTTGTAGTTCTTGTTGGACTTGGTCGTTTATGCTGCGAAGCGTATCTTTGCCTCTCAGTTGAAAATCCTCGATCAGGTCCACTATTGCATCAGTAAGCTCATAAATGATTATCGCGTTGAGGAGAAGTAAGTCGGTCTTCTTTGTTCCCGTTGATTCAGGAATCTTTTTGAGAATGTAGTTATTGAATTCCGTGATGTAGTTGAGGCTTTCACGAATTGCATCGTAGCTCGCGTGAAGCTCTTTCTGTGCATCCCGAACTTTGATATAGCGTCGTTCCTGGAACTTACTTAGTCCAGCGGACTTAACTTCGCTATCGAGTTCTTTGAACTTCTGGTCTTGAATCTCAGCGGCAACGCCAAAAATGATCTGCTTGATCCGTTCTCTATATTGCGTAATACGTGCGCGATACTTTTCCGGTATGTCCTCGCGGAATGGTAAAGCCGTAGTCAAATTGTCCGCATTGGTGAGAAAATCGAACTTGTCTTGGAGATGTAGCCCATAGGCTTTCTGCTCTTCAAATGTTTTTTCGATCATTGTGCGGCCCTTCTGAAGAATCTTTTCCTCAGTTGTGCGGCCCGTAAAAATCAGAAGTTCACGAAGTGATTTCATTGGTCTTTCTTTTTGTTTTGCTCTTTATCTGCGGCTTCAAACGCAATTTTGGAAATGAGGTCTTCTGAATCCGACTGCGCTATCTCTTTGATGCTTCTGGAAATGATCGCTTCACCGGTTGAATGGCATCGCAGCAAAAGATATCGCTGTGATTTCGCCGACTTGTCTCTGATCCATTCATATTTTTCATAGCTGGTTCCGGTCAGCACGACAAGGTTTGCAACCAAAGAAGCCTCGTGTTTCTGGAGTGCTGAAATTTCTTCTGGAGAGGAATCGTCCAAGTGATCGTATGAAATGGTGGGGGCAATTGGCATATCCGTATATTTTGTGCTAACAGTATTATTGAGCAACACGCTGTATTTTACCTACGAATGCAGCGTGTTGTATAACTCCTACAAATGCTGCACCGAAAGGCAGACTTCCTCCATGCTGTTGCATGTGTTTTTTCTAACTCTACGGGAATCCCGGCTCAAGAATAAACGGATGCAACAGGATACGTATTCGAGGCAGTTCCAGAGCCTCAAGGCCTCCGGACTTGGAAAATTGTTGCAAATTTTCATGGCCTTCTGAGGTCGCCCCTCCCCTGATCCCCCAATCATCCCCGGATGTGCCTTGCTCGAGAAAAACGCATCTTCAATGACTCCGGTCACCCAAAGATGCAGGCCGGGTTCTTTGCTCTCCCGAGAACCGGCAACGTTCAGGGTTTTAATCCCGTGTTCGCTGACAAATCGCTTAAGGGCTTCTTCTGCCTGGTAGTGCCCTACCCTCAAGATGTGGGCACAAGGCTTCTTGTGCTTTCGGGCAAAGTCAATGGTATGAAGAGATCCCCCTGTCACCTCGCGGGCCAGTGTGAAAATCACCGTTCCATCTGAATCCCTCACGTTCCATTCCGTGCGCTGGAGGTAATTGCCGGTGGGTGTCTCGATGAGCTGGTATTGACCCCCAATGGGACCATCCTCCGCCTTTCGGCCTCTCGGGCACCCACCTCGCCCGGGGGTATCACGGCCTGGAAGCCTAGGTTCTTGCACACTTTGCGCCCGATTTTCCCGTTTCTTCTTGCAGTAGCGATCATTCTGGCTGCAGTGGTGGCGTTTTATCTTTTCCGATGATGACATCTCGCATTATTGGGCTGTCAGAAGGGCACTATCATTCAACAGCATCTTCAACCTCACGGGAACAAAAATGCGGCAGAGGGGGGCGCTTTTGTAGCGGGAGTCAATGTGCACGTGGTGGCGGAGATTGGTTACAAAAATGCTATTCCTGTGCACCCGCTTCAAGGGTGAGATCGAGGTATTCGAACTGCCCTTGCCGCAGTAGTGTTTCCTGAGCTGCTTCCGCGAGCTTCTTGGTTTCGCTATTATCCGAATTACTGCCCCTAAACAAAATTGGTTTTAGATACTTGGTTTGATATGTCCAGCGAAGCTCTTGGGAGTCTTTCGATAATAGGGCATTTAAGATTTGCAATGATGCTTGCAGCCGCACCGGATTTGAGGAGATTTCCTCCAGAGTCTTGATGGTGAATCCAGCTCCGGGCGCTTTCTCAAGGTGTTTGATGGCGCGTAGAATTCGATCATGCCGCCAATCGAAGGGAAGCCCCTCAATGCCGAGCCAATCAATGAATGCGGATAGTTCGCTTTTCACATCAGAGGGGTCGATTCTTTTGACTGCCAATTCTTGCTCGATGCGTCCGAACCGTCGGTCCCACAGTTCGCAAACCATTTTGTGGAGACGACGGAGTTCTTCGGTGTCTGGTGATTCGGCGAACACTCGCGAAATATGCCTGATGAAATTACCCCGGTGGCTTGGTTTGGCCGTAGCGAAATAGTTATCAAGAATGCCATCCGCTGTCGCCTGATCTGTGAACGATTCATTCCAGTAGTAAAATCCGAGATGGGTTCCTAATCGTCCGCCGAAGTCCCTGCGCGTTTCATGATCGCCCTTATCTTGGCTGATCAACTCGGTGAGGCATTCAATGGCCGCATCTGGAAGCATTGGAAGCGTCTCGATGACAAGCGTCATTGGATTGTCGAAACGGAAGTGAGAAAGAATCAACGTATTGCGAAGTTCCTTGCGATCAGAAGGAAGCAGCAATTCAGGCTGAGACTTGAACTTGTCACCAAAAAGATGAAGGAGCAAGCGGAGGCGTGAGCCAAAGATCGCAAAGACGGCTGGTGACTCATTTGAGAACTTTAAGCGACTTGCGATGAGATCGTAAATCCAACCATCAGGATCAGGATTGCCTCCATCTCGCTTATGGAACAAGGCAAGTTCCAACAGGCCTTCCACAGCTGTTCCGCGGACAGAATTAATGGCAGTTGTCTGCCAATCATCCATCCATGGCTGGTCCTTGTTTTCGAGTCTTGCATCCCGATCTTCGATCAACTTGCAGAGGATGCGGCCCGCCTCTGTGACGAGGTCGGTCGGAAGCTCAAACTTGCTGCCTAGCGCGGTGGTCAAGAACCTAACCACAACCATACAAGGCCAGTTCCAATCCCGGCTTTCGAGTTCGACTCTGTCCTGGTCGGAATCTTTATTATCTGGCAATTCGGCTCTCTGATTGACGATCCATGAAGCCAGACCAAACCAATTCCGCCAGTCGTTTTCGGAAGGAACCGAGGACGCCTCGTTACCCCCTTTGGTAGCTTCCGAAATTTGATTCATCGCTCGATCAAGCGGTTTAAAAAGAACGTTGGGGCGGGTGAGGTTCCTCCACCATTCGGTGGATGCTGGAAACCTTTCGGGTGTCGATTCCAGTAATTCCGCAAACATAAGGCCAAGAGCACTGACATCCTCCTCCACCCACCACTTCTCGGGATCAAGACGCTTCGGATCGGGAATCCAGTTATTCAAGAAATCCCAGAGTTCCGCATTCGACATAGTCGGCATTTCCAAAGCCTTGTTCGGCGGCACATACTCGATCGTTCTGGACCCGCCGGAGGAAAACGGCTTGAAGGCCTCCTTTCGAATCTCAGGGGTACCTGCGAACAGGCTTTTGAAGAAATCCAAGTCCCCGTCTGTAAGTAGGCAGCGTATGGGATAAAGCTGCGTGCGGTGGAAAGTTTCGGGGCGGTTGCTTTTTGTGACTAGGTTTCCCTCATGATCGATTGGGCCCGTTCGAACAGCGGCACTAAATGATTCGACTTCCTGTGGTGTTAGAAACGCTTCTCCGTATGCCTTACTCTGGATTTCAAGCATTTGCGCCATCTCGTATCCATGGGAACCTGCGTAATAGCCAAGACTGGGGATGCGTGCGATTGCGTCCTTGCGGGCCAACGCAAGAGAAGGTTTAGGGAAATCCGCATAGAGTTGCCAACGTAGCCTTGCGAAGAGTCTCCATGAATTTGATCGAAGCAAATTGTCAAAATCTGCAATCTCATCCAGTTTTTCGTTGCGGAAGATCATTGTTCCGGTTTCGAAAAGACGATGTGCGAGAATCGCTTCGAATTCATGAAATCCAATGACAGAACCGTGGAAGTCCTCCAGCCAGTAGCTGCTTGGAGTATCCTCTTCTCGCAGCGGCGGGAAGCCAAATAGCGGTTCCAACGACTCACTCACTTTGTTCAATTCTTGCTCCCTCTGGATCTCTGTCCACTTCACAAAAGCGGAAAAGACGACACGAGCCACTGAAAGAGGTATTGATTCCGAGACGGGTGTGAGAATGTTCCTGTCGATTTCCGCAATTTGCCATGCATCAACGGAACGTGGATTTTCCTTAATTGCTGCAAGAGTTGCCTCAAGGAGTGCCTCGAGAAGCCGAAGTAGAGATTCGGCATGGCCATGAATCATCGCATTTCCAAGAATCTCATCGATCCAAATCAGGTTTGAGTATGGGCGAATTCCAACCAACTTCGTCGCGATCACCAATACTCGCTCAATCATGCTTGGGGATTTAATTTCTGCCAGAATCCCCATAAGCTGATCCTTGATTGTCGGATTCTCTGGGATTTCCAGTGATTCAAGGATTCTAAGTACCTCGTCCGGTGCATTCGCTGCGAGGCTCCTCAATCCCCGAAGTTCATTGGAATGAGGGTATGTTTCCGTTCCCTCATCTCCTTTCTCAATCGATGGTAGTTTACTAAAAAACCCCTTTGAGATCAGGAGTGGAATCCATTTCGGCTCGGTGAGCTGAGTGAAAAAGAGAAGATCAAAAGGATTACCCTGTGACACCAATCCTATGATTTCAGACGGATCTTGAACCGCATCAATCGAATGAGCAGCATCCCTGATAAGGGCAAGTTGTTGATTGAGTTTCATGATCAAGAGTAAGAGAACGTATCGGTAGGTTTGATAGGTTCAGGTCCTGTTCCCCTCGGTATTGGGCGGTGAAATGGGAGTCCGGAGAATTCGCTCAGGATACGAATCAATCCTGAGAAGTTGGCATCAATCGGGTCATAATGGACCTGATTGATAACGAAGAGTGACCTGCCAGGGGCGGAGTAATTGAGAGTCATGGGGTCAGGCTGGTTGTTGATAAGGTGAATGTGGTTCATTTTTTCCAGTCTATCGCGGTGCTCGGGCATCAGGTGTTCGATAGCGCGATGGAGTCCCGGTTCCTTCAAGGAAGTTCCTAAAAAGATGCACGGCGCGGTCAGTAGCATTTCGCGCCACCAAATAAAAAGTGGTGCAGGATTATCGATATAGTGGACGTTGTAGTCGGTCGTCCTGAGAATGACCTGCTTCTCCCAGTCTGGATTATCATCATTGCAGTAGCCGTGTAGAGCTATTAGCCGTTTCTGCGCTCCGAGAAACTCTTGTGGTGATGCGTATGGCTGACGCCCGATTGCTGGATAGACTGAGAAGTCGATAAGGGGTCCAGGGACATCAAAACAAGCTGTCGGTAGCTGATCGTCATAGTTGAACGTCACCCATCCTTGGACCGGTAGCCGGGCGATGTGATCGTAGGTGCGGGCTTGCCAGTGCGGTGTGTCTCCGTAGGTTGTACGAATGACTCTATAGTATTCATTTGGATTCTTTGAGTGGGCGCGCTCAGCCAAGGCCCAGAATTCCTCATTCGGTATCGTTGAGATTCCGCAGCTGTCGCACAACTGCTGCTGGAGAGTTTTAATTGGAGCAATGTAGGGTGAGGATGGCCCAGATCCAATGACCGCGATACGATCTTCCAGCCTCGCATCGCGAAGCTGCTCTATGCATCTATCGTTGAATTGCTTGGGAGTCACTGGTCGGAACTATGGGTGTTTCTATTTACCGATTTTTACAGCGACAATCTTGTTCGGTTGCTCAGTAAGATTCAGGCCGGGCGAGTGTAGCGGCATTTCGGAAACCCGGAGCAGCTGAAAAACGATCCGCCTGCATTGGCTCCTTTTCGAGCGGTCCTGAGCATGAGGTTCCCTCCGCACTTCGGACACGCATTGCCGCCATGTCGTTCGCGGAGCCCCGCCACGTGCAGTGAGTGATTGGCAACCGGCGCCGCCTTCGCATGGCTCAGTCGGGCGAGGATATTGTCCGCCTCTTGGGGCGAGAAAACCTGCTCACGGAAACTCTGGATGTGGCTGCAAAGCCCACGCGACAGCACATTGGGCGGCATCGGGGTCTTGAAATCGCAGTCGCCGATGAAAAAAACAACAGAACGGAGAACGTCATCAGGTAAGCCCAAGAACTCGGCAAGCGCTTTCACATGGCGGAAATTCTGGCGAAGAGGGTTCTGGAACTGGGATTTATTGCCGAAAATGCTCTGGGTCCACTGAGGCGAACGCTCATCGCCGAAAATCCATCCCTTCATATTCTTGGTCTCGACGACGAAGATTCCGTAAACCGAGACGAGAACGTGATCAATTTGGGTCGTCCCGCCTTGGCTAGGCAGCACGAGGTCGTGGACGCGGCGGTAGACCTTGGCATCGAGCCCCATCCACATGCCGAACTGGGTCGCCTTCTCACCAAACCAGCCTTTGATCATCGCGAACATCAGGCGATTCAATCAGATACAGGCGAAAATGAAAGTCACTCTCAGCCACTCAGGAATTTTTGCACGGGGTCGTGGAAAACCTTCTGTCTCGTGGTTTCGGATTGTTGCCGTGCATGAAATGATGCACGGATGGTTCATCATGCAGAAACCCAGCATCCTCGTCATCCAAACCAAGGCCATAGAAGGCAAAAGCGGATCGCGCTGAAGGCGTCACCCTCAGTTCAGACCAAGCAACAAAATCTCGACGATAATTTATGCCTCATCCGAATAATAATATTCCGCCCGAGCCATACTTCAGTGGCTACCTCCTTTTTCTCTATCGGGTATTGATCGATTTACGCTTGCATACCGGCCAGCCTGAGAAGATGTCGAACCGGGAGTTGGTTGCAGTTGTGAATGACATACATGAGCTTGCAGACGCCCTGCATAACATTCCTCTATTTCTTGGCGGCATGGATGATTCTTTTACACCGCAGGAGATGGAAAAGCTTTTTATCCGGGGCTACGATCAGGGCGGCACCACTTCTGAGAAAAAACTTTTTCAACTCTCTGGCCTCTTGCGAAGCTGCCTTGATGAAATACGAAACAAACACAATCCTTCGGTTAAGACATGAGGTGCCTCACTTGGAATCTTGAGTGGAAGCTCCCGACAAGTGGGGCCGGAGCAAAAATCCGGGAGGAAATCGCTCAACGGAATCCGGATGTCATGTGCATTTCAGAAGCGGTCGTTTCACTCATGCCACAGGGTCACCAGATTGAGGCCGAATCGGACTACGGATACGACCATGACGGAAGTCGAAGAAAGGTTATTCTCTGGAGCAAAAATCCTTGGGAGGACGTTGACACGATTGGCGCCGAGGAGATGCCAACAGGCAGATTTGCGTCGGGAGTGACGCAGGGCATTCGATTTATTGGCGTTTGCATTCCTTGGCGCGATGCTCACGTCAAATCAGGAAAGAAGAACAAGAAACCGTGGCAAGATCACTTGGCCTATTGCGCAGGCTTACAGGGTGTGATTGGGCGCTATTCCCGTGACCGCACACCGATCTGTGTTCTTGGGGACTTCAACCAACGAATTCCTCGGGTCACACAGCCTTCTCATGTGTTTGATGCGCTTTTACAGGCGATACCATCATCCTTTCGCATTATCACGTCAGGATTGAAGGACTCCGAGGGCAAGAATGTCATTGATCACATTGCCATATCTGATGGCCTTCACTCAGAGGCGACCACTACAATTTCACGCTTCGCCCCAGACGGAACCCGGCTCTCCGATCATGTTGGCATAGCGTCCACAATAACAAAAAAATAACAAACAGGGGCCCAGTCTCAAAAGCCGCTAGGAGCGGAGCAGGCGACCCATTCGCTCGCACAATCGATGACCAACTCGCTGGGGGATTTGTGGAAGAAACAACTCGTTTGGACAAAGTCTGCAGTTCGGGCAGCAGTGCAGCTACGGAAAAACACGCAAGAGTGAAGCTGGAGATGAATTTCCCAAAATCGGCAATATCAGCTCTCGTCCCAAGCTTCGATTATCAGCCATTCGTCGGGGTCGCATCTTTTTAATTCATCCTCGTCGATCAAGGTCCTGCCAACCCAAGCTTCGGTGAGAATGTCCGTTGCCTCGTGAGTCCAAACCGCATTTGCTTCTGGCGGTCCATCCAGAACCGGTTGACATATTTCCTTCATCTGGCCCGTGAAGCGCATCGGATAGCCATTACCACCCAAATCAATTGTCTGGCCGTGTTTTACAAGAAGGTTGATCCAATCAAGACCCCGATAGCCGGTCTGCCAGACTCCAAGACGCAGCCCTGCATCGCTTGTGAAAGTGGCCGGGGCTGATACCCCGTCTTTTTGCTTATAGACGCTAATATGCCAACCGAGCATTGTTTAAAAGTTGTCCGACATCACACTCATACAAAGCAGATTGATCGTCGTCAGCGAGAACTTTTCAGAGAGCGAGTAATCCCTCCCTCGACCGTTCCACTTGTAGCCTGCCCCAACTCTGAGGGTTCGAAGAATTTAAGGTAACCACAGGCAATTCAGATGCCGCGCAAGACCCACGAGTTTTCCTTGTTGCTACCACCCATCCGCGAAACGGCATTTCCGTCTCGATTGGGCTTTAGATTGAGTATATGCGTTCATCAATGGAAAAAGACCTCGCAACGCTTTCCCAACAGGCCTATCACCGCTCTAACTGGGGAGATCGGGTTGTCAGGCGCTTCCATGGGGTTAAACCTCAGATTCCCAAATCCTTGGAGAATGAGATCAACCATCTCTACCAGTGGTTTTTGGTCCCGATCACCCTGTGGCCATTCAACATTCATGAGTTTCTTGAAGCCATCATGGATTTGCTGGAACACCGCAAGAAGCCCACCTCCGAAATGACTTTTCTGATGAGCCTGTTGCCTCCCGTTCCATCCGAGACTGCGATCCGGGTGACGGTCGAACATGAGAAGGACGTTCAAAACGGACGCTATGAACACATGGTGGCAGCCTCGGCCTCAAAGTTCGCCGCAACAGAGCGGGCTCTCGCGAGAAATAAAGCGTTCCAAGCCGACTGGAAGCAGATCACCAAACGCTTCGACGTCACTGCCCACGAGGACCACAAAGGCGTTATCCGCAGAAGCCAGATCCCTGAAAGAAATCTGCGGAGCGATTTTTCTTTGGTATGGGGGAACAAAAAGCTGCAGTTCATCACAATTTTCGATGTGTTCTGTCTCAAATGGAATCTCTACGGCATGAGGAGCGGCAAACCGCTGCTGCAAAAACTTTCAGTCAACCTGACCCCATTTGGGACGATGATCTTTATCCCGTCCTATTGGTCACTGGACGCGAAGCGGGATCTCCGTTGGAAACCAATCAACGCCCTTCACAAAGCGAGGGTTCCACACCGTCAGGGCAAGGTCCTCGCCGAAGGAGCTGAGCAGCGTCACCTTGATGCCACAAAGCTGATAAAGTTGGACACTGAAGCCAAGGCCCTCGGCTTGAAGGGTGCGAAACGTCACGAATTCCTTTGCCTTGGACTCGGATGGGATCTCCGCACTGATGCAAAAAGACTCTCTCGCCTCAGGAAGTTAAGTGAAGGGATTTGAGGTCTCTGAAGCTGGACACGAAATGTCCCCATTCTCATCCTTCGATTTGAACGGCCCGGGGGAACACAATCCCCGGCATGAGTTTGAGTTCAGACGATCAAGGAGAGCGACCCGGAAAAAAGCCCTCGGCCAAAAAGGCTCGAAATGTTTCGGCGTATCTTCCTGAGCACCTCCGGTCTCTTCCTCAGAGTCTCGACGCCGAAAAAGGGGTGTTGGGGTCAATTCTGCTATCGCCCAATGCGGTTCTGGATGAATGCATCAAGCAGCACCTGACACCCAAATATTTCTACTATCCTGCGCACACTCTGCTTTTTGGCACGATTCTGGAGATGCACCAGGCCAAGCGTCCGATTGATTTTATCACGGTCACCCAATACTTGGAGGATGCCCATCAGTTGGAGGAGGCTGGAGGGGCTGCTGCGATCGCGGATTTGTTCACCTTTGTTCCTACGGCAAGCAACTACGCGTATTATCTGGAGATCCTGAGGGACAAGCATTTGCTGCGTGAGGTGATCACGGTCTGCACGGGCTTTGCCGCCAAGGCCTACGATGAGCAGGGGGACGTTCCTCTTTTGCTCAATGATGTTGAACGCAAGGTTCTCTCCATCGCACAAGACCGGGTGAAAACCTCGATCCCCACGATTAGAGAACTGGCCCAAGGCGCGTTAACCTGCATTGATGAGCTTTACAAAAACCGGGGATCGATCACCGGTCTGCCAACGGGATTCAAAAATCTGGATACCCTCACAAATGGATTACAAGGCGGGGAAATGATTGTCATTGCCGCCAGGCCATCCATGGGGAAAACGGCTCTCGCAATGAACATTGTCGAGCATGTGGCCATTGAAGCCCGGAAGCCTGTGGCCGTTTATAGTTTGGAGATGCGTGCCGAGCAGATTGCCCTCAGGATGCTTTGTTCAATGGCCCGCGTTGGCAAACGAAGCATTCAAGAGGGCGTCTTGAAACAGGCAGAACTGACCCGCTTGGTCGAATCCACCACACGCCTTGCCGATTCAAAACTCTTCATCGATGACACTCCCAGCCTCAGCGTCCTTGAGTTTCAGGCCAGTGCCCGCCGTCTCCATGCGGAACACGGCCTCGCTCTCATTGTCATTGATTATCTCCAGCTCATGCGTTCCCCGTCACGGCGTGGTCAGGAAAACCGCCAGATTGAAGTGTCAGAGATCTCCGGCGGTATCAAGGCCCTCGCCAAAGAGCTCAAGATTCCGGTCATTGTTTTGGCGCAGTTGAATCGTAACCCTGATGCCCGCGCAGGCACCACCAAAGGGAAACCACGTTTGAGCGATTTGCGGGAATCAGGCTCCATTGAACAGGACGCCGATGTGGTCGGCCTGCTCTGGCGACAGGCGTATTACGCCAGCGATGAGGAGGAAAAGAAAGACGATGATGGAAAAGCTGAGCTGAATATTGAGAAACACCGCAACGGCGAAACAGCATCAGTTCCTCTCACCTTTTTGTCCCACATTGCCCGCTTCGAATCCCGCGCATCTGAAAACCGGTAAAAGGGAAGACCGAGGGATTCAACGCGCTTCGTGTCCTACGGTTCTCATCTGGCGGATGTCGGGCTGTTTTATGCGGACTTTGACACCATCTCGCCGACCGGATTCCTCAAGGTGCTGAGGCACAAAGAAGTATTGCCCAGCGAGGTCACGATCTGAAGGCCTGCCACAAGCGCACCATCGCAAGTGTATCCAGCTGACAGTAGGCGAGAAGCTGCTTTTCGATTTCCTCTTTCCGCTCTTTGGTGGTTGTAGGCTGAATGGCCTCCCGGTAAGCGGTCACCGCTCCCCCTCCATCTTGGACTCCTTCAAGCTGTCCGTAGCTCAAATCCGGGCAGACCGCCGGCAGCACGGCTTTGATGCTCCAACTGCCCTGCTGACTTGGATGATAATAAAATTGCTCGGCGATTGGCAAAAGATCCACGACTCGTGAGCTCAGGCTTTTCAATTGGGTACGGAGTTTAGGAAATCGTGCTGCGACCCACGCGATGATTCGTTTTTCAAACTTTGCATTATAAACAAAGATCGGCCCCGTCTCCCCACACGCGTCCACGAGGGCCGTTGCGAAGCCCGGGCTCGGGTCCTCGCCGCTCAGATCAAGAAATGCATGGTGCTCCAATGCCCCTGATTCGGACAAAACATGAAGACTGAATTGGAAGGGAATTTGTTCATATGGACGTGTGCCCTTCCATTGGGGAACGGCCAGATTGACGGTTTCGAAATCCAGGAAAAGGGCAGGGAATCCATAAGGAGCAAGCGCCTTGTTCGCCCCTGCGGAATCAAAGAAGACTGTTTGTGAGACCGTGCAGTTTTTGACCCGCTGTTGCTTCCCACTGAGCAGTTCATCAGGCACAAAACGAACATCCTCAATCCCCTGCTCAGAGCAGGCCGTCTGGCGCTTCTTTGTAAAACGGGGAAGCCAGGTGAGCGGGTATTGAGGCCAAACCTTATTGCGGTAGCAATAATTGCAGAACCCACATTCAAAAGGCTTCGCGCAGTGTGGGCCGGTAGAGACATCCGGCTCCTCCGTCAGGGTGGCAATTCGCTGAGCCTCCACAAACCACTCTTGAACCTCTCCGGATCGTGCTTGAGTTTCCTCTGTGAAATCCTCCTCCGCAAGTAACCCCGCATAGTCGCCACCGCCGGGGTAGATCCAAGAACTGTCCACCCGGGCAATGGCCACAGAGTGGATCGGCGCACCTGAGGATTTGGCAATGAATGACTGCACCGCGATGTCGTCATGATGATACTCCTTCACCCCGGTTGAAGATTTGACCTCGATCATCCGCCATGCGGATTCTCCATTTGCCTCGTCAGGCAGAACAACGTCTGCAAGCGCCAACCCTCCCGGGATGCGAAAGGCTGCCTCAAAAATGGGTGCGCGGCTCGTAATGAGGTGATGCTCCGTTCGTTCGAACGCCGAATCCCACCCTTCCTTTTGAATGTCAATGAGCGTGCCCTCGCCTCGTGGGTCATAAATCTGCCGGGCCATATCTCCGACTTCGTAACCAATCTGAAAAAGTGCCTCCGAGGTTTGTGAGTCTTCCCGCAAATCCGGGCGATGAATTTCTAGCCAGAGCCGTTTCGGGCACTGACGAAAGGCCATGATTTTTGATTTCGAGAGTTGACGCATAAACGAGGGAACGCAGTCAACACTCATAACACCACCTTCCTTGTTCGAGGAAAAGCTTTGTCCCCATTCCGTGCCCCCCAATCTCCCACTCCGATTTCCACAGCCCATTTCCGGACACAGATTGTTCCCATTCCCTTCCATCGCGGAGAATCAGGGGAGTGGGCATGCTTGGTTGCATGGTTGAATCAATCGCCGAAGACATTTACAAGACCCTCTTCTGCCCGGGTTCCCGTGTGGAGTGTGTGAATGCGGATTTTCCGCCTTCTTCACGATGTGTTCTTTCAGAACTGCCCGTGGTTGGTTCGATTTACACGGTTGAAAGGTTTGATTACATCACGTCCCATGATGGCAGGCCAGCATCTCCCAGCGTCCGCTTGGCAGAGTTCCAGTCGAACCCGCACAATACAAGGTTGGCCCGCCCGTTCTGGGGTATTCATCGATTTCGATTGGTGGCGACGGAGGAGAATCGCGATATTCTCGAAGCTTGGGGGAAACTCCAAAAAGTGACTCCCGGCCTCTGCGACCTCATGGAATGCGAGAAGGCCGACCACCGCGTGGTGTCGAATCTCCTATCAGCCTTCCTGACGCTCGATGGCTGGGAGGATCTTGCCAGGACAAACATCATGCTCGCATTGTTGATTGCCCACTGTTCGGAATTTGACGGATTGACCGAGGAGGGTTCCCCAGAACGCAAGCAGGCTTATCTGCGGATGAAACGCGCCAAAGTTTGCGGGGCTATGGGATTTCCTGAAAAAGAATCCATTGTTCGCCTGCTCGCAAAGACTAAGGTTGGACCATTCGATGAAAAAGGACAGCTCTATACCCGTGTTCTAAGAATGCTCACCATGCACGATCCCATTGCCGTGCGCCTGCTGGGGCGGTTGCGGCTCATTACGTTTTGGGAAATCGCGGCCGTCGGTTTTGGATTCGACATGTTTGAGATGGAAAAAATGATTTCGGCGGATGAAGTAGACGGGATGGGTTGGTTTTTTTCGAGGCCCTTGCATGAGCGGGTTCTCGTGATGGACGCATGGAAGCAGGCTGCGTTCTATGATAGCCCAACCATCAAAACCTTGGCTCCCCCCCTCCGTAGAGTCGCCTCATTCAAAAAATGCTCAACGGCCCTGACCTGTTTAACCGAGCATCGCAAGGTTCGCCGTTCCATTCATTTTGCGGACCGCCGGGTTTGCAGGCAGTTTGGCTCGACCCTCGGGTGGCCGGAACCTCCGATTCCTTCAGCTGATGGGATTGAGCCAATCACATCCGCCGAGGCCCTTGTCACGGAGGGCAACGAGATGAAACACTGTTCAGCGAACCTCGTAGACAAGGTCGTCTGCGGAGAGTCCTTCTTTTACCAGCTGACCGCCCCCCACCGCTACACGCTCAGCCTCGAATTCAAAGACAATGAATGGAAGATGGGAGATCTCCGCACCTTTGAAAACAAACACTGCACGGACCCCGGCGTTCGAGAAGTTATTGACACGTGGCTGCGTATTCATGACCGTAGCCGCCCCGGAAACCAAAGAATCGACTTTCTCCGCGCTGTTGCTGCTGAGGCCGGTATTAAAGCGCGAAATGGCCAGTGGGCCGACAGGAAAACATCCTGAAGAAAAAAACAGCCCACTGTCAGATTCTGGGGTTTGCTGCGTCAATATCGCAAAGAGCCTTCAAGAGCAGCAATTCGCAAAGAGTCCACAAATCATAGCCTGTTTATCCAGAATCGTCTCAAGCCGCACGTGTCCGCAGTGTTTCCCAGAGGCGGGCGTGGTCGAGGAGGATGTCTTTGAGGCCCTGGCGGACGGTGGGAGAGTTGAGAGCCTGGGTGCTCATCAGATTGTGGGCGTCGAGGGCTGACATGATGGCGCTCAGAAGCTCGGAGTTGAGGTCCGGGGAATTGGCGAACTGCTCACGGGTGTTATTCGCAGCCTGCTGTTGAAGCTTTGGAGATTCCAGGAGCTTGCCCATGATGACATTGTTGACATAGACGAGCTTGTCCTGATCGGTGAGTTCGCCCTCGAAAAGGTCGTTGACCTTTGCGATAATCGCGCTGAGGAAGTCTTTTTCTTTATCTTGCACCTGACCGCTGCCCGCCTCTGTGATCGGATAAAGCTTTGGCGTGTCGCCAGAGCCCAGGGGCATTGGCTGTTTGCCGAGGTTTTTCAAGTTGTGATGGGTGAGCATGACTTTTGAGAGATCGATGCCTTCGCGTTCGCGGCCGAATTCCAAAAGCGGGATCAGGGCTTTGTAAAAGATCGACCGTTTCTCGACGTCGGTGTTGCCGTAGTCAAAAATCTGGGAGAGAAACGTATAGAGCCGCACGTAGGCCCCCATGTCGGCTTTGAAAAGGATCAGAGCATTCAGTTCGTCTAAAGCGGCTTTGGTGGCGTCTGCGTCTTCTATGGCCTTAGCTGCCTTCAGTGCTTGCTGAGCCGCTTTGTATCGCTTGATGAGGCGATCCACAACCGGCGTTAGTGCGGCCAGTAGGTCGCCCTGTTTGGATTTTGGATTCAGTTCCACGGCCACAACGCGGTCCACCTCGAAGTCATCGTAATGACCAGAAGCATCGAGTTTGGCGCGGAGGTTAAAAACGAGATTTGGGTCGGTTGTGTTCGAGAGTTCGGCAGTCGTGTGGTAGGCCTTGAACGCGTCGAGGATGTCCGAGGTTTCGTTGACGAAATCCAGCACGTACGTCGTGTCCTTGCCGGGGTGGGCACGGTTGAGGCGGGAAAGCGTCTGAACGGCCTGTATTCCCGCCAATCGTTTGTCCACATACATCCCGCAAAGAAGCGGCTGGTCGAAGCCGGTTTGGAATTTGTTGGCGACAAGAAGGATTTGGTATTCGTCGCCCTTGAACGCCTCACGGATGTCGCGGCCTTTTAAATTTGGGTTCAAAGTCTCGCTGTTTTCGGTGAAAGGATCGGGACCTGAGGTTTCATCGTTCACCGCGCCAGAGAACGCCACAAGCGTCCGCATGGGGTAGCCGCGAGTTTTGATGTATTTGTCGATGGCGAGTTGCCAACGCACGGCCTCAACCCGGCTGGCCACAACAACCATCGCCTTGGCCTTTCCTGCCAGAAGCGGGGCCACGAACTGCCGGTAGTGCTCCACCACAATTTGGACCTTCTGCGCGATATTGTAAGGGTGGAGACGAACCCACCCCATGATCCCCTTCATGGCAGCGCTGCGCTCGACAGTCTTGTCGTCGTATTCGATGCCCTCATGAGCCAATTTAAACGCCAGTTTATAAGGCGTGTAATTTTTTAAAACGTCGAGAATGAACCCTTCTTCAATGGCCTGCCGCATGGAGTACACATGAAATGGGGTCGGAATGTTGTCGGGACCGGCGGGGCGTGAGGGATCAGGCCTGGTGCCAAACAGCTCCATCGTCTTAGCCTTCGGCGTGGCTGTGAACGCGATGAACGTGATCCCGGTATCTGCTGCCCTTGCTGCCATCTGGGCGGCCAAGATGTCTTCCGTGCTCACCTCGCCGCCATCGCTGAGTTCCAAGATTTCTTCGTCAGAGAGCACAGCCTTCAATTTAGCCGCAGCTTCGCCGCTTTGTGAGCTATGGGCTTCGTCTGCAATCACGGCGAACCGCTTGCCCTGCGTGGCCGCCAGCTTGCGCACGGCCTCGAGTGCAAAGGGAAATGTCTGGATGGTGCAAACGACGATCTTTTTGTCCCCGGAGAGCGCCGCGGCCAGCTCCGCGCTCTTGCTGCCGTCGTTGCCCTTGATTGTGGCCACGACCCCGCTGGTGCGCTCGAAGTCAAAGATGGCCTCCGAGAGCTGCGAATCGATCACCGTGCGGTCCGATACCACAAGCACTGTGTCGAACACCTTCTTATTGTCCGCATCGTGCAAATCGGCGAGGAAGTGAGCCGCCCACGCAATGGAGTTTGTTTTCCCTGAACCGGCCGAGTGCTGGACCAGATACCTCCCGCCCGCGCCTTCCGCCAGAACGGCATCCAGAATCTCGCGAGTTACGTCAAGCTGGTGGTATCGGGGGAAAATGATTTGTGTGATCTGCTTTTTCTTGTCTCGCCGGGCAATCAGGTAGCGGCCGAGGATGTCCAACCAGCTCTCACGTTCCCACACCTGCTGCCAAAGATAGGCTGTGCGATGACCGCCCGCCGGGTTCACGGGATTACCCGCCGCACCATTGTAGCCTTGGTTGAATGGCAGAAACTCTGTCGCCGGTCCGGCCAGCTTCGTGACCATGCGGACCTCGGCGTTGCTCACCGCGAAATGCACGAGCGCCCCGTTGGGAAATGACAGCAGGGGCTCGGGGGCCTTACCTTTGGGATGGGGATGGCGGTCAAACCGATACTGGTCAACCGCGTCGCCGATGCTCTGGGTGAAGTCGGTCTTCAGCTCAACCGTGGCCACTGGCACGCCGTTGAGAAAAAGGACGAGGTCGATGCAGTTCTCGTTGTGCTGGGAATACCGGACTTGACGCACCACCCGGAAACGGTTCGCGGCGTAGCGAGAAAGAATCTCCGGGTTGATCCCCAGCGCGGGCTTGAATTGCGCGAGCTTGAGCGGTTGGCGGAGACCGAGTATCTCAATGCCCTGACGGAGCACGTCGAGCGTGCCGCGCTGGTTGATCTGCTCCCGCAGGCGTGCGAGCAGGGTTTCGCTGGCGTTGGTGCCATGGTTCTTGACCAGTGCTTCCCATGCCTTCGGTTGCGTCTCCTGCACCCAGACCAGCACGTCCGTCGGAAAGAGCGCCAGCACTCGGTCATAGCCCCCCGCATCGCCCTCGGCATACAGCCAGCCGTTGGCGGCGAGGTGCCCGCAAATCTCGTCTTCGAAGTGGATTTCTTTGTGAAGGCTCATGGTTTGAGCCAATCAAACGGGTTCCCGCTCGACCAAATAGAGAGTGCGCTGCTCACGCCCGGTTCCCGCGATCTCATCAATTTCCTCCAGGCAGGAGAACCGATACGTGCTTCCGATTTTGAGACCATCTAGACTCGGGCCGCCATCTTTGATCTTTCCTGAATACACGCCATCCGTAGTCGAAAGTCGCCATGCCCCGTTGACAACATCAGCTTTTTCCAAGGCTCCGATCAACTCCACGCTTTCTGAGCCAAGATTGGAGATGCCTGACAGCACCTCGACCAATGGACCAGTTTCCGATTCAGTAACGGCATTGTTTTTCGCTTTGGAGAAATTTGGGCCGGCCCACGAATAGCGAAGCCCCGTTTTGTTCTCCACAAGGAAACGCAGGAGGCGGAGGTAGGCTCCGGCCAAGTGTCCGCGATGTGCTTTCACTGTTGCCAGAACAGCTTGGGGATCGTGGGCATCGACAAAGAGCGCATCCACCCGCTCAAGAGCTCGAATCAATTCACTGTCTCCAAGCATGTCCGGTGCTTTGGCTGCCTCCAGAAATACCCGGAATGAGCCGGGAGCGGCGGGAATGATAACGTCCAGAAGATGGGCGTCAGAGCGATCAATCGCACGGCGGGAACCGAGTGACAGCTCTCGTAGAGCGGCTCCATAGGCGTGTTTCACAAGGGTTTGGACACGCTCAAGAAGCCCGACCAGTGTGGACACCCGAACCCTGTGCTCGTAGGCGGCCTCCGGGGGATCTACAGAAATCTCAAGCACGAGGTTGTTTCGCCCCCGCGCCTCTTTGAGGGCTTCTTCAATAGCAGGGCGATCATGTAGTACGAAACCCGGCTCTGGCAGGAGCCCGCTTTCGATAAGCGTTGAACTCTGTGGTTCCAACTGCAGGGGCTTGTCGGTTTCGCATGACCCGATTGAAAGATACCATTCCGTCTCGCCATGTTCGGCCATCAACGACCTCAGATCCATCAGGCCGGAACGAAACTCCCGCAAGCTCTCAGGAGATACGCCGGTAACTAGATAGCAATCCTGATCGTCGTGCGGTTCGACCATGACGGCCACGTAGTGCCCGCCGATCACGTCCTCGGCCTCGAAAACCTGTGGGCCATCGTAGTAGAAGAGTGTCTGTGTGTGCCGGATCGTCTTCATTGGGTCTCCACCTCACAATGCTCCAAAATCTCAAAATCTGCTGGCGGCCACCATGTGTGATGGCTCGGCTGAAATGTCTGCTGGATGTGCCCAGCACCGGGTTGAAGGGCAACTCGGCAGACCAAATATCCACGAAACCGGGGCAGCTTCAACGCCTTTTCCCTCGCGTCATGACGATCCGCGAAGACTGAAAGGCCTCGTGCGCGGCATTCGGAAATGCCGGGAAATTGCCTGTCCGGCTTCTCCGCACGCTGCGACTGGAAATCTTGCGATGTCACTGGAGTCGTCCTCACGAGGCGAAACACCATCCGCTCGGCAGTGATATCGTCGGCTTCCTGCGGCGGGCATCCGTCAGGCAGGGGTTCGCGATAATTCATAAATCAAAAGCCAGACTCTTATTCCATTCTTGCACCTGTGGCAAGAGCGTTGCGCACGTCAATCTTGTCCGGTGACGGCGGCGGAGATCTGCATGGTTCGGTGCTGCTGGCCATTCCCGATCCCGATCATATCGTCGATCCCGACGGAATGATCCTCCACACGCTGCCCGCTGTTGAAACAAGCCGTGAGGGCCTTGGCGATCAGCGCGAGAAAGTGGCGGTAATTCACGTAGCCGAGCACGCGGGCAAAATCCCGGCTGGACCAAAACTCGTTGCCCACCGGGTTCGTCCGGCGGATTTGCTCAAAGGGCGTGATTTCGTGGCTCATTGAACGTTCGGACTGAGCAGTCGTAAGCCTCGAATCGCCATGAAAACTGTTTGAAGCGGTCGGACATTTTGGAGAGGACGTCGGCTACGAATACCCTGATCTCTTTGCTCCGTCCAAATCTTTGCTCTGGCTTAATGGAATAATTTAGTTCTCGCTCAGTCTCATACAGAAACTCCTCCGCGTCAGGCGATTCGCTAGATGTCGGAACTTGTGTTCTCCGCACTTTCTTGCTCTTCAGGTTTCCAGTCAGCGCAGCATTTGATCAGTAATAAAGTAGTATGAGATCGGACTTCTTTCCATCGCGCCAATTCTTCTCGCCTTCTTTCAAGGAATACAGGAGACGTCGTTTATCTCCAGCTTGGTCAGCGACCACGGAAATAGCATGTAGCTGATTTGCGCCTAACCTTATATCTGAAGTATCGAACCCAAGATTGCCTCCGCCGGAATACTTTCTGGAACCGGCAGTTGTGAGAAGTGAGCGGAGAACTGTTGATTTTCCTGACCCATTCTCACCCACGAGCAAATTAAACCCGGGTTGAAAATGGAAGGTGGCATTCATAAACTTCCGGACGTTTTCTAATTGGATTGTTCGGAGATACATCGGCCTTTTTTCTGTCTACTAGGGCAGATTTATACTGTTCCTGGCTTGCGGCTGCAAAGCATCCATAGTTTGACCGTCCTTAGTTTTCAATTCCAGCCACCCCTTTGCAGCGAGGCACTCACAGATTTTGGTATCCAAGTTGATTTCTTTGTGCAGTTTCGTATTCACTTTTGCTACTCACTGGTCTTTTCTATTCCGTGCAAGCGGGAAATTATTGCTTCTGCCAAGCTGAATAATTTCAGCCACCAATGCGTCTGCCGAAGCTTCATCTGATAGTTGGGAAAATCTGAAACACTTCCCTACGACACCGGCCAACCGAATTTCCTCATGCAATTCTCCGTCATGCTCAAGAAATCGCCGGATGCTCTGCTTCTCGTAAAAAGTAGAATTCCATGCATCCAACCACTCCCGATAGATCAGGATGCCCACCTTGGTTTCAGAAAATTCTACATTAGCAAATGCACGAACATCGGTAGGGTCTGCATCCATGTTTGCGCTGATATAAAACCCAGTGTCACTGAATAGCATTATAGAGAGAAAAATTTCTTCTCCGTCTTCGGAGATTTTAGCAAAATTAAAGTCAAAGTGGACAAGGTTCAGCCAGTCCCACGCCCAGCAGTTCAATGCATCTCTACCATTTTTTGGCGGAGGATCACTGAAATGCGGATATCCATCTCTGTAATTAAAACCCAGCTGTGAGCCAATATATTTCACACCGTCAAGAGCTGCTCGTTGATAGTCGTGTAGCAGACGGTAAGCTCGGCGGACATCTAGCAGTGCCCTGTCAATCTCATGTGGGAGCGCATTCATATGTATAGGTGGTGGGATAATATTGCCGGAATGTTTTAATGTGGTGCCCGAGTGCCCAGGAGCTGAGTTGAGGAAAATCTCGCGCAACATCACCAAACCAAATACCAGTTTGGAATTCATGCCAGCCGAACAGATTGATCAGATCAGAGAGGATACGCTCGTGCGACTTGCTTTGGGATGATGGGTATTTTTGGAGACTAATTTCTTTCAGCATTCTTTGACACTCCGCCATTACACGCTCCCATTTACACATGTGGACTGGGCAGTGAGTCTCCTGGCGTTCACCTGAAGCAGGAACAGTCAGCATCATATCGGAAGTTCCCAGTATTCCGCCAAGGGCAATCAGTCGAACCTGCTGGCGTTCCTCGCCGTATTCATTCAAATAACCGATGAGTTCCCGCCACCATTGATCAGGATTTTGCATACCATCGTCCCAACGTTTCGCCTCAAAAATCAGATCAAATTCAGGAAATCGTATGAAGACATCGGGTTCCACATAGTTGGTATTCTTAGAGCCTTTAGCGTTCCATTTTGGCCAAGGAATCACCTCTAATGGTTCACCCGGGTATTCGGGGAGATTCTCTGTATAACAGGCATTTCGCAAAATCCTCCAGAAAAGTTCACACGGGAGATGCAGGAGATGTGTAATAACCGATGCAGTGAGGGAGTCCTCGCAGACTGAGATGTGTTTTCCGAGCATGGCTGATTCAGAGTTGGGCGTTATAGCTCATGATTGACTTGACTCCTGCCGTTTGACCATATCCATGGTTTTTCCATCCTTCGTTTTCCACTCCAGCCACCCATTTGCCGTTCGACCCATGAGTGCTTGGGCTGCCATACTCGGAGCACTGAATAAGTGGTCTTTCTCGAACACTACGCTTTCCCCCTCCTCCCGCATAACTCCGGATTTGAGAAGCTGAAGACGATGACGATGCCCGCTGGTACCTACGTAGGATGGCACGTTGTCTTTGCGCCCGGTTGATCCCTTCAGCACGACAAACCCCTCGGGGGTATAAAGTCCACGCCCATCGGCGTCAGAACCTTTGCAGAAATAAAGTTCCTGTTGCTTTGTTGCCGTGTCGGTCTTTGCGACAGCATCGAAGATCGGGTAACCAAGCGTGGACAGCAATGCCTGCCCGGTTTCAAAGATTTCCATGCAGTCGGCTTCCAATGGCGCGGGCGTGTGCGGCTTGCTTCCGTTGTTGCCATTTTCATCCGCGTAGCGAGCAGCCTTTCGGGTGGCTTGGAGGCAATGCCATTCCAGAAATAGCGCATGTGTTTGCGTGAGGCTGTTCGTCCGGGAAATGAGAACTAGGGCACGTTCCCAAAAATCCTTTTCCTTGTTGTGCTTGGTGAGACGCGCCCTCACATCTCCTGTTTGCCCGAGATAAACCTTTTGCTCCGCCCCGTCCTCGGACTCGCCGAACAGGAAATACAAGGCGACCTGATTGCTCTCCGGCATCTTGAGGAAGTCTGCCAGCAGGCTACGGGGCACTTCGATCACCTGCACGATCCGGGTTGTGATCTCGGCCACGCGGATGCCTCGCGGATCGCCGCCCGGCAGAAATATCTGAATGGTTTTGGGGGTCATGCTCATGCGGTTTTTATATCGGCAGCTTTTCGCACGTCAATCTGGCCGGTGACGGCGGCGGAGATTAGTGCGGTCCGGCGTTCTTGCAGCAGGTCGATGGCGCGCTCACTGACGGCGGTCATGTTTGTGAAAAATTCGTCCATCTTGGCAATGTTGGCACAAATGGCTTTGGCTTCATCTTGGGAAGGAAGCGCAACCGTGATATTTTTGAACTCGTCCCAGTAAAGACGCAGGCGGAAATCCGTCACACCTCGCGAATGGCGGCGCATTTGTTCGATGGCTTGAGGCGTGCGCAGCATATGTTCAATATATGCAGTCTCCAATGGCTTCTTGGGACGGGCGACGACATAAGCGGGGCTGACCATTCCCTCGACCGTCACGGTGCCGAATCCGCCCTGCCAAGCTCTCATCATATTGTACACCAGATCGCTGGGAGCGACCTGCTTATATTTGGACCGGTCGTTACTGCGTGTGACCTTCCGTTCCATATCCTCCTCGTCAAGCTCTTGATCGGAAACACCGTGATGGATCGAGACACTGAGAATGGGCAGTTCGTCCGTTCCATCCTCAGCGACCTCACGAAACACATTGGCAATGCGCGTCACCTCCCAATGCTCCGGCACATCGCCGAGCCATTCGATGCCGGAGGGCTTCATGGGGGCGCTGGGGTTGAGGCCCTTTGTCACGGCTTGGGAGATGACGGCCTGGCGTTTTTCTTTTAGCAGTTCCATCAGCCGTCGCTGCTCCGCCACCAGCTCATCAATCTTCCCCGTCTCCCGGTCGAGGAAGGCGGCGATGGCGGTTTGTTCGGGGAGGGGTGGGAAAGCGAATCGAATTTTTCCCAGTATGCTCCTGCTGATCCGCTGCATAGTGCTTCCCCTCCCGAGGTTTTCAGTGTTTGCAAAGTGATGCTTTGAAGAAAGGAGATAAACGATAAATCTCCTATCGAACAACGGACTTGACCGAACGATGACGTTGTCAACACAGGTTACAATCCTGTTTTCGAGATCCGGGACTACGCACGCTCTTCCGATAGGCAGGTTTAGCCTAGAGATCAAGATGTCACCGGGAAGCACTTCCGTGCAATTGAGGCTCTTAAAAGTAGTGGCAGTGATAAATCCCTGTCCTTGCTCCTTGTATGATCCTGCTCCAACGTTGCCTGATGTCAGATACCTAACTCCCGAGTCTGAAATGTCTTTGCTCTCAATCCAGTCACCATCGATGAAAATGGAGTCTGCGGTCGAGGCCACAGATTGAAGGGGGCGCTTTTCCCACCCCTCCGGCACCTCGCCGAGCCACTCCACGCCGCTGTCCTTGTAGCTCGGATACCGCGGGAAGCTCACTTCGTCAGCCCTTCGATCATGGTGAGGATGCGGTCGGTGACACCCTTCAAATCGGCGTCGATCTCGGCCAGCGGACGCGGGGGCTGGAAGACGTAGAAGTGGCGGTTGAACGGGATCTCGTAGCCGACCTTGGTCTTCTCGTGGTCGATCCAGGCATCGGGCGCGTGGGGCAGGACCTCGCGTTTGAAATACGCGTCCACGTCCTCGGCGAGCGGGACGTTCTCGGTGTCTCGGAGGCTGGCATCCGGCACGGGCTTGCCTTTCCCCTTGCCCTTGGTGCCAAGGACGATTTTACCGGCGGCATCACGCTCGGGGCACTCGACGGTGATCGTGCGGTAGCCGAAGTCCTCGTTTTTGAAGATGCGGCTGATGGGGGTCTTCGACCCTTCTGTTTTGCCGTCGCGGGTGACCTCGCGGAAATTGCCGAACAGCTTCGTGATGTCCTCGATGTGCTCGGGGCTGAGTTCTTTGCGTTTGCTGCCGAGGCTTTTCCGCATTTTTTGCCAGAACCCGCTGGCGTCGATGAGCTGGACCTTGCCCTTGCGGGCCTTGGTTTTCCGGTTGCTGACGATCCAGATGTAGGTCGAAATGCCGGTGTTGTAGAACATGTCCGTCGGGAGGGCGATGATTGCCTCCACGAGATCATTCTCCAGCACGTAACGACGGATCTCACTCTCGCCGCTGCCCGCTCCGCCGGTAAAAAGCGGGGAGCCGTTGAGCACGATCCCGAACCTGCTGCCGCCATCGGCCGCCGGGCGCATCTTCGAAATCAGGTGTAGGAGGAACAGCAGGGACCCGTCGCTCACGCGAGGCAGGCCGGGACCGAAGCGGCCATTGTAGCCCATCTGCTCGAACTCTTTGCGGATGATCGCCTCGATCTTCTTCCACTCCACGCCGAAGGGCGGATTCGCGAGCATGTAGTCGAAGAGTTTTCCCAGCAGCCCATCAGCTGAGAGGGTGTTGCCAAAGATGATGTTCGCAATGTCCTGGCCCTTGATAAGCATGTCGGCCTTGCAGATCGCGTAGGACTCGGGGTTGAGCTCCTGCCCATACATGACGAGCCGGGCATCGGGGTTCAGGCTGAAAATATGCTCGCCGCCCACGCTCAACATGCCGCCCGTGCCCACTGTGGGGTCGTAAAGGCTGCGCACGACACCGGCCTTGGTCAGGGAGTCGTCATCCTCGATGAAGAGGAGGTTGACCATGAGCCGGATGGCATCGCGGGGGGTGAAGTGCTCCCCGGCAGTCTCGTTGGAGATTTCCGCGAACTTTCGGATCAGCTCCTCGAAGACGGCCCCCATCTGGGCGTTGCTCACAGCCTTCGGGTGGAGATCGATATTGGCGAACTTTTCCGTGATCTGGTAGAGGAGCCCGGCGCGGTCGAGCCGGTCGAGCTGGGTGTGAAAATCGAATTTCTCGAAGATGTCACGCACGGCCGGCGAGAACGCTTGCACGTAGGCGCGCAGGTTTTCGCCAATGTGGTCCTGGTCGCCCATGAGCTTCTTCATGTCCAACGGCGAGGTATTGTAAAAATGCTGGGCCGCCTTACGCAGGAGAAACGGCTCGGGGTTCAGCCCGGCTTTTTCCCGCTTTGCCAACTCGGCGAGCACGTCAAGCTTCGTGGCCTCCAGCACGCAATCCAGCCGTCGCAGGACGGTAAATGGCAGGATAACCTTGCCATAGTCGCTCTGTTTGTAGTCACCCCGGAGAAGATCAGCGACGGACCAAATGAAGGAGGAAAGGTTGGACATTTCAATAACGGACGTTCAGGTAAGCTGGTTGCGGATCATGGACTGCACCTCGGAAAAATGCACGCTCCCAGTTGGCGGAACGAGATATAGAGATGCGTTGGCATACACCGGGGTGATCATGACCGACTGCATTCTAGCTGTCCTACACCCTGATCGTCTGGGCCAGTGGTTTGCGTAGTTCTGGATGAAGGTTCTGAGGAATGGGGGGACTGGGGTGCGGACGTCCATGAATTCCGGACGCGGCCCAGATGATGTGTTAGGTGCTTCAAGAATCCTCATATCCCGTGAATCCTACGATGCGGGGAAGGACATCTACGGGGGTAGGGGAGGAATAAGAGGACACGCTCCCGGACTCAAACTTGCAACGCCAACTCGCGATACCAAAGCCTCCTTAAGGTGGAAATTTCTGGGCGCGAAAAACGAGGTGCCGTCTGAGGAGCCTGTTTGTTTATTTCTGCACTACTTTTTTTTCTTGGTCAGGGCTCCCATTTTTTTCAGCCTTTTTTTTGCAATCAGGGGTCCTGTCTCTTGTTTTTTCTCCTCTGGTTTGGCAAAGAACCTGAATGGTGCCACAGGAATGTTATTATCCTTAAGTGCTTGGTTAAGGTTTTCAACAATCCAGCTATAGGTCATAGTCCCAACATTCGAATCACTGGATTCACTTTCTGGCTGATTGACGGTTCCCTTCTTATCTGCCTTTGCCTTATTTCGAGACTTGCTCTTACGTCTTTTGTTCTCGGCAGTCTCCCATTTTTTGCCAAGCGCCTTCAGAATATTGAGTTCTGATCTTGAGAACGGTTTTTCATCCTTTCGGAGAAAATTAAATTTGCGGGCGTGAGCTTTTAATGAACTTGGCGATTTTAATCCGAACTCACCCACAGCATCTTCATCAGAAACAACGGGGTCAGTGGGTATTTGGCTCCATAAATGAGTGAAAAAAAAAGTGCTATCGAGTGGCTTTTCCAATTCCCGTCTCTGAATCCATGGATCTTTTCCATCCAGCCTTTTCGACACCGCTTTTGCCATGTAATAAAGATGGGCGGCATCTTCGAGAGCTTTTTCAAGAAAGTGATCCTCATTATATGGGAGCCGATTGGTCCACCCTTTATCGCAATCCTCTTCTGGGAGAGCGGAGCTTGGTGGGGGTAAAATCATGGAGTACCACGAAGCGATCTGGAGCAAGTCCATTGCGGAAGGCTCCCCTGATTTCGAAAGGCTCGAAGCCTCCTTTGCCCTTTTTGAGGTGGATATTGCGTTTGTTGATCGCGGAGGTTTTTCGCCGTGAAATTTTTTGACAGTCATTTTAATGCTGGGGGTCTGAGTGCCGAGTGGACGAAATTGCGATATTTCTATAGCAGATCATGCCTACATAAGGATGTTTCATTTATGCTAGTTCTTATCCCAAAACACAGTAAAAAACTATGGAGGACAAACTCCTACCCAGACTCTAACCAAGACACCCGCACAGTGTAAGTTGCTTATAATCAATAAGTGGAGGCGAGGGGAGTCGAACCCCTGTCCCTGAAGATTTCAGCCAAACCGTCTACATGCTTATGCGATTATTAGATTCGGAGGGTAGCTGCGAATCGCCGCGCCACCCCCTCCTAAGCGTCCACGAAATCGAATTCACTGACCACCGCGGTCGCACCGGTGTTCAGCCAGCCTGCTGGCGTCGAGTCGGTGGCTAGCAGGCGTCGCCACTTCCTCGTCACGGCTCAATTAGGCCGCGAGAGCGAGATTTTCGGAATCTGCAGTTATTTTTTTGATTCGATTTTTAACGAGGCCAACGAATCATCCCCGGCATGCAGGCCCGGCATCGA
>JBGSPC010000110.1:0-40028 GCA_041738805.1 Terrimicrobiaceae bacterium | reverse complement strand
CGCCGCAGCCCCCGCCCAGGCAGCTCCCGCTCCGGCAGGAGGATCCCAGTCCTCATTCCTGGGAGGTGATGTGCCGATCCTGGATCCCGGAAGCGAAATTGTGACCTGGGATGGCAGGAACTGGAACATCAATAACAACCGGATGTTTCAAGCCCGCTTCGAGAAGTTCTTGAGTGCCCCCGAATCTGACGATGCAGCTGACCACGAGTACCAGACCATCATTGAGTCCATCATGGACAAGATGGCGCCAAACAGCATCACACCCGCGTCCACGGATGAAGCCTTTCAACTGCTCCCGAAGGCCTCGGCGTTTGATATGGATGCCAACTTGTGTGACGCTATCGCCAATCAGGTTTATTCGTCATGGCTTGCGAGACGCAGCAAGGACCGCCTGGTGGCGGCCAACAACGGCCTTGAGGGAGAGCGCAAGCGGTTGGAGTGGAACGCCAAGGTAACCGCCCAAGGCAATTCGCTGGAGCCGGGACGCTCGGGAGGCACCAACGAAGCTGCAAACACCCAGGCTCAAAGCTCATCAAATCTTAAGCGCGATATGGAGATGCAGCCGATTCTGACCCGTTTGGCCGAAATCAACGGCCTGCTGAAAGCGAACCAGCTCAAAAGCGAGGTCGCGGAGTTGCAGGTCAAAATCGAATTTCAGGCGCTGTTGGTGCAGCTTTTTCTTCAGCGGCGTTTTCAGCACGTGGTGATTGGCACGCGGTTTTACCGGAGCATCTTCGCGGATGGCGACAGTCAGTTAAGGGTCGGGGACGACGCGAAAAACCTTTTCTCGAAAACCACAGGATTGCCACCAACGCTGGGCACTATTGATTCCATGGCGAATGAGGTGATGCGCGATGTGAGGGAGGGTGTCGCGGCCTTCCGCTTCCTGCTCGAAAAAAAGGAATTGGAGAGCGCGACCAAACGGCTGGCTGAGACCTTTCTGATCGGAGAATATCTTCCCGAGGTCCGGACACTCGATCGAGACGACAAGCGGCAGGCTCTTGCTTTTGCCCAAGCCACGAACAAACTCATCAGCGCCATCGAGGTCAAAGACTACGCCCTGGCAGAAACCATTGTCGCCGAGTTGGCGAAGTCGGCAAAGGACTTTGACAGTTCCAAGCCCATGGCAGCCATTGAGACAGCCAAAACCGTCTCGGCCATGCACATCGCGAAAGCCCGGAATGCGGCGGTGAGCGGGGACCGTGAGGTGCTGGAGACCGAACTCCGTGCCGCCACCGAGATCTGGCCGAGAAATCCATCTTTGGCCGAGGTGAGCGGCCAGATCTTCTCCCAGGCTGATGTCCAAGGACGGGCACTCCTCGATTTTGATCAGCTTCTCGGGCAAAAAAATTACCGTCAGATTTTTGATGACCGCATGCGCTTTATCGCCGCAACAGCCATGCACCCGGAGCGACAGGAACAACTCCGGCAGGTCTTGGACAACATGTCCACTGTGGAAGCCGCGATCATCCGGTCCCAGGAAATCGAGAAACGTGGTGACTATGCCGGAGCCTGGGAAAGCGCCGAGCGGGCTTTTCGAGAGAATCCCGATGACAACAAACTCAACCAACTCCGGTCGGATCTCACAACCCGCGCTGCCGACTTTGTGAGAGCCTTGCGCGAAGCCCAGAACCTGGAGGCCAAAAAACAACCCGGCTCCAGCCTGGCTTGGTATCTCAAAGCCCAGAAAGAATACCCGCCCAGCGAGTTCGCGCGGGATGGCATTCAGCGCCTGACAAAGGAAATCCTCCCTGACGCAACCTAGCAACATGGCTGATCTCCGGTGCGGGATTCCTGGTGAAAAACGAAAAACGTTCTGTTTTCCGCGACTTTGTTTGAATTCCGGGGTTTTTAGGGAATGAACAAACGGGCTCTCATTTTGGGTTTGGTGGCGCTGGTGCTCGCGTCCGCCATTATTTGGCGATGGGTGGCTGGATGGGGGTTGGTCACTGTCAACTTTGTGGAAGCCCCCCTCTCGAAAGTCATTGCCTCGATTGAAAGGCAGAGCCGGGTGAAAATCGCAACCAATGCAGACGCGGACACAAAAGTAACCCTCCAGGCAAAAAGTGCACCCGTCTTTGAGGTCCTGGACACGCTCTCAGTCAGATTGGAAGGGAGCATGCGAATGGCTTATGTGATGGCTCCGGACAAAGCCCAGGCGCTGGCAGGGATCGCCGCGATTTCTGCCTCGGATCGCGCTGAGGGCTGGAAAGTGTTTGCGTCAGGTTTTGGGGGCGGGATGATGCCGCAAGGAGATGCTGTTCCTGATCCCCGCAAGGTCGTTTTTAAACCCAGCGTCATGGAGGACCGCTCGCTTCATGCTCTGTTGGATCAAGCCTCGCAGAAGACAGGAATATCCTTTGCGGTACCCGTGGATTGGAATCCGGTTGTGGCCAATTTCCCCAAGGCAGGTGAGGCCTCCGAGGTCGCCAAACGGCTCGCATCAGCTGCCAAGGGGCAGATGCAGGAAGTTGTCCTGCTCCGGGTGCGTGGGCCCGGGAATCCGAATGCCGGGGAGCCTCAGCCGGAGCGGGGACAACGGGAAGAGGGCCGGAACGCAGGGAACCGACCGCGTGGCAACCCCGAGTGGATGGCGGAACGGATGGAGGCTCAAATTGCCCTGCTACCCAAAGAGGAGCAACAGGCGGCCCGCAAGGAATTTGACGAAATGCGGGCCTTTTGGCAGGAGGTCCGCGCATTGCCGGAGGAAGAGCGTCGGGCCAAGGTTGCCGAGATGATGGAACGCCCGGAAATTCAAGAGCGCATGGCTGATCGCATGGCCGCAAGGGACGACAAACGATCCCCTGAACAACGCAGCCAGCGTTACCGCCAATATTTCGAGCGCAAACAACAGGCTCAAAGCGCCGCCCAATGACCCAGCGCTTAAAGCCTTCCCTCGCAGGAGCCTTCACATTGATTGAACTTCTGGTTGTCCTCTCGATCATAGCCATGCTGGGAGTCCTCGCGGCCCCCGAATTTTCCAGAACGCTGGAGCGAGCCCGCAGCACGGCCTGCCTCGGCAATCTCCGGAGCCTTGGGGTGGCCGTCAATAGCTACGTGAGCGACAATGATGGCCGGTTTCCCTACATCAATAATCCTCCGCCCTACACGGTCTATGAGGAGGACGACGAATTGCCCGGCGATGTGGAGCCAGTCACCATGTTGGAAGCCTTTGCCCCTTACGGCATTTCCGAAAAAGGCCTCCGCTGCCCCGCAGATGTCAAAATGAATAATCGGTTCTCCGCCGTAGGCACCAGCTATGAGTGGGTTCCCCGCATCGATGGCGAACAAAGTGTGGCCCCAAAAATCCTCTCAAGGCGCCGGGGCCTCGTCACACGGCCCCTCGGAAAGATCATCGTGCTCCGGGATCTGGACCCCGTTCACTTCGGCCGCAGTAATCGCCTCTACGGTGATGGTCGCGTTGTTATGGTGACACATTAGATTTTCGAGCTATAATTTCAACATGGCGCGGACCGCCCATATCCGCGATTGGTTGCTCGCCCTGCTGATAGCTGCTGGCACGGCCGCTCTGATCGTGATCGCAGCCTTTCTGGCTGAGGCAATCCTGAAACGCCAGGTTATTCAGGACGCAGCTGCTCTCCAGTTGGAGGAACTTGATCGTGACACCCATCTCATCACAAAACGCCTGGCCGGGCGTGTGAATGATCTCTTCTTTTTAAAATCTGTCGGGGAACACAGAGGCATCGTAACAAACTCTGGAGATCAACGTTCCACGGAATCTTTTTATCACGTGCTTGAAGCTTTTGTGGCAGCTTCCTCCAGCTATCACGCAGTCACGGTGTTCGACAATGCCGGAAAGGTCTTGTTCCAAATCTCCAAAGATCCTGCATGGCATGCGGGGGATCGAAATCTTGGATCGGTGACTCCTTTGACAATATCTGCCATGGACGAAACGCTCCGACTTAGCGGCGATGAGGTATATTTTTCGGATGTTGAGGACATTTCTTTTGCGGGCGGGGAGAGCCGACCAGATGAAATTCTTATGCACCTGGGTGCCCGCTTCGCACCTGCCAACGGAAGTTCATCGGGGGGCATTCTCCTTTCCTATCACTTCCATACCCTTCTCCAGGAGGTGGACAAAGGAGGGGGGGCACCGGGAGATTACAAAGCTGTGGCAAGTGTCTTCGGGGGATGGACGATTGTTCCGGGGAGCGGGGGCCGTTGGACAATGACCCGCAGCCAGCCATCCGACGTGCCACCTCCCTTCACCTTCCGTTTTCCGGAGGAGGACAAGCCTCAGTGGATTGTTAAGAATGGAGATGTTTATTGCATTAGCGGATTGGGGGCCTCGCTTGAGGGCTTCAGCCCGCACAAGCCGCAACCCCATCTTGCGAATCCTCAGCGTTTGGATTGGAAGATCATCACAAAAATTCCCAAAGCATCGATTTCCTCCGCCATCCGGGAAAAACAAAGTGGGGTGTGGCTGGTGAGCGGCGTGGCCATGTTGTTGATGGTTCCCGTCTCTTTTGCCGCCACACTGGCGTTTCAACACCTGGCTCATGTGCGGGATCAGATTGACAAGATCTTCAAATCCTCCATGCACGGAATCATTTCTCTTGAAACTTATCGCAAGCCGGGGGGAGAGCTTCAAGGACTGCGGGTCGTTCGCTCCAATCGCGCAGGAGCCCAACTCCTTAAACCTGGTGGCAAAGAGATCATCGACGAACTGGCACCATGGGTTGAGGAGGTGAGCGTGCATGGAATCGCTGCGTCCCGGGAGTTTGCCCTCGAACAGGAGGGATCGATCCGTTGGTTTTACCTTCGCGCCACCCAACTTGGCGACGGTGCCGTGGTGACCTTTGCTGACGTCACCCGTCGAAAGCAGGATGAGGAGGTGCTGCGGTCGAGTGAGAGCTCCCTGCGGCTTGCCGCGAGAATGAGCAAGGTTGGAGGCTGGTCTCTGGCAATGCCTGAGCGAATCCTTTACTGGAGTCCGGAAACTCGCAGGATTCATGCGGTGCCTGATAATTATCAACCCGATGTCGGGAAGGCCCTTGCCTTTTACCCTCCGGCCGCAAGCCTGAAGGTTGCACAAGCTGTGGAGGCCTGTGAGAAGGAAGGCCGGACGTTCGACTTTGAAGTCGATTTTCACGATGCTCAAGGACGGGCCATCTGGGTTCGTGTCATCGGCGAACCTGAGTACGATCAGCAGACGGGCGAGTTGAGGCGGATTGTTGGAACTTTTCAAGATATCACCGAATCGCGCGAGGCAGCACTTGCGCTGTCAGAAAGCCGGGAACGGTTGGCCGTGGCCTTTTGGGGGGCCGGCATGAGTCTGGCGGACTGGCAGGAAGAGACTGATGAAATCGTGGTTGAGGAACACTGGGCAAAGGAACTCGGCTACGAGCTGCAGGAAATTGGAGAATCGCCGGGATTTTGGCAGTCACTTATTCCTGACGAAGACCGCTCACCCATCCAACTGGCCAAAAACGCCTACTTCAGTGGAAAAACCGAGCTTTTTGAGGCCGAATACCGGATGAAGGCCAAAGACGCGTCGTTCCGATGGGTTCTTTTGCGTGCTCGAATTTCTGAAGTCAACAAGGACGGACGGCCCGCCCGGATGAGTGGGGTCCTGGTGGACATCACAGCCCGGAAAGCCATGGAGGAACAGCTGGCGGCGGCTTTGGAAAACGAGAAGGAACTCACCCGGGCCTCGCAAGCCGCAGAAAAGGCCAAACGCAATTTCCTGGCCGTGATGAGCCACGAAATTCGAACCCCGATGAACAGCATCATTGGTTTTGCCGATGTGCTCCTGGAAGGCAACCTTCCAAGCGAAGAGCGGGATTACACACGCACCATCAAAGAAAGTGGCGAAGCCCTGCTGCGGATCATCAATGACATTTTGGACTACAGCCGCATCGAATCCGGCCGTCTCCAACTGGAAAAAGCTGCTTTTTCTCCTGCCGAAACCGTTGAGACGGTCGTCACCCTGCTCTCAAGAATGGCAAAATCCAAGGGGATCTCCCTCACTGCAGAAGTCGCGCAAGGCACACCCACTCAACTGGTCGGAGATGCGGGCCGTTTGAGTCAGATCCTCATGAATCTTGCCGGGAATGCCATCAAGTTCACGCAGAAAGGGTCCGTCACCATCAGTGTCGAGCCCGTGCCCGATCAGTCTCCCGTCAAACATCTTCGTTTCCGGGTTAAGGACACAGGTATTGGCATCCCTGCTGAAAAGCTGGGAAGCATTTTCGAACCCTTCACCCAGGCCGATGCCAGCATTTCAAGATCGCATGGGGGCACAGGTCTCGGACTTGCCATCTCAAAATTGCTCGTCAATCTGCTGGGCGGCACTCTGCAGGCCACAAGCACTCCCGACATCGGATCGGAGTTTTGTTTCGAACTCCCGTTCGCCACCAGGACATCCATCCAAAGCCTGTGCACTCCACCTCCCGTGTTTCCAGACAAAACCTTTGCTGCCGCTCATCCTTTGAGCATTCTTGTGGCGGAAGATGACAATGTGAATGCCCGTCTCACCCGCTTGATTCTTGAGAAACTGGGATATCACCCTGACCTTGTGGCTGATGGCAAATCCGCGCTCGAGTCGTGCCGGTCGAAGCCATATGATTTGGTTCTGATGGATGTTCACATGCCTCGTATGGATGGCATTGAAGCCACCAGGGAAATCCGGAATATCCAACAACCACACACCAGGCCCGAAAAAACACGAATCGTGGCTTTCACAGCCGATGTTCTCCATGAGGAGCGCCAGGCCTGCATGGCTGCCGGCATGGACGACTACCTGACCAAACCACTGGCTCAAAACAAACTCTGTGAGGTGTTGCGGCAATCGGCCTTGATTCTTGGCAAGGCGACCGAAACCTGAAGCTCTCGGGAGTCTTAGATCTGGAGCTACTCTTTTTCGGGGGCAATTTTAAAGATCCGCCGGAGCCTCTCCCACGTGGCTTCTCCGGATTTCCCCGTCCATTGCCAAACCATCCACCCGATGCCGGCAGAGACCAGGATCGAAACCACCACATCGGAGAGGTGGTGGGCACCGAGCATGATGCTTGACCAGGCAATAAGTGCCGCCACTCCCAAGGCCGCGATTCCTGCAGGCGGGCAACCGAAGAGCAGCGGCCATGCAAAGCCGAAGGCTGTGGCTGTGTGGCCGCTGGGGAAGGCGTTGTATTTGGAATTGCCAATGAGCAGTTTTCCTTCATGCCACGGGCCATAAAAGCCTTGGGCAATTTCAGGGCTTGCCCGTGGACGGGTGCGCCCGGTGGTGAGGCGGGAAAAATTCACGACCATCCCTGCCAGAGTCGATGCCACCATGGCGGCAACAAGCAAGCGGGTCCATCGCCTGTTCTTTGCCATACGCGCAAAACCCAACCCCACCCCCCCGGCAACCATCAACCATGGCCAGTCCCCCCACTTTCTAACCTGAGAGTGAAACCGGTTCATAGGATCGGACTTCCAGTCCTTTCCTTGAACAAAGCGAACTTCCCGTGCCACTTCGGCGTCCAGAACAAACGCGGCTGTGACACCCCCGGCACACAAGACAAGAACCAGGACTGTGAGCAGGACGCGGGGGGTCAAACGTCGCCCTCCGTTACGCCGTAATACTTTTCACCAAGGGCAATCTTCGGGCGGCCATTGGATGACCTCCAGCGGTTCGTGTCACGCAGCGAATAAATACATCCACAGTATTCCTGCTGATAAAAGTTTTCCCGCTTCGAAATTTCCAGCATGCGCTGGGCTCCCCCTTTTTTGCGCCAGTTGAAGGTCCAGTAGTTCAATCCAGGGTAGCGGGACGCTGCGCGCATGCCGCACCCATTGATTTGGTCCAGGTTTTTCCAGCGCGAAATCCCCAGGCAACTTGTGATCAATGGGAATCCATGTTCGTGGGCATAAAGAGCGGTACGCTCAAAACGCATATCAAAACACACCGTGCAGCGCTCCCCGCGCTCCGGAGCCCACTCCAATCCCTTCACCCGCTCAAACCAGCGATCCGTGTCATAGTCGGCATCAACAAATGGAATGCCCATCTGCTCAGCGAACCAGATATTTTCAAGTTTTCGCAAATCGTATTCTTCGCGCGGGTGAATGTTGGGGTTGTAAAAATAAACTGTCATCTCAACGCCGGATGCCCGAATGGCTTCCATAACTTCGCCCGAGCACGGGGCACAACAACTGTGGAGAAGCACTTTGGTGGCTTCCGCAGGAGGACAAATCGGTTCGCGTTGTTCGAAGTGGCAGGAAGCTGTCATTTTTTGAAGACAATCATTTCTGCATCAATGGAGGTAATAGTCCATGTGCTGGGGAAGACATATCCGGGCTGGAAGTCAGGAATATAGGTGGTCCCATAGTAGTAGACCTCACCATTTTTGTTCCTGTAAACGGGGCCGGGCACAGGGATATAATTAAATCGCGGGGGAACGGTCACCAGGCGGGTCTGCTGCCGGGAATTTGTGTCGCGAAGAATGGCAGCATCCGCTCCGTTCGCACGGGCATTGTACAGAATGCTATCCCGAAGGAATCGCCATCCCCGAGTGGAAGAAAACGTCAGCTTGCCAATACTTTTATAGGGGCGGTCCGGTGATTTACCGAGGATGGGGATGGGGGCATCTTTGGGCTTGGGGGGGTAGAGGGTTGTTGTGGAAGGAAAATAATACATGGAGGTTGAGCTCACCGAAGCGCAACCCGAGAGCACCAGCGCAAGGAAGGCGGCTGTGACCGGGAGAAGGACCCGTAGAACGGGTTTTGAATATTTTTGAATCATGTTCGTTGTTACAATTGCTCACACAAACCTATGAAAATCAAACTCACACTGTTGTTGCTTGCCGGGATGCTCGCGGTTGCCTCTTCGGTTCATGCGGGTGGCCCCCGTTTCGGAATCTCAATCTCCACGGGAGGGTGTTACCAACCCCGCCCGGTGTATTATGCCCCACGACCTGTGTTTTGTGCTCCGGTGGTTGCTTACAGGCCCCGGGTGGTCTACCGGAACTCCGGCTGGAATTGTGGACCCGTGTCCCGGCCCATCTACCGCCAGGCAAGGTATAATAACTCCTACGGTTGGTGTCGGTGATTCCCCCCTAGGAAAGGGTTCTCCGCAAGCCCTGCGCTTCGGAGAGCCCGCCTTTCGAGAAGTTACGCGGCCTCTTTCTCTTGCTTGCGACGGAGAATAGGTGGCCGCTTGCCCTCGACCGCAGCACGGTTGATGGTCACCTCCGCAAGATCATTCCGGCTGGGTGCATCATACATGACATCCAGCATGATTTTTTCGATCAGCGACCTCAAAGCCCGGGCTCCCGTGCCCTTCCGCAAAGATTCGGCCGCAAGGGCCTTGAGCGCATCCTTTGTGAAGAGCAGGTCGATTCCTTCCATGGACATCAGCTTGGCATATTGTTTCACCAGCGCGTTTTTTGGCTCGGTGAGAACACTCACGAGTTCATCTTCGGTCAGAGGGGCGAGGTTTGCGGTGACCGGAAGGCGCCCGATGAATTCCGGAATCAATCCATACGCGAGCAAATCTTCCGGTTCGACAAGGAGATTACCCGAGGCGGCTTGCGAAGGCTGGTCATGGCTGTGGAAACCGAGCGTCTTTCCACCCAACCGTCGCTCAATGATTTTGTCCAAGCCCACAAAAGCTCCTCCACAAATGAAGAGGATATTTTCCGTGTTGACCTGAATGTATTCTTGCTGGGGATGTTTTCGACCTCCTTGAGGAGGAACATTGCAGACCGTGCCTTCCAGGATTTTGAGCAAAGCTTGTTGAACGCCTTCCCCTGAGACATCGCGGGTGATGCTGACATTCTCGGTGCGGCGGCCGATTTTATCGATCTCATCAATGTAAATGATGCCGAGTTCAGCACGTTTGACGTCGTAGTCCGCATTTTGCAATAGACGGAGAATAATGGTCTCGACGTCTTCCCCCACATACCCCGCCTCGGTGATTGACGTGGCGTCCGCAATACAGAATGGCACGTCCAGGATTTTTGCCAGCGTTCGGGCAAGAAGGGTCTTCCCGGAACCTGTGGGGCCAAGAAGAAGAATGTTGCTTTTTTCAATCTCGACGTCCGCAAGCGAGTTGGCCCCCAGACTCGGCGTTTTGCCAGGCACGAGAATGCGCTTGAAATGATTATGAACGGCCACAGAAAGAACTCTTTTGGCAACGTCCTGTCCAATGACGTGCGCATCCAACTCCCGCTTGATGTCCGCGGGTTTTGGCACACGAATGGTCGTGCGGGTCTTGCGATCTTCGTCAGTGAACTCTTTGTCCAGAATTCCTTTGCAGACGGTGATACAGCTGTCGCAGATGTAAACACCCGGACCGGCGATGAGTTTGCGGACTTCCGAGTGGCTTTTGCCACAGAAAGAACACATCGTGAGATTGCTTGCCCGCGCCATGATGTGATGTTTACACCAATTTTAAAAAGACCGGAAGTCTTAACGTTTGAACCACGAAAGATTGAAGAGAGGAATCAGGCCTCCGGAGTTTTTTGAGATTCAGCGGACTTGGCATGATCGGTCAGCTTGAGATCCTTCCGGGATTCGACCACCTGGTCCACCAGTCCGTAAGTGCAGGCTTCTTTGGCGCTCATGTAGTAATCGCGGTCAGCATCCCGTTCCACCTGCTCAACAGGCTTTCCAGTGTGCTCGGAAAGAATCCGGTTCAGGCGTTTTTTGAGCTTGAACATAAATTCCACCTGACGCTCCACATCACTGGCCTGCCCTTGTGCACCGCCGGAGACCTGATGGATCATGATATCGGAATTGGGGAGTGCAAAACGCTTGCCTTTTGTTCCAGCAGAAAGAAGGACTGCACCCATGCTGGCGGCAATCCCCATGCAGTAGGTGTTCACATCGCAGGTCACGAATTGCATCGTGTCGTAAATCGCGAGCCCCGCGGTCACAGATCCGCCAGGAGAGTTGATGTAGATGCTGATGTCCTTCTTGGAGTCCTCCATCTGCAGGAAGAGCATCTGGGCGATGACGATATTGGCAACATGATCATCAATCGGTGTGCCGATAAAAATGATCCGGTCTTTTAGAAGACGCGAATAAATGTCGTAGGCCCGTTCGCCGCGTCCGGTTTGCTCGATGACAGTGGGGATGAGATAGGAGTTTTGCATAAATGAGATGACGTCGGGATTAGGCGACAGCTTTCACGGTAACCTTGTCCGTCAGCAAATCAAGTGCCTTGCGGGCGAGGACCTGCTCGCGGAGTCCGTCGATCCCGCCTTTCTTTTTCAGATCAGTGACAAATTTTTTGACCGGGATCTCGTAGCGCTGGGCCAACTCCAGAATGAGACCCGTGAGGTCTGCCTCCGTGGCTTCAATCTTTTCCTTTTCCGCCACACGCTGAAGGAGAAAGTTGGTGCGGACGCGGTCGCGTGCCCCTTTTTGTGCAGCTCCAATCAGTTCATCCTGGTGGTTCTGAATCTCGTCGTCACTGATCCCCCGCATTTGGTTTTCACGCACAATTTCCTGAAGAATGCCGCGTGTTTCCCTTGCCACAAAAGTTTCCGGCAACTCGCAATCCACTTTGGAGCTTAAAAAATTGATGGCCGCCTGACGTTTTTCGGCATCGAAAGAATAGTCGGCACTGGCCTCCAGACGGTCGCGGATTTTTTTCATCAAGTCTTCTGCCGTGGATCCCGGGTCGATTTTATCTGCGAGGGTGTCGTCCAGCTCCGGGGTGTTTTTTGCGTTGATGGCATGAAGGGTGACCGCGTATTCCACCGTTTTGCCACGCAGCGGCTCAAAAGAAAATTCTTCGGGAAACGTGACGGGGAAGGTTTTTTCACCACCAACTTCAAGGCCTGCTATTCCGGCGCTGAAGCCGGGAGCAAGCACATCATCTGAAAGGAGCAGCCAGGCATTGCGTTTGCCACAAACCTGCGGAGGCGTTTCAGGAACGGCCTCCGACAAAGGCTTGCCATCCAGGGTGGCCGCATAGCTGGCCACAGCAAAATCTCCAATCGCAACCGGGCGACCTTCGACCGGGTCAAAGGTAGAATGCGGCTCCTTCAGGCGCTCCAGAAAGGTGGTCACATCTTCCTCGACGACCGGCTTGCGCACGAGATCCGCAGGGATGCTGGAATAGTCGGGCAATTCAAACTCCGGCTCGGTGATCACGGTCGCCTCGAAACGCAGCGTGTCATCGGAAGCAATGTTCGGTCCGTCGACATCTGTCACGGACAACACGCGCAGCTTCTTTTCTTTGATAGCCTCTGAGAGTGTTTCCCGGACGAGTTTGGTTCCAAGCTCCTCAAGGATATTTTTTGCAAATCGAGTTTCGATGAGAGCGCGTGGTGCCTTGCCAGGGCGGTAGCCAGGGACTTTGGCATGACGCTGAAATTCATTGGTGAGGGTTTCCCTTTCGCGGTGGACACGCTCGGCAGGAACTTCAACGCGGAGGGTGGAGACACAATTGGGTTTGGATTCGACGACAATATTCATGGGCAGTCGGATAGCAAAGCACACCAGCCCCGAGGGGACAACCCGCGATTTTTCAGACCTTGCGAAAAAACACTATTTTTTTGACAGCGAGAAGTAATCGATCAGCTCTTTATTGTTGCGGTAGGGGTCAAAAAACGGATCCCCTAGCAACTCAGAGAAAAGCTGGGGATCAACCACAACCTGGAATCCCCCCAAACTGGCATCAGCCGTGGGAATGTCCCCCTCCTTCAGCGCCAGAGCTGCTGCCCCCAGAAGCCAGAGGTCAGCCTGGTTTTTGATACCAACGATGGCGTAGTTGGCCACCATCGAACGCACCTCCTCATCCCTTCCTGCTTGAATTTTGAAAATCATCAGAAGGTTGGACATCCCTACACTGCCGGGGTCACCCTTGGAAGCCTCCTCCAGATCCAGGATGGCTGCAGCCAAATCTCCCTTCTTCCGGTGGACGCGAGCACGCAAAAAAAGATTATAAGGGCTGCTGCCCGGCAAGGAGATCACGTGCGAATAAGATGACAGTGCCCCCTCAAAATCCTCGCGTTGCTCCTGGCTCCAGCCGAGATGGCGCCACCCTTCCATGTCATTCGGATCCAGCTCAAGAATTTTTTTGGAAATCACCTCGATTTGGTTCCAATCTTTTCGGACGATTGGCACCTGTAACTCACCCCGAAGCTCTTCAATTTTAGCTTGGCGAATTTGTTCAGGGGATGGAGGCGGGGTGGGGGTTGGCTCAGGGGTTGGGGCCGCAACAGTCGGGTCTGCTGAATTTTCATCATAATTCCAAAACAGAAAGGTCAACCCCAAGGTTGTGACAACCACTCCCGCCATGGATGCAATTGCAAGAGCCCGTGCTCCTTTGTAGCGAGCATCTTCAAAGTCCCAAAACGCCATGAGTCAGTTTTCGGTTGGCCCGCAAAAGGGGTTGAGAGAAAATCAAACCCCGGTGGCCATCGCTGCTGCAATGGCTCCCCATGCTGCAAAGACCATCAAGCCGATGGCTCCGCAGCAGAGAAGCCACGGCAGAAACACAGCGAGTGAAGCACGGAGATAATCGGTTTTCTGCGCTTCTTTGATGGCGATCACGTAAACAACCGGGCCCCACACGAGAGCCACAAGGATGCCAAGAATTGGCACGAGGTAGAGCGCGTTGACCGCTCCGACCGAGTAGGCAACAGCACGCCCTGTGGCTTCAAAGCCCTGGTTCGCTGCGCCGAAAAGCATCAGAAAAAGATGGAGAATGCCTCCCCACACAAAAACCGCAAGAACCGTGAAGATGGCCGAGCTCACTACGGTAGTTCCAACCACCAGGGGAATCGCACAGAGGGAAGCCCCCGGGGCCACCGCATCCGCTCCACCAACAGCGGTCGTGACCATTGTCAGGGCACCCTGCGTTAATCCCATCACAATACCACCGAGCGCAGCGCATACTGCGGCATAAAGCAAGGGTTTGCCATAACCACCCGTGGTGCGCATCTGCGAAAAAGATTGGATCGGCGAGAACAGTGCCCCGAAGGTTGTTTCCCACCAGGCTTTGAACCACCCCACCGAAGCCGCGTCTTCCCAGATCGGCCAGCCACCCGCTGCGGGAACAACTTCGAAAGCACCCGCTGCAGTCATCGAAGTCCCCAGTCCAAAAGTCGAAAGAGGCTTCCACTCCGCAAGCCCTTCTTTCCAGGCAAGATCGGAGCCCAAAAACCTCCCGCTCTGCAACCCGGCTTTGACTTCATCCTCGGAAAATTGTCCCAACTGTTCCCTGTTCCGGCTGATAAAGATAATTGTCATCGTAAAAGCTGAGTCTTGTCTGCGTACCTGAAAACCTTGCGAGCGTCAATTGCTCCTGCAATTACGCTCACTTCGGGGATTGACTCCAAGGGTTGGATGTCGTGAATTTGATGAATGGCCTTCCGGATTGGAAACTGGGTGATACGGGGCGAAGTGGATTGCCGTGTGCGCGGCAAAATCAGCGGAAAGCTATGGCTTTCGGGCAGGAGCGATCCGATCCGATTAAACCTGGAAGGCACCCCTGAGCAGGATCTTGCTGGTTGCCTTTTGAAATTCAAGTCCCGGGAGCAGGAGACCGGGGAACCGTTTCCAACCAGCTTGGTGAGCAGTCAGATTGGAAAAGCGGGAACCCTGACCGCCTCCCGCAAACTTCGTATTCCGAGCGTTCCCAAAGCGGAGTGGCTGGCTTGCATTGCCGCGAAGCGTCCCTTCCCAAGCCACTGGACGAATGCAATTTATTTGGAATGGTTCAGCGAGGCCAATGGGAGAATTGTTGTTGAGATTGCGGAAGCCGGGTGTGAGCTGTCCCTTCCTCAGTGGACGCTGGAGCCGGATGAGAAGGAGGCTGTTGATCAAGAAACAGACGGGGCTGTCGAGGCCGAAGCCTTGGATGAGTTTGAATGGGAAAAGAAGCTCAAAGAATCGGACACCACGGCAGATCGCCTCATGGAACTCATCGATCTCCACGGACACTCGGACGAAGCCTGGGATAAAATCGAGGAGGAAATGGGATGGGATGATGATTTTGCAGACGACCCGGACGATATGGAAATTGTCAGCGAGGAGGAGGAATTTGAAGACGAGGAAGAAGCTATCATCGAGCAACTCAGCAACCTCAGGCATCCCCTGGTCAAGAGAACTCAGAACCTCGGTTTGAGATTGTCGGCGCAGGACCCCACAAAACCACCACACCCACCGACGCGTTGCGAGGAAGCCGCCGAAAAAATCTGGCTGGTCAGCGCAAAACTCGCCGGCGCGCTCACCCGGCCCGATCATTTCGAGCCAGGATTTATTGTGGCCACATTAAAGCGTTCGCTTGCGCTATGGAATGAGGCGACACCAGCCATTGAACTCTGTTCCGCAGACTCCGAGATCATCCCGGAAATTCTCTCCGACTGGTTGGCCTGCCGTTCCGAGATCGTGGACCTGATGAACGAATATCGTCAGAAGCGTTGATCAGGCATCCAGCAACTGCCCCAGCACGAAGGGTAGAATCCCTCCGTGACGGTAGTAGTCAATTTCGATGGGTGTATCGATTCTGAGTTTGACCGTTTGGTCGATGGAAGAGCCATCCTTGCGGTTGATGCGCAGCGTGACGTCCTGACGGGGCACGATGTCATTTGACAATCCAAGCACATCAAAAGTTTCCGTGCCATCGAGCTCCAAAGTCTGCGCGCTGACACCCTCCGGGAATTGAAGAGGGAGAACTCCCATTCCGCATAGATTGCTGCGATGGATGCGTTCGAAGCTTTGGGCAACAACGGCCTTCACCCCCAACAGACTGGTTCCTTTTGCGGCCCAGTCACGACTGGAGCCTGTGCCGTATTCCTGGCCGGCGATGACGATCAGGGGCGTGCCATCCAGTTTGTAGGCCATGGCGGCATCGTAAATAAATGTCGGCTGGCCTGCAGCGGCTGCAATTTCTTTGTCGGGAGCACTCACCGGGCGATCTCCAAAATAAAGGGTGTAGCCACCCTCAATGCCTGGAAGCATCAGATTTTTGATGCGAACATTGGCAAACGTCCCGCGGGTCATGATCCGATCATTGCCACGACGGGAACCATAACTGTTAAAGTCCTCCTGCTTGACACCATGTTCGGTCAAAAACTTTCCAGCCGGGCTTGTTTTTTTGATGGCCGCAGCAGGAGAGATATGATCAGTCGTGACGCTGTCTCCAAAAACCCCGAGCGGGCGAGCTGCCAGAATATTTTCGATGTCTCCGGCCTCCCCTGTGTAGTTTTCAAAGAACGGTGGCTGTTGGATGTAGGTGCTGTCCGAATCCCAGGCATAAACTTCGCCCGTGGAGGAAGGGACCTCGTTCCACTTGGGGTTCTGGCCTGCAAAATCTGAGTAGAGCTTTGTGTAAACCTCAGGGCTGAGAGCGGAGGCCATCGCAGTGCGGATTTCTTCTGCCGAAGGCCAAAGATCTTTGAGGAAAACCGCCTTGCCTTCGGGGGTAAAACCCAATGGCTCCGAGGTCAGGTCGATATCGACCGTGCCGGCAAGGGCAAACGCGACAACCAACGGGGGGGACATCAAGAAATTGGCACGGATATTCTGGTGAACCCGGGCTTCAAAGTTGCGGTTGCCGGACAGCACACTTGCCGCGATGAGATCATTGCCGGTGATGGCTTCTTCCAGCGCGGGATGCAGAGGACCTGAATTTCCAATGCAGGTTGTGCACCCATAACCAACTGTTTGAAAACCGAGTTGATCGAGATAGGTTTGGAGGCCGGTTTTTTCGAGGTAATCCGTGACGACGCGCGAGCCTGGCCCGAGGGATGTCTTCACGGCCGGATTGACTTTCAATCCGCACTGCACAGCCTTTTTGGCAAGGATTGCGGCGCCGAGCATCACGCTCGGGTTGCTGGTATTGGTGCAACTTGTGATCGCCGCGATGAGGACACTCCCGTTTTTGATCACCACATCCCCGGACTGCGTGGGATTTTTGTTGTCCTTGCCATTGAGATGCACCGGGAAACCCAACTCGAGGGACTCACGGGTCTTTCCATACCCTCCATCGGCAAGCGGCTTTTCGATGAGGGCTTCGAACGTGGTTTTAAGAGCCGGAAGGTCAATCCGGTCCTGGGGGCGTTTGGGTCCGGCAAGCCCGGGCACCACACTTGCCAAATCAAGTTCGATCTCGACACTGTAATCGATAGCCCCTTTTCGCTGGATGCCCCAGAGCCCTTGGGCTTTGTAATAATTTTCGAAGGCCTGACAATGACCGTCCGGCCTCCCCGTGCCTCGTAAGTAGGCCACCGTTTCCTCATCGATGCCGAAGAAGCCCATGGTTGCTCCATATTCCGGTGCCATGTTGGCGATCGTGGCCCGGTCTGTGACGGCGAGCGCTGCCGCGCCTTCTCCATAAAACTCGACAAATTTGCCAACAACTTTGGCTTGCCGCAGACGCTCGGTGATTCTCAGCACAAGGTCTGTGGCCGTCACACCTTCCCCAAGGGACCCGGTCAAATGAACCCCCACCACTTCAGGAGTCAGAAAATAGACGGGCTGCCCGAGCATCCCAGCCTCGGCTTCAATGCCTCCCACTCCCCAGCCCACAACGCCCAGACCATTGATCATCGTGGTGTGTGAATCCGTGCCGACCAGGGTATCAGGATAGAAGAGCCTGGATTTGAGATTGGAAATTTCTACCTCTTTGGAAAGGACACCTTTCGCGAGATATTCCAAATTGACCTGATGGACAATGCCGATGCCGGGGGGCACCACACCAAACGTTTCAAACGCCTGTTGCCCCCACTTGAGGAATTGGTAGCGCTCGCGATTCCGCGAAAACTCCAGATCAAGGTTCATGCGCAGGGCTTCGCCGGAACCAAAAAAGTCCACTTGCACGGAATGATCCACCACAAGATCCACGGGGACCAATGGTTCAATAATGCCGGGATCCCTATCCAATTTGGCCACGGCCGTGCGCATGGCAGCCAGATCCACCAGCAGGGGCACCCCCGTGAAATCCTGCAAAACAATTCGGGCCACCACAAAAGGAATTTCCTCAGGTGCAGGCGCTTTGGCATCCCACCGGGCCAGGGTCTCCACATCCCTCCAGGCGACCTTCTTTCCATCACAATTGCGAAGCACCGACTCCAACACAATGCGGATACTGACCGGCAGGCGGGAGATAGCACCCAACCCGGCTTCTTCCAGTGCGGGAAGCGAATAAAAATGCCCGCTTTTGCCATTGCCAAGATCAAAGGTTCGAAGTGTGTCGTGATTCGTCATAGTGGAAAATTGAATGGAAAGCCGGGCTTTGCGCGAGCATTTATTCAGCCGGATTCAACCAAGGGCGGATTTCAGCTTCTCAGCAACGGTCTTGGCCACTTTCACCCGGGCATACCATTTGTAGTTTGCAGGAATGATCGTCCAAGGCGCGACCTCTGTGGATGTTTTTTCAAACATGTCCGCAGCCGCCACATTGTGTTCATTCCATTTCCGCCGGTTCCTCCAGTCTTCCTCGCTGATTTTCCAGTGTTTGTAGGGATCGGCCTCACGGCGTTTGAAACGCTCAAGTTGTTCCTCTTTGGTGATATGAAGGAACATTTTGATGATGATATTGCCGTCATCCACCAACAACCGCTCAAACTCATTGATTTCCTGGTAGGCCCGTTTCCATTCCTGTTCTTTGCAGAACCCTTCCACCCGCTCCACCAAAACCCGGCCGTACCAGGACCGATCGTAGATGGTCATTTCCCCATGAGCCGGCAGCTTGGTCCAGAATCGCCAGAGGTAGTGATGGCTGATTTCTTCGCGGGTGGGTTTGATGATCGAATACACACGCACCAACCGGGGATCCAACCGCTCCACCAGGCGCTTGATGGCTCCCCCTTTTCCTGCAGCATCCGGGCCTTCCATCACAATGATGATGCTGTTTTTCCGCTCCCGCAAAACCAGTTGATGGTTCAAGATTTCCAACTGATACTTTTTCAGTTGGCGTTTGTAATCGTCCTGTTCGAGGGCATTGTCCTGATCGAGTTTGTCCAAGTGGATAAGTTCTTTGGCCATGGTTGAATGGCTGTAACGAATCGCGTGACGACTGTCGAGTGTGTTGTCGATTGGCACAATTCGTGCAGACTCCTCCAGAACGTGAAATAAATTACTATGCACAAAGAATTTGAGATTGAACCCCTTTGGAAAGTGACCCGCCGCCTCTCCCAGGTTGCACGTGGCAAGGAGGCTCCAGATACCGTGATCCGCAGCGTGCGACCGATGTGTGTCTTCACAGAAAAAATTTTGCCGGAGTCGGAGGTCTGGATCGCCGGGGGGCGGATTGCAGCGATTGTGCCTGCCGGGACCTGCGTGTTTCCGGAAGCCCGGTATTATGAAGCCGGCGGGGCGGTTCTGGCTCCCGGCCTCGTGGATGCCCACCTGCACATCGAGAGCAGCATGGTCACCGCTTGCTCCTATGCCGAAGCCGCTCTTAAAAATGGCACCACCACCATTTTTTGTGACAGTCATGAAATCGCCAACGTCTGTGACAAGGACGGCATTGAGTGGATGCTGGAAGATGCCCGCCAGGCCGCCCTCAATATTTTTCTCACGATTCCCAGCACGGTCCCCGCCACCACTCCGGAATTCGAAACCGCAGGTGGCAATCTCACCCCGGAAAAAATCGGCCAATTGTTTGATGCCTGGCCGGAAGCGGTTGCACTCGGAGAAAAAATGGATTTTGTCGCTGTGGCCTCTGGAGATGAAAGAGCCCATGCTATTATTGGAGAATCTCTTCGAAGGGGGAGACCGGTCTGCGGTCATATTTATGGCCGGGACATGGTTGCCCCTTATGCTGCGAGTGGGGTGACGGATACGCATGAGGCCGTGACCGCTGAAATTGCCGAAGATCTTTTGCAGGCCGGTGTTTGGATCTTCCTACGGGGAGGACCACCCACAACCCCATGGCACAGCCTGCCCGAGGCCATTCGCGCCGTAACGGAGTCGGGATGCAGCACAAAACGCGTGTGTTTGTGCACCGATGACCGCGATGCAGACGACCTGTTCCTTTTTGGCATGGATTGGGTCACCAAAGAGGCCCGCCGGTTTGGAATACCGGCTCCGGTGGCATGGAGCATGGGCTCCCTCCATGCGGCGACCCGCTATGCCGTGGATGGAGAATTTGGTTCGCTGGGAGCCGGTCGTCGCGCGGACCTGGTCTTGACCAATGATGCTGGAGATGTGCATGCCACTTGGCTCAGTGGAAAACTGGTGATGCTAGACGGCAAGCCCACCGAGGCTCTGGAGCGCGTCTTGGAAGCCCCCTACCGCTACCCCGCTTCAGCCTATCAAACGGTCCGCCTTCCGGACTCCCCCACCCTGCTTCCTGCTCTCCCGGAATATTGCTGCACCGCCAATATCATCAAAATTGTGACCCCGGGAATTGAAACCTTCCATGAACGCCTTGAGATCGACCCCGCCGATGGTTGGGAAACCCTATTGACCAAACACCGCCTCTGCCACGTCGCTGTGATTGAACGTCATGGCATCCATGGGGAAGTGGCCCACGGACTCCTTCAGGATTTTGGTATCACGGGAGGAGCCGTGGCCAGCACCGTCGGTCACGATGCCCATAATCTCATTGTCGCGGGAAAAAACGAAACTGACATGCGGCTTGCTGTCGAAACTCTGCGCTTGTCTCAGGGCGGAGTCTGCGTCGTGCGGGATGGACAAATTCTCGCCCTTGTTCCACTACCCATCGCCGGCCTCCTCTCCGACGAACGTGCGACGGCCGTGGCCCATAAAACCAGCCAACTCAAGCTGGCTTGGAATGAGGTTGGTTGTCAAATGCCCTACATGGGCTTCAACCTCCTGCCCCTTTCGGTGATTCCAAACTTCCGCATCACGGACAAAGGTCTTGTTCTCGTGAAGGAACTCAAAATCCTGCCGCTCTTTGAGGAGCTGTCGCCTAACGGATCGAAGGACGCACAATGTTGATCACGTTCGTACGAAACATGGACGTTCCTTGCGCATTCTGACCAACCGGGTAGATCAGGGTGCACACCGCCGTCTCCAAAACCCCCACATTTGTGATGGTCGTGTTGGTGAGTTGAAACGAAAGGTTCAAGGTTTGCTCGGCGGGTGCTGTGTTGGTTGTAAAAACCTCAGGCAGGATGTTTGTGATGGCTGCGGGAGTCAGGCCCAATGAATAAAGTTTGGCCGCCTGTTCCTGCGTGTTGATCGCCTTGGCAACAGACGTGTTAGCCTCCTCGTTCAATGTGATTGATCGAGCAAGGATTGCCGCAGCCGAAATCGCGATCACCAGAAGGAAACCGGCAATAATCACCTCAACCAAACTGTAGCCCCTGCGGGACTTCAACGGGCAACAGGGATGTTGGATCTTATTCATTGCCTCCATGTCTCAATCCAACCCATCCGGTCAGAAAAGAGCTCCAGGTTTCCAGGATTTGTGTTTCGCTCCAGAACAACCGCCGCCGTGCTTGGAGTCGCTTCGACCCTCGCGTTAGAACGGATACCACCCAGCAGTCGTAAGGTTTGATTGGCACTTAATTCAAACGTGGCCGGTGAATCCCGCAGGGTAAGCGCCATGTTCCAAGTCCGCCCCCCACCTCCCACAAATCGTGTGGCTGTATTGTTCACATTTGAACGCCCTGCGACGGATAAAACAAATGGGCGGGTATTGTTACTTCCTCCGTCGAGTCTGAGATCGAAATCAGAAGCATCAAAATAGGAGAATGTCATCGCTCTAGCTATGGCCTGCACGTCGAGTGTGTTTTCCGCATCAAAAACCATGAGCACCTTTCTCCATTGCAAGGTAGAATCCGTGGGGAATTCATCTTGCTCAACATGGACCAGCAACGGCGATTGATCTGTGGTGGGATAAAACCTTAGCTTTGGCGAATTCGAAGGCTCGATGCCCAAAGCAAAGACCTCATCATCCACGGGATATTGAAAAGCGGGCGTGCTTGATGTGCTTACTTGAACTGCAGGGAGCCCGCTCACAAGTGATCGAATCATAAAATCGTCATCTGGCTGCATCGTTGATAATGCGTTGAAGCATGTCGGATTGAGTGGGCCGTTCATCAATAAAAAGAATACACCTGTTGAAGATCCGTAAGCACTGGCCCTGTAAATAAGTCCACCCTCCACAATAGCTCCTGCCTGCGTCGCTTCGTCAGGCCCAGAGGGCTGTTTAAATGTCAATCGCTTGTGACCAACTCCAGAAACTGAGGTCTTATCTTGCAGGGCGAGAAGGTCAGAGTTGGTTAATTCAAAGCCTACGAATCTGGAGGTCCCGCCAGAGCCACTATCTGTTAATGGAATAAAGTCGGATGCGCTATTCAGATTACCCCTGTCGTACGATGGAGTGCTTGGATTTCTGTTATTATTGCTTAGTGAAGGGGCTGACCGTATCATTAGGTAGCTGGTGAGTATATTTCCAGATGTTAAGGTATCAGTATCGTTATTGCTATTACGAACAAATCGCAATGATCCAGCATCCCCGCCTGTCGGCACGATCGATATCGTGTAAACATGGTTTCCAGGAACTGTCAGGGTGTATGTATTGTTTCCAGAGTTGTAAACAAGGGATGAGCTGGGAATTGTATTAATCAGAAGGAAATTGCGGATTGTCCCTGAAAGCCCTGCAAAGTGAACCACATTAAAGAATCCTGCTGTGGAGCCAAGAACCCGATACGGACCCAGATTCGTTACAGGCAAAGCGTTCGTCCCGTAGGCGGTATCGATGGCTGCTCTGAGGGCGTTGACGGTGAAAGTGCGCTGTGGAGCTGCGGTCAGCTGTCCGTTAAACGCCGTAGCCCCGGTTGGCGAAGAGACCACGGGAGTGAAAGGATAGGCGCTGACAGGAGCAGGAAAGGATGAGCCGAGGGCGTTGGCGACTGTTCTGCTTATTGAGGCGTTATAAACCGTGGAGGCGGGGGCGTTGGAAAGGGCTCCCGGCTGCGCATACATCATCGCCATGCCATTCCCGTTGGTTGCCACAGAGATCCGTGAAAAGTTAGTTGTGAATCCCAAGGTGTTGGTTTGGGCCACCAGTGGATAGCCTCCAAAAAGCGGCGAGCGTGAACGGAAAAAGAAGGTGTTGCTGTTTGTCACGCCCGACCCAACCAGCGTTGTGGTGACCGGCAGGGTGAAGATACTGGGCATTGGTCCGAAATGATTCACCCTCGAATCCACGATGGACGTGTTCAGGATATTTGATGCCACGGTGGCTGCCGAGAATTGGCCCCAATCATTGGTGAGGGTCACCGTCACGTTTGTGATCACATTACCCCCAAGCCCATTGCGGGCCCATTGCATGCCGATGTTCCGGGCGTTTTGGTAACTGATGCGGCGTTTTTGAGCGACTGCGGCCTCCTCCGAGTTCATTGTGCGGCCGGCCAGCATCATGGCCCAACCGGCAAGGACAAACGAGGCGGCAAAGACCACGAGGAGTGCCAGAAGTATTGCGGATCCGGACGAGTTTCTTTTTCTCAGCCGCCGAACAGGAGATGAAGGGGTTGGATGGCGTGTCATAGGGCAGGGAGCGCGGGGATGACAAAAAAGTAGGAGGACCGATCCGCCATGTTCCAGTAACCCGCGCGGGGTTGAAGTCCGGTTGGCGTGCCATTCGTGGAGATCGTTTGCCAGAATCTGCGGCTCGAGGGGTCCGGCCACCAAAGGTAGTAGAAGGGCATGTTTGCCGCTTGCAGGTAACGGTCCACGGCATTTGTCCCCGAGGTAGGCCGGATGGAGCGATCAAAATAGACCACGGGGGGCAGGAAGTTATGCGTGTTGGTTCCCGGGTAAAAGACATGATAAAATGTTGTCAATGTTCCTTGGACATACCTTCGCACACTGGCGTAGGTGCCGGCCGGTGAAACAGCCCGGCTGAAGTCCGCCTCGTAGATCGCCCGGACCCTCGTGGTGGCAGCATTCGTTGTGGCTTCCAGAATAAACAATGTCGTGTTGGTGAGATTTGTGGCTGCTCCATTGTAATCCGTAAAATCATCTCCATTGGCCCCGAGCAGGGATCGGAATCCTGCCGGCGAGGCATTGGTTCGCGGATCAAAACCCACACCCACAGTGATCGTGGAAGGCCGGAAGGTGCTGATCCCGTTGCGGGCCAGACAGAAGGCGGCAATCGAGGAATTGAGGTCTTCATACAAGAGCTCACGCATGGATTCCGCTCTCAGGACCTCACCCAGGTTGGGTGCCATGTTCACAGCGATCACGTTATTCGTCAGCCCATAAAAGCTGGAACTGACGCCCGAAGGGAGTGTCACATCGATCGCACCACCCGTCCACTCGGCCTGCGAGGATATGCTCTGATAAGCGATAACTCCTGCGGTGATCGTGATTGCAAAAATGGCAACCGCCACGAGCATCTCCACGAAGGTGAATCCTTCAAGGAATCGGCTACTTTTCCGAGCGTCCTGGTCCCTCTTCCGTGCTGATTCAGAGGCCTTCATTGGCTTCGGCACCCACTGAACCATTTAAAGGAAACGGTCGTGTTCCACCCGCAGAATCCATGACATCCGTCGGAAGGGCAAATCGAACTTTTGGCGTCAGGCTATACTGCACAGAGAATGAGCGTCGATTGGATGTTCCATCGCGTTCAAGAAAACCAAAAATCACTTCATCCTTGGAAATTTTATTCACAACAATCCGTTCGAATTGGGAGGGGAGAAGTTGGGGGAGTTCCGCTCCTTCGGAGACAGAAATCGGTCCCATAACCACAGATGAGACGCCATTGGACGAGATCGTGGCTCCGCTCACGGAAAACTTGGTGATCGCCGTCCTCAAGCGGGATTCTTCCGTTTCGCCTTGCACGATTCCAAAATCAGTGGTGGTTGCGATTTGTCTGACTCCAAAAGGGTTTCGTTCACCCGGCTCAATCGTGACGCTCTGCCTTGCAGATGGCAAAGGAAGCTCAGGAAGCCGGGAGACGACCGCAGAGGTTTCCTGACCGTGCATGGAATAGAACGGCAGACAGATGGCACCAAAGATTGTCAGGAGGCCTGTTTTCATGGAGTGTAAAGGGGCTGATCGAGGGTGGCTTCCATCCTGATATCCTGCGGCCTTGTGCCTTTGGAGATTTTGACCGAATTAACCCTCAGGGTGGGAAGCTCGGCTTCGAGCCGCCCCAGCCAGTTCAGAAGGCTTGCATAATCGTCTTCAAAAGTGAGTTGAGCACGCACAGCGCCTGACAGGGAGGAGCCTGCCTTCAATGCCACCCGTCCAAATTTTTGGGAAAGGCTGGAGAGATTGCCATCGCGGATTTTAGTGATGAAAAGGGCCTCGGCATTTTCCGGGGTTTTTACTCTGCTGAGGGGCTCTTCCCAGGCATTGAGAAAACCGATGAGGTCAGTTGACGACTTTTTGAGCTGTGCCACCTGCGCCGTTTGAATAGCCACCAATTGTCGCTGCGTGGCCTCCTCTGCCTGGAGTGCTTGCGCCTTTGAGATGGTCTTGTCACGCTCGCCCCGGACCCAAAGTATGCCTTGTAGGAACCCGAAGGCGAGAAGTCCGATAAGGATCACAGCAAGGTGTTTGTTATTCATGGTGTGACGGGTGACGCGGGCATAACGGAGAGCGGCACAATCGTGGCCCGGTAGTTGATCTGGCCTTCGGCCAATGTTTGCTCGGGCTGCAGGAGACGAAAATTCTCACGCGAGATGGCGTCCGTTGTTTCTTCGAGTTGAGTGGCGGAGGATGTTCCGATCCGCATTGCCAACTTGAGGTTGGAGGGCGACTCTTCATCCCGGTCGAGTTTCAAGTCGGCCAAGGATGCCTCCTCCCCGATGCTCCTGGCAACGGCAACGACCAAAGGTTGAAGCGGGCGGGATCCTTCCACCCAGCCCTGAACATCTGTTGCACGCAGAATTTGGGCTTCAAGTTCTTTGCGTTCGGCTGCTGCCGTGGCCACTTGGGCCTGAGCTTCCGCCAGACCGGAGTTCGCAGCAAGAATGTTGTCATTTGCGAGTTTCAATTGATAAAGAAATAGAGCGCAGAGAATGATCGATGAGGCCACCGTGAGGTAAAAAAGGATGGGCACGAGTCGAAGGATCGCCGGCAGAGGAGGAGTGATGTCCTTCCGCTCGGTCTTAAAATCGTCAGCTATATCTTTGGGCAGGATCATTCAATTTTGTAAGATGAGGTTCCAGAGCAGGTCCGGCTGGGAGTAATCCTGGACGGTGTGACCTTCGAAGACTTTCCCGACTTCCTCCGCGAGTCCGGGAAACAGCGTGTCCGCGACAATCACAACCGGCATTTCCGGAGCAATCCTTGCTTGAAAGGGAGAAACCAGATCGAGAGCCGGAGCGAGATCCTCGGGTTCGTAAACGTCGGTTCGCGAACGGAGTTCAATCCATTTGTCCTGATCCTGGACCAAGGCACAGACGGCACCTTCACACAAAACGAAAATGAATGCACTGGATGGCTTTTCCGATCCCTTGGAGGTGTTGATCAGACTCAAGGCATGTTTGAGAAGAATATACGTTCCGCAGCAAACCCTGCCCAGCTTGAAGCCCGTTTCCTTGAAGGCGGTTTCAACGCGTCCCACTTGCTCCTCATCGCAGGTAAGCAAAATGCTGGAATTGGTCTCGGGGTTGTGAGTGAGGGAATACTTTTTACCCCGCTCAAATCTTCCACCAAGAACCGTTCTCGGATTGGTTTTAACCATCGACTCACTTCCCGGCCTGCGGGAAAGATTCGTCTCCAGGCTGATCACATAGCGGGTGTGCATGGAGACAGCAGCCCATCCGCCATCTGAGTTCTCTCTCATTTGAGCTCCCGAGATATTGAGGAGATCTTTAAAATCTTTGACCTCGCGGTGGACTTCCGTTTTCCCGAATCGGCCGTTTTTTTCAACCGGACGAAGGGAAAGGGTCTGTTTACCAATTCCAAACAGCAAGGTTCGGATTCCGGGAAAACGACGTCGCCACGAGGCCGTGGGATCATCCGGCTCGGGCCTGAAGGCCGAGAAATTTAATACATCAAGGATATCTTTACCTTTCATCGTGCAATCTCCGTCTGGTTTTCAAGATAAGTAGCCACCTCGTCCCAAGCATAACCGGAGGTTTTAACTCCTGTCGAGCTATGAAAACCCTCTTCCTCCCTGAGCTCGACACTTTTTTGAAAGTTGAACATCCCCTTTTTCCAACCGGTTTCGAGCTCCTGATCCAGCTTTTTAAAATCGCCACGCCGGATGATGTTCACCACACCATCGTATTGCAGCATGACTTCGTGAACCGGAAACCGCTTGCTGCGCTCCTCATCCAGCAGAAGCCGCTGACACATGATCAATCTCAAGACGTCGGCAAGTGTCTCTTGAGAGGTTTCCATTCTTTCACTGGGAATGAGTTTGAGAAAGCGCTGGACCGTCTGGGCCACCGTGGAGGTGTGGAGCGTTGCCACAACCACATGCCCGGTCTCCGAGGCTTGCAGCGCAATTTCAGCGGTTTCCCCATCCCGGATCTCCCCCACGATAATCACGTCGGGGGCTTGACGGAGTGCCGATCTCAACGCATTGGAAAAATCTGTCTCATCCGACCCCATCTCGCGTTGGGAAATCAAGGAAGGCAAACCATCCGGATATAGGAATTCGATAGGGTCCTCAAAGCTGATCACGTGTTCACGCCGGCGTCTGGCCCGGTGCAATACCATGGAGGCAATGGTCGTGGACTTCCCGCTGCCGGTGGCCCCACAAATCAAAAAGAGTCCGTTCTTGGCTTCAAGAAAGGCTTTGAGCGCTGACGCAGGAACGCGGATGGAGTCAGGTTCGGGAATTTGGTTGGGCAGCAACCGGAGGACCCACCGCAGTTTGCCTTGGGTGACCATCTGGCTGACCCGGAACCTCCTGCCGTGGAGATCCATGCCGCTATCATCACAACCGGGCTCCAAATGGTCGGGCACAGCCATTTGGAAAACCAAATCATCAAAAACCAGCTGACCGTTATATTTATAGGTCATCGGTTCACCGGGAGTGAGATAGAAATCACTGACACCCTCGGCATCACCCAATTCATGGATCCGACGGGCGACAGGGGAGTCAGGTGGAAGGTCAAGCAGCCTCATAGGGGGTTACTGAAATTAAGGACTGAGGCAGGTTTGGCGGCACAGACAGAGAGATTAAAGGTAGGGCCAGCGATGGTCACTGGCCAATAATACCGGCATTGATCAGCGCCTGTTGCAGCGAGGGGCCTCCGTTATAAGAGCCCGTCCAATAATTGCGATTGAGCTGGGCAAGACGCTCAGGATAGTAGGTTCCGGGATCCACCTCACGGAAAGCGGCACCTTCCCCTTTGGAAAGACCTTCTGCCACGAAGATCAAATCGTCGAAGTCGGCGTCCCCGCCACCGGCGATGTCTTCAATCGCATAACCGCTATTCCCAAGAGAAGCAATTTGACCTTGGTAAAAAGGAGCAGAGCTCGTTCCCAAGCTTAATGACGTCAATGGGAAAACGGTGTCTCCGGGCGTTGTGCCTGATTGGAATTGGGAGTAGGCATTCTGGAAGGAAGAGTTTGGGATCAGCACGGCCGCGACCGTGTCTCCTGGGCGGAAGTAATATGTTTGCTCAAAATTGCCCGCGGACGTTTGAGACGCATCGATGATTGTTTGGGCGCGGTCACCTTGGGCTGCCCGACGAACAAGCTCCATCATAAATGCCGTCCGTCCGGCATTCGTCGTCAAATCATAGTTTTCCGGTCCCATGCCTTCAAGCGAGACAAGAGCCAAGCGTGACGAGTAGCCCGCCTCGCGAAAGACATAATTGACATCCACAGCCCCGTCGGGGGAGTTGATGGTCCAAAACCCGCCATCGAAGGTCTGTTGGGAGGCCGCGGCCGCGGCACCCACCACCAATCCTACACCGGGAACAGATCCGGCCTTCGGGATAGCCCCGTCACCGGCGTTAGCAAAATCCCAGACCCACCCGGATTCCTGAGCGGCGTCCTTGGTTGTGGCCCGCGTTTCCCAAGTAGGTACCGCCAGGCTCTCATCCATGACAAATTCCTTGACCCCCAACGCTCCCGACGAAGCCACATCGAAACGGTTGTCTGCGGAATTCCAAATGGCGCGGGGCATTGATGTGGCAGCCTCGCCGGATGTTTGCCAAATGGCTTTGATCCGCTGATCCAGCAAATTGCCGGTGATGCCAATCCGGCGCAAGGAGGACCCTTCGTCCGCTTGGGATTTCATTTTATCCAGAATGTCATTGGGGTCGGTAACTCCGTCAAAATCCCCACCGCTTGCCAAGTAGATTTGGATGCTTCGGTTGACTGCGCTGGAGTCCGAGATCAGCTTGTTTTCCCTGGCTGTGGATTGCCCGCCAGTGACGGAAAGATATCCGATTGAGGATATGATCCCAAGTCCGGCAATGATGACAAGTAGTTCGGCCAGCGCGAAACCTTTCGATCTGTCAGATTTTTCGGCTTTCATAGTAAATTAATGTTCCACTATTCAATGCAACAGTCCAGAAAAATCGTTGCACCAGAGCAAAAATATCGATGATTTTTTATCCGGTCTATTACCTAGATGATTCGCCAAATTTCCTTGCCTCAAAGCCAGCAGGGACCATATTAAGGGATTGTCCAAGTTGTCGACCTGACAACCATGCAAGGAAGGGTGGCTGAGCCCGGTCTAAGGCACTCGACTCGAAATCGAGCGTGGGGTAAAACTCACCGTGGGTTCGAATCCCACCCCTTCCGCAGTGCGGAATATCCAAATCAAAGGCCATAGGCCCCTAAATGCTGGTGGGGTTCGAACGCAGTTCGAGCGGAGCGAAGCGACACAGACTGCCGCAGGCAGCCCGAAGGGTGAGGCGAAGCCGAATCAATCCCACCCCTTCCGCCAAATTCGCGAAGCGAATCGAAACTGGGCTCTCCACCAAACAATGGGGGCAAACGGATCTTCTTGGAGATTGGCATCCGGTTTTTGACCGGTTATCTGAAAGGAGATGTGTATTTCAAACAGAAACGCCCCGGGCATAATCCCGACCGCTCCTGCGCGCAACTTGCCTTGGCTCGCTGTATCGAAGCCCGTGAAGACGCCATCAAGGCCCTGAGGAAGGATCTCAACGAATGAAAGTTGTCGTCACAGGCGGAGCGGGATTTATAGGAAGTCATGTGGTCGAGTTCTACCACCGCAAAGCGAAAGTGGTGGTTCTCGATAATCTGCGCTCCGGACACCGCAGCAATCTGGATGGTCTGAAATGCGAGGTGATTGAGGGGTCGATTCTGGATTCAGCCGCCGTCGCGCAGGCCGTTGAGGGAGCAGATTACATCTTCCACCTGGCGGCGATGGTGAGCGTCCCGGAATCCATGGCAAAGCCCGCAGAGACAGTCGATCTCAATGTGAGGGGACTTCTTAACGTCTTGGAAGCAGGGAAAAACGCGGGTGTTAAGAAACTCGTTTTTGCGAGTTCGGCGGCGGTATATGGAGAAAATCCCCTTCAGCCGAAAGAGGAAACAATGGCCCCGGATCCCCGGAGCCCGTATGCCATCACCAAACTCGATGGAGAATATTATTGTGGACTTTATGCCCGCGAGGGATGGCTGCCAACGGCTTGTTTGAGGTTCTTCAACGTTTTTGGACCACGTCAGGACCCCGGAAGCGCTTACGCGGCAGCCGTTCCAATTTTTTTGTCTCATGCGCGGAACAATGAACCGATCACGATTTACGGTGACGGAGGACAAACCCGCGATTTTATCTTTGTTAAGGACATCGTGGGAGCTCTCGCGTTTGCAGCCGGGAAACCTGAAGTTCAGGGTGTTTTTAATGCCGGCTATGGCCAGGCCATCACGATTGCCGAACTCGTCGAGGAGATCATGGCCCTGACCGGTTCGCGATCCGAGATCCGTTACGAACCTGTTAGACCAGGCGATATCCGGCACTCCACTTCGAATCCTGGAAAACTGCACGAGGCCGGATGGATTCCACAATTCGATGTTCCCTCAGGATTAAGGGAACTCATGGAAAAAGACATGTGACGCATAAGCCGCAAAAGGGGTTCGCGGGGCAGCCACCTCCTCCCGGTATCCTCAAGGGATCGTCATCGCAGGAAAAATATGGCCAATCGAAGAAAATACGAACGACAGTGGCCCTCTGACTGGTCCAAAACGGGCACCATTTTCTTTTTTGTGAACGTCAAACATCAATCTTGGCAAAGTCCTGGTTCGTGACTTTATTTTGCGGGATGATTCAACAGCGTGGATTTTTTCCGTGGGTGGCCTTTGTCGTGTTTGTTTTGGGGGCTTCGAATGGGCGGGCAGACCTGATGGATGAACTGACCACAGAGCAACAAAACGAGGTGAGGTCCGGCAAGCAGGTGACCGTTTTGCAGGAACTGCCTGGAGAGCCATGGCCGAGAGTGATCATTTACCGGATCATTCCGGCGACACCGGAGCAGGTCACGGCAGTGTTTTTTGATTACAAGAATGCCTCAAAATACATCCCGAAAATCCTCAAATCCGAAGTGTCTAAAAACCATTCCGCATCGGTGACTGACGTCGATTATGGCGTTTCCGTGCCGATTCTTCCCGATGAATACTACACGGCCCAAAACCGGCTGACGCGGGTTCCCGGGGGAGGATATGTCATCAGTTGGAAACTCACCCGTGCTGTCCAAACAAAAGCCAGTGTCGGGGAAATGCGGGCTGTGCCATTTGAAAATGCCACCCTGCTTCGTTATACAATTCTGACGACACCAAGCTCCGGCATGGCCGGTCTTTTACGTGGCAAGGCGATTGATATGATCAAAGACACAGTGGCAGCCATTGCAAAAGAGGTCGAGAGGCAGCAGTCCAAAGATCCTTCCGGGTTGGAAAAACGGGTGCAGGCTCTTCAGGCCGCCTTGTAGAGGCCGCAAAAAGCTCAGAACGAAGGTCGGGCCACAAGGAGAAACCCCTTGAGGTAGGATGTTTCAGGCAAATGCAGGGCCACGGGGTGGTCCATCGGCTGCCCCAGCGCCGCAATGACGTGTGCGGATTTCCGGCCTTGGGAGAATCCTGCAGCGATCGCGCCGAGGAAGGCCTCCTGGGACACATGATGGGAGCAGCAAAATGTCGCAAGCATGGCATTGGGAGCCAAAAGCGGGGTCGCCAGGCGGTGAAGGTCTTCATAGCCGCGCAAAGCGTCATGGATTTTTCCTTTGGCTTTTGTAAATGAGGGCGGATCAAGAATCACCAAATCAAATTTTTCCTCACGCTTGGCCAACCGGGGCAGGACCTCAAAAACATCTTCCTGCAAAACCTCGACCGCCACGGCATTGAGTGCGGCATTTTCTCTCAGACGTCCCGCGGCCTCCACTCCACTTTCAATGGCGGTGACCGAAGAGGCCCCACCAAGTGCGCAGGTGAGCGCAAATCCCCCCTGGTTGGAAAAGCAGTCTAACACACGAAGGCCACGGGCATGACCGGCCACAGCTTGATAATTCTCGGCTTGGTCAAGATACAAGCCGGTTTTGTGGCCTGAGAGAAAGTTAACCCGGAACTTGGCACCGGCCAGTTCGATGACCCGCTCGCCGGGGTCGGCCCCGACGAGACAACCGGTCACGGCCGGCAATCGCTCCAGAGCCCGAACCCCGGCGTCATTGCGCTCCACCACATGCCCAACACCCGGGATTTCCGCAAGGCATTCCGCAATGGTCAGCTTTGCCGTGTCCATGGCTTTGGTGAGCGTTTGCAGCACGACAACGTCGCCATACCTGTCAGCAATCACCCCGGGCAACCCGTCGGCTTCACTCCACACCAAACGGCAAAGCGCGGGGTCGCAACCGGCACGCTCTCTCCAGGATTGGGCAAGCGAAATGCGACGGACAAAAAAATCCCGGTCCAGATCCTGTCGCCGGCGGCTGATTCGTCGTGCGACGATCTGCGATGCCGAGTTGTAGATCGCTGTCCCCAGGAGTTTGTCGCGTCCGTCTTTGACAGATACAATATCTCCGTCCTGCGGATCGCCAAAGGTCTTTAGGACTTCCGTGGCGTATACCCAATCATGCCCGTGGAGGATGCGGGCACGGGGACGAACAACGAGGCCGGCCATAAGATGGGAAGCTCTCTGCCCCCGGAATTTCCGTCTGCAGAGAGAAAAAAGTTTTCAGAAGGGAAAGATGCCGCCTCCCCGTTCCCGGTGGTCCCGGGTTTGGCGGCACGTTTCCTATGAAGACTTATTTCTGGCGCTCTTCGATGTATTTGACAACATCACCCACGGCGAGGAGTTTCTCGGCATCTTCATCCGGAACCTCGACACCAAATTCTTCTTCAAAGGCCATCACGAGTTCCACGGTGTCCAGCGAATCGGCACCGAGGTCTTCGATGAACGAGGCCTGAAGTGTGACTTGATCTGCTGTGACGCCGAGCTGTTCGACGATGATGTTTTTGACTTTTTCTTCAATGGATTGTGAGGACATGGCGTAATATTTATTTTCTTGGTTGTTGAAGGACTATTGTCCCCCGATGCCATTGGCAACAATTTATTGTTACATGGCGAGGTGCGAAATTTGCGGATTCCCAGCAAGGGTCAAGCGTAAATTGATTTTATGGAGAGAAAAACTTTTTTTGAAGCATCGGTTTTGCTTCCGGCTTCAGCTTCAAAGGTCTTCGCCTTTCACGAAAATCCCCACAACATTTCAGCCATTGCGCCAAAATCCCTGAAGGTCCTGTCCGTTAAAGCCGGTCCTCACGCTGTCGCGGGAGATCAGTTTTCTCTTCGAGTCCGTCAATTTGGGGTCACGGCGGAGTGGCTGGGGGTATGGGAAACGGTGGAGTCTCCCCATAAACTGATTGATGAGGGTGTGAAATGCCCCTTCCAATTTTGGAGACATGAACATCTCTTTCATGAAGCGGAGGGCGGCACAGTCATGCTGGATCGAGTCACGCTGACTCCGAAGGGGGGGCTGCTGGTTGCAATTCTTGCCCGGCCGTTTTTGCGTCTTTTCCTTAAAAAAATGTTCCAGGATCGCCACCGGGCGACACGTCACGTGTTTGAGGGCGGGGAATAGGATTGGGAATGATTAAAAGTGGGTGAGTGCCAAGGGCATGAAATTCAAGAGCCAGGGTCGCAGGCCCTGGATTTTTTCTCTGTCAGGTGGCCACCAGCCAGGAAATCTATCCCGGGACGACTCTTAAGGGTTCGGCGTGATCCGTTGAGTGGCCGTAAAGCCCTCATTGGCGGCGGCATCACCTGTGACGATATACATCTCGCCGGCCTTGAGATCCCGGGTAGGCAGTTTCTCGGAGTATTCGATCCGTTCGCCAGGATTAACAAAAACGATGCCTTCCTGGCCAGCGAAGGCGCGGTCATCCGACCAACGATCAACCACTTGACCATTGGTGTCTGAGGTGATGATTTCAATGCGCTGGGTGGTGGGATAATCGATGCGCATGATCCTGCGTGTGTTGTTTTTGATCGCATAGGTCACATCAACCTCCCGGCGTTCAGCGAGAGAAAAATCCAGCGGTTCCACCCGCACGGTAGGGGTTGTGGGGTCAGTGCGGAGTTTGCCGACGCGAACCGAGGAAAACATGTTAGTGAAAAAACCCAGAAAAGTGTCTCCCGCATTATTGTCGGAATCCCGGACCTTTGGGTAGATGGCGGTACCATCCGGTCCTGATGCGGAAGAAACCTCCCCACGGGCGATGGCATCACGTTCCATCTTCGCAAGCTCCCTGTCTGCGAAGAATGGACTGCTTTCATCGGGTGGTTGGATGGCAAATGCCGAAACCGCTTCCTGAAACGTGGCTTGCGGGGTTGGTTCAGCCTGTTGGGCCATCGCACACGGAACCACAACAAGTGCCAAAAGGGACATTCCAAGATTCTTCATGTCACCGTGGTATCCCAGCCTGAGGAAAGTTGCAAATCCTGAATGCGGGCCTATTCTGCCGTCATGCGGAACGCCCATTTTCTCATTCTTCTCCTGCTTGTGCCAGGTGCCATGCATGCCTCCGAAAAAAAGGCCCCTCTCATCACCGTCCGTGTCCACGCCGAAGGCAGTGAACGGGAGGGACCTTCATTTGTCGCGCCGATTGAACTCGCCTATCCCGCGAAACGGATTTTTATCCGGAAGGTGCCGATTGTTGGCGAGAACGACATTGCCGCCATTCTTCCGTTCAGCTCCGCGGATGGCTCTCTTGGCTGCACGCTGAAAATGGATGCTGATGGCACTCAAAAGATCGAGGAACACACCACAACAGCCCGGGATGCCATCGTGGCGGTCTTGATCAATGGCCGGATTGCCTCGGCCCTCCGTGTTGATCGTCGCATCAACGATGGCATCATCACGATTCCTTCGGGATTCCTCCCTGAAGAAATTCTGGTCCTTCAAACCAAACACCCCACCATCGGCAAGGAAAAAGAATTCCAGGCCCAGAAAAAGCAGGCCCTGGCTTCACTCTCAAAGGCCGCAGCTGCAAAAAAGAAAACGGAGAAAAAAACAAAAACCAAGCCGTCCCCACCTCCGGAACCGTAACTTGTTCAATGAAACCACTGATTGCCGGGCTCCTTCCCATCCTTGCCATGCTGCTTGCCTCCTGCGCCACCAGTCCTCTGCCACGGACGGTTAACCACCTCGATTTGCAAAAATTTATGGGGGACTGGTATGTCATTTCCTACCTTCCGTGGTTCGCCGAGAAAGGCAATGTCAACACCATGGACATCTACGAGTTGGCACCGGATGGCAAAATCAACGTCACCTACGCTTTCCGGAAAAAGACTCTGGATGCCCCACGCAAGGAATGGAAAGCCACAGCCAAAGTTTACAACAAAGAGACCAATGCGCACTGGAAGGTTCAGTTTATCCCCCCGTTTTCTGCGGACTTCCTCGTTCTCGATCTGGCAGACGATTATCGCTACACTGTCGTAGGGGGATCTTCCCGCAATCTGGTTTGGATCATGTCCCGAACACCCACTCTCCCGGACAAAGACTATCAGGGCATTGTTCAGCGCCTTCAAAAGCGCGGATATGACACTTCGAAATTGCAGCGTGTGGTTCAACCGGCTGGATAAGGTTCGCACGAAGCACCCCTTGGATGCTAGAGTCGGCTCCCTACCCTAACCTCTTTTTACACCCCATACCGCGGGTGTGGTTGATGAGTTCGGTTGAGGTGGATCGCGATCTCAGAGCGCGATGGGAGTTAGTGGCGGCGGAGCCGCGCAGGCTTTGTCATCGTGCGGCGGAGCGCACGATCCACCTCACCCGCTTTTAACAGCACCAAATCTGATCACCGGCAGATTTCCGGGGTTGCGCAAACTGGAAAATTGGTTAGAGATAATGCGCGATGAAAACAGCTCTGCAGCAGAGGCCATTCCTGGCTGTTAATTGTCACAACGTTTTTTTGCTTATTGGCATAAGCCTTGTCATGATGCTTCCTGCAGCCCCGGCTCAGGTCACGCCTTTCAACGCCAGCACTTTCCTCCAGACATCAGCCACGATCGGGAGCACAAACGACAGCAACGATTCGGGCCAGATTCCGGGATTTGGAGACCTGCCACCAGAGACATCCACGGTGAATGCGTTTGGGGGTTCCAGCCAATCCCTGGCGCTTGCCCAACTGGATTTGAGCGGTGATGTCACCGGGCGCCAGTTGCTTTTTGTCCTTTCGGGAAATTTATTCCTGGTGAACGCAGCAGGGAGTCAACTCGCAAGTGCCACGGCAACCGCAGCCACCGTCATCAGTTTTTCGCTGGCAAGCGCGGGCAGCTTCAGCCTCAGTCTGGAGTTCAGCACGCCCAGCAACTACGGCACAACCGCGCTCATGAGCGCGCAGTTGCTGGACTCCAATGATATTTCAATTTTTGATACCGGGGAAATCAACGGGCAAACCCTGAGTTTTAATCCATCGGGGCCCTTGGCGGCCGGGTCCTACACCCTGACTCTGTTGACCTCCAGTTCGCAGAGCGTTGGTCCCGTCACCTCGGATTATGGAACGGCCGTGTCCGGAAACTTCACCGTCTCGTCCATCCCGGAACCGTCGACCGTGCTTTTGGTGTCACTGGGAGGTCTTCTCATGGCACTGAAAAGGTCGCGTGGAAGGCTCTGAGTTGCGGACCTGATGTGTATCCGTTGATGGTTTGATTTGGGAAAAAATTCCCAGATCCCCTCAAAATTCAAAAATCAACGCTCGTCACTCGTCAATCAAGTCAGTCGGTCAGGCCGTTGGCCTACCACTGAACCACGGAACTCGCGTAAGTGAGGCCGCCTCCGAAGACGACCATGAGAATGTAGTCTCCCACTTCAAAACGCCCGCTGCGGTTGGCTTCATCCAGGGCGATGGCGACGGCGGCGGCGGAGGTGTTGCCATAGCGATCCAGATTGGTGTGGAATTTGTCCAATGGCACATGGAGACGGTCTGCCAGGGCTTCGATGATGCGCAGGTTGGCCTGATGCGGAATGATACAGGTGAGATCGTCCACGGTGAGGCCGCTCTGCTCCAAAGCTTTTTTGGCAGCGGTCTGCATCGAGATCACCGCTTGCTTGAAAGTCTCGCGTCCATTCATTTGCAAAGTGTTCAGCTTGAGAGGGAGATTTTCTGCGGTCACAGGGATCGCGCACCCCCCTCCCGGCATGTGAAGGATGTCCCCATAATTGCCATCGCTTCCCATGTAGGTTGTGATGACGCCATGGGAATCCGCCCGAAATCGCAGAACGGCCGCCCCGGCCCCATCGCCGAAGAGCACACACGTGTTGCGATCTTCCCAATTCACAATCGAGCTCAGCTTGTCGGCACCAATCACCAGCACCGTGTTGTAGGTGTGGTTGCTGATGAATTGCTGCGCGATTTCGATGCCGTATAAAAACCCCGAGCAGGCTGCGGATACGTCGAAGCAGGCCGCGGCGGAGGCCCCGATCAGACGCTGAATATGGCAGGCTGTTGAAGGAAAAAATGTGTCGGGAGTGACGGTGGCCACAATGATCAAATCCACCTCGGCGACCGGGATGCCGGCTTGATCCAGGGCCCGCTGGGCGGCTTTGGCACCCATGTGGCTTGTGAATTCGTCATCCGCCGCGATGCGTCGTTCCAGAATCCCGGTGCGTGTGACAATCCATTCATCCGTCGTGTCCACGGACTTTTCGAGCTCCGCATTGGTTAGAACTTTCTCGGGAACGTAGCTGCCTGTCCCAACAATCGAAACGGCGCGGTTAGGTTGGCGAATCTTTGTCCGGGGTCGTTTCATAAAACTCCTTGATCGCCTCGACAATTAGCGGGTTGATCCGCTTCACCACATACTCGCTGGCAACGCGGATGGCATTTTTTATAGCGAGCGGGGTGCTCGCGCCGTGAGCGATGATGGCAATGCCGTTCACTCCAAGGAGCGGGCTTCCACCATACGTCTCGTAGTTGGTTTTGTTGCGAATGGCACGAAAGGCATTCCGGGCAAGCCAGGCTCCTGCCATGCGGATGGGTGAAGCTTTTAGCTCGTGCTTGAGCCATTGAAAAACCGCCGATGCCGTAGCTTCGCAGGTCTTGAGGACGACATTACCAGTGAAGCCATCGCACAGCACCACTTCCACCGGATTCTTAAAGAGGTCATGACCCTCCACATTGCCACGAAAATTGAGGTGGCTCCGTTTGAGGATCTTAAAAATTTCTTTGGTGAAGTCACTGCCTTTGGCGTCCTCCCCACCGATGGACATCAGGCCAACGGCCGGATTCTCGAATCCCAGAACATGTTTGGAAACCACCGTGCCCATAATCGCATATTGGATCATGTGTTCCGGGCGGGCGTCCACATTGGCTCCCGCATCGATGAGCACACAGACATTGTGTTCCGTCGGCAGAAAGGAAGCGATGCCGGGGCGTTCAACCCCTTCCAGGGTGCGGAGTTTGATTGTTGTGGCGGCCACCATCGCCCCGGTGTGACCGGCGCTGACCACGGCATCGGCCTGACCGGATTTGACAAGATCCACAGCACGACTGAGCGACGAATCTTTTTTCCGGCGGACCGCTTCGACCGCGTGCTCGCTCATTTCCACCACCTGAGTGGTATGAACAATCTCAATGCGGGAATCCGTGCAATTGTGTTTGGCCAGCTCGTTGCGGAGCGTGGCCTCATCACCTGTCAGATAAAGTTTGGTGATTTCCGGGTGCTGGGCAAGCGCCATCACAGCACCGGCAATGGGATTTTGAGGGGCATGGTCGCCCCCCATCGCGTCAAGAGCGATTTTCATTCGCCAGGCAGTTCGGTTGGCACCGGGTCCATTCCATCAGGACTGGCGAGAAATTTCGCCAGGCCAGTCAAACGGCTTCGATGCTGAGAACTTGGCGTTCTTTGTAGAATCCGCAGGCGGGACAGGCAATGTGCGCGAGGACCGCTGCTCCGCATTGGGGGCATTTGGATAGTTTGGGTGCGTGCCAGCGATTGGCGGCCTTGCGGGTGCGAAGGCGCATTTTAGATGTTTTTCTTTTGGGGACTCCCATAATTCAGTTCAGTTGTTTTTCAGTTGATCCAGCACTCCCCAAGGACTTCCACCCTCACCGGTGGGAGCGCTTTCCACGTGGGTGGCGCTCCGGGCAAATGGGCTTCTTTCGCTTGCCGCTTTGGATCGCGGGTGGGCAGGCAGGGCAAGATGGATATCCTCTCTGGCCTCCGGCGTCAAGTCCACGAGTTCACGACCATGAAGTTCTTTTTGGATCACAAAGGGATCAATGAGGAGATCCTCTTCAAAATACTCGAGTGTCACCACACATTGCAGACGGACACGCAGACGAAGCGTCCCGGTCGCAAACAGGCCATCTTCAGAAATCCCGACATCCAGACAGTAGTGAAGCGGTCCGACCGGACTGGCTCCCACCTCGTCCAAACCCAGCGCCTCTGCGCTCTCTTCTCCCTCGACCCTCAGCGTTTCCCCCTGGGGAATTTGTTTCAAATGCACTTTCATAACTTCCAACAACCTCCTGCGTTACGAATTAAGCCAAGAACCCCGTCCATGCAAGCTGCACATTTTTCCACGGTTTTTTGCATTTCCGTTTGACACAACCCCCCGCCTTGGAGATTCTCATCAGTTCTTCTTGATTTAAGCCATGCCAAAAACATTTTCAGCAAAAGCCACCGACGTCAAACGCGACTGGTGGGTGATCGATGCCGCAGGGCAACACCTTGGCCACGTGGCCGTCAAAGCCGCAAACCTTCTGCGCGGCAA
>JBGSPC010000108.1:0-22445 GCA_041738805.1 Terrimicrobiaceae bacterium | reverse complement strand
ACTTCGCCGACTTTTTTGCCAAGAGCGGCCAGGAACTTATCGACCATCTCTGCTTCGCCCTCAACTCCCTCATGGATGACCCTAGGACCGTCGCCTCTCAATGTGCTTTTCGGAAATAAATTATGGCAGATGCTCTAACCGCATGGCCTGACTCGATATCTCCAATTTTCTTGAACGGGGGTTTCCGTGCGGCTAAAAAAACCCAATGAGAAGCCATGGACGAAGTCTGTCCTTCAAGGCGACATTTGTAGGAATTATGTCGCCGGCGACTTATCTCCTACAAATGTCGCGGGCGACTCAATGATATTGTTCGCTAAAGAATGTGCCTCCGACGATTATCCACTTTGAAAGCCACACGCCTCGCCGTGGGGCAATACGTGGTTCGATGCCGATTCGGACCAAGGAGGCCGCCCAAGAAATATATTCAGAGCCCGAGCTTACGACCGACAGAACCGGGCCTTCGCTGAGACAATGAGCACCATTGCTGCAATCGTCGCAGGAACCTACGGAATTCTTGGTTTGGCCCTTTTTGTGTGGATCTCTATCAGTGACATAAGAAAGACCAGGATCACTGCAACAAACTACTTTCTCGGTTTGGCCTTTTTCCATCCAATTGGGGTCCTTTTTGCAATTGTATTGTGGCCGCTGATTCTTCTGTGCTATCTCGCAGAAACCGAGGACTCACCACCGATCTCCTCAGATAACGAGAAATCAGAGAAATAATGCGAACAGACTCGTCCAGTGAACCCCTACGCGCCGTCACGGCTGATGCTTTTACCGCTTCGCGGGCATCAGCCGCGCCCGCACTCCGGGGCCACTGACGAGAGACATTCGGAAAACATATGACGACATCAAGCTCCGAAGTCACCGAGAAAGCTACGTTCTTCCGGAATGCCGCCAAATACAGCCTGTTTGCCCCGCTAATCGTTTTCGGCCTTGGAATCGTTCTTGATCAAGGGGTAAAGCCGAGTGTTGATCCATCTACTTATCGCATGTTTGCCATCGGTATAGGCATCACCAACCTTATTCTGCTCCTTTTCGGATTCATGTCTGGAATTGTTGCTCTGTGCGGGATCAAGAAATACGGAAAAGAAAAAATACTGTGGAGGGGAATAGCCGGTTTATTGATATGCGGTTTCTTTCTTTCTGCGGCTCTCCTGATTATCCCCGTAATTCTGCATTCTGCCACCAAATGAAAAACTCCGAACAAACCAGTCCACCGAATCCCGTGCCTTCGGCACTTCTGGCATTTCGCCTGCGGAGCAGGCTCGGATGCCAGAAGCGAGCGGGAAGCGGTGACTGGCGACGTTCGGAAAACGAAATACCATACACTTGAATGCCACAATGAATGCAACCCCCAGCAATCCCCTGCGCTTTTGGATTAAGCGCTTCGGTATCCTGCTTGTTGTCTTTGGCTGCCTGGTTTTGTTTTCGATACGCTATTTCAATAAGATTTCGGTTTGCTCGCGGTTGAAGCCCGGAATCACGCTGAACGATATGATTGAGAGGTTTGGATCTCCCATAGACAACAAGGCTCCAGAACCCGGACGATGGGTATTCTTCAAATCCACGATTGGAGCCGCAGGGCCAATCCGAGTGAAGCTTGATGATCAGGACAGAGTTGTAGTCCTTCGGTGCAATGAGGATGGCCCTCCGACATGGACGCTTGAACAGAAATAAATATCCGAACCAACCGATGGACCAAACTACCATCACTTCGGGACTTCTGTCACACATCCTGCTTGCGCAGGTTGTGCGCCAGAAGCAAGTGGTAGTTGGTCATCGGGGACGTTGGGCAACAGAAATATCGCGGTGAATATATCGATTCGTCCACTGCAGGAAGCTGACATAGAGGGGTATCATGCCTGTCTCGATGTCGTCGCACGGGAGCGCCGCTATTTGTCTATGACTGCAGCTCCATCATTCGAATCTTCGAAAGCATGGATCTTACCTCACATACATGCAGGACATCCCTTTTTTGTAGCCTCGATCGAAAGTCGTGTTATCGGCTGGTGCGATATTACACCGATGGAGAGAGAATGGTTCAGACACAGAGGAATGCTTGGTATGGGCGTTCATCCCAAACACCGCCGTTCCGGCGTGGGTGTTGCACTTCTTACCGCTGCTATTAACCATGCACGTTCAATAAAGCTAGAGCGAATTGAACTGGAGGTTTTTTCAACGAATGAGGCCGCAATTCGATTGTATGAGAAGGTCGGATTTACTGCCGAAGGAACCAAACGAAACGCCTGCAAATCTGAAGGTTTTTATCAGGACATTGTTTTGATGGCTTTCCCTCTCTAAAAACATAATGCCCAATGGGAAGAGGCTAGCTTCGACCGCAGCGTCGAAAGCTAGCCATTGTTGAACAAGCCCGGAGTGGTGGAGGGAGGGCGCTACGCCGCGAGATTATCGCAGGATACGTGCGAGACTTAGTGGATAGCTTTTGGGTGCCACTGGCTCCATGGGGGAAGAGCAATGTGATGGTGATTGGATTTGGAAGCTAAGCATTGAGATCTGATCGGTGTTTTGAGGCAACGATTTTGGCTATGGGGCGCTTTGGGGGGATTTATTAGTTTAGATTTCCTGAATGACATCAGTAAAAACAACGAGGGGTGGTGAGCCGCTGAAAGGATTTTTATCGGGGCTCTGTCAAAGTTCGATTTGTGAGGTGTCATCATCGAGGTGAGGCGCGACCGAATGTTCCCAGCAAGTGCATCGGGGTCTTTCATTTGAGGCAAGTGATGGAAGGTGAGGGTTGACAAGACCGAGCGCGGTGCTGCGCTTGCCCTGACTATGGGATCAAGCCCCTTTGGGGCTTAACATGCCGCCATACGAGCCGAATGCGATGACTCCACCTATCCATGAGAATGTTCAGAATCTCGCCCGCTCCGGTTGCGACTGAGTATTATGCGGGAAGCCAAAAGTGGTTTTTGAAACCATTCGCAATGTTATGATTCAGGAATTATCGGGATAATGGTAGGAATTAAAAAGCGAATTGTCTTGTTGCTGTGAACCTTCGGCGGATAGGTTGTTTGATGAAACGCTTTTCAGTTTGTTCGTTTGCCTTCCTCCTTTGTTGTTCAACCTTTCTTCACGCAGCAACCGATTATCAATCCATCACGGCGGATGGGGTCATTGTCACCGGAATCCGCTCAGACAGCGATTCCACCGATTCTGTCGTCATCACGGCGAGTTACACATCAGCGGGTATCACTTATGCAACATTGTATAATGGATCACTTGCTGCGGCAGCAACAGCGCCTGTTGCAAGTTGGAATGCGCTAACTCCGGTTTTTGCAGGACAAACCATTAGCAGTTCCACCTTCTATGGACCGAACACCAGGTTGTTTGATCCTTCGATTCCCGTCGGGGAAGTCGTAGCGGTAGGCAGCTACAAATATACTGAGGGCGCTTCGGGACCCGGGTTTGACCATGGCATGCTTTATCAGGGAACTGTCACTGGCACTGGAACGTGGACGCAACTGGATGCCACCCCGCTTGTTGGTGCCGGTAATTTATTAAACACCATTGCTCACAGCACGATGGGAGATTTGGTTGTTGGCAATTATGATACAGATCTCGCAACCGGTAATGCATTTATTTATCACAAATCAACGAACGCCTGGACTAATCTTAATCCCAGCGGTTCGGCCAGTGTCACGGCTTATGGGATTTGGCAGAACTCCGGAAATTCCTACACGATTGCAGGTGGCGTGAGTGATTTGAATGATGGGGGGTTGGATCTTGGTTACCTTGTGAATTATGATTCTGAGACCGGGGTTCTTTCGGATTACAAGACATTCAACTATGACAACCAGCCGATCACCACGTTGATCTCGCATTTTGACGGAATCACAAAAACCAATGACGAATTTCATCTGACCGGAGATTACCTCACAACGGAAGGCGGTTTGGGGGCCTTTTACGCGGCGGTGCCCATCAATCCTGGTGGTGGTTTTGGCGATGCCCAGTGGACGGACATTGCTTTCCCCGGTGCTTTGGGAACAAGCGGAAACACCATTGTTGGAGACAGTGTTCTTGGCATCTATGTGACAGAAGACGGCACCTCCAGCTACATCGCCACCGTGCCGGAACCGACAGCAATGACCCTGGCGCTCCTCGCCGTAGGAGCGGGTTTTCTAGGAAGACAATATTCCTCGACGAAAACACGCGCTCTTCGTTGAGCGATCTGAAAGTCCGAACGTTGCCAAAGCATTGAAAAATTGCGGCGGAGCCGCGACCACGCCCCCGCAGAGTGGGGGGGGCTACAACGAGCGCAAGCGTGCTCAGAAGCCGGGATGTTGTAACCACGGCAGTCTCTTGCCCTGATTCACATCCAAGGCGTGAAGCGCCTTCATTGAGAACTTGCAGCTTTCGGGGAACGCCCTTCTCCCTGGCTTCAACCGGAGGGTGTGATTAAAAGTGGGTGAGATGATGAGTTCGCCCAAGGGTGGATCGTGATCTCCGAGCGCGATGGGAGCAAGTGGCGGCGGAGCCGCGTGGATTTCTCTTCGTGCGGCGGAGCGCCGATCCATCTCACCCACTTTTATCCACATCCTCATCCGGACAGGAGGTGGACAGCAGCTTGTTTTTTGGACAGTCTGCGGTCATGTCAGACCCACAAACCTCCCACGCAGAACCTGTGTTCAAGGGATGGGTCAAGCCCGGCCCGGTTCCTCCGGGAGCTCTCGGGTTGGGGCCGGAGATGGAAGATGGGGAATCCTTGGACGCCATCAGTGGATATTTCCGCATTTTTCAACTGAAGGGTGGTCATCGCTTCTCGACCGATGATGTTTTGACAGCATGGTACGGAACAAGCCTCTGTCCTTCGGCCGGATCGGTGCTGGATTTGGGGAGCGGCATTGGGACGGTGGGGATGATTGCTGCTTGGCGATCGCCGGGAGCCCGGCTCGTCACCGTAGAAGCTCAATCAGAAAGTGTGCGGCTGGCCCGGAAATCAGCGGAGTGGAATGGACTCACAGAGCGATATGAAATCAGGGAAGGGGACTTCCGTGATCCCGGTATCCTGGGAGCTGACGAAAAATTTGATCTTGTTCTCGGGAGTCCCCCGTATTTTCCATCAGGGAGCGGTCCGGAAAGCGATCATCCCCAAAAGATGGCCTGCCGGTTTGAACTCCGGGGAAACATTGCCGATTATTGTGTCACTGCGGCTAAGCACCTCGCCCCTGGCGGGGTCTTTGCCTGTGTGTTTCCGGTGGACCCTGAGCATCAATTGGAGCGCATTTGCTCGGCAGCCGCAGCCACCGATTTCGTGATTGTGCGTTGGCGGCCCATTGTCCTGAGGGAAGGCGTGAATGCTCTGCTTGGGGTGTTTGGTATGATGCGTCGGTCCGATTTGCCGGCACACCTCCATGAGCAAACCTGGATGGAGGCGCCTCTCACGATTCGAACAAGCACGGGAGCTGTTCACCCCGAATACGTTGTTGTGAAACTGTCGTTCGGATTTCCGCCTTGAAAATCACAAGAGACAAGTGGGCGGGCAAGGGACTGCCCAGCCCTACCATGAAAATGGCGCTTCGCGAGTCACATCATTGTTGCTTGTGGTAGGGCGTGGCAGTCCCATGCCCGCCCACTTTTTTGCTTTCCGAATCTCGGTCATTAGTTGACCCGTTGCTGCTACGCTTCATCCAACTTCTGATAGATCAAATTAACTTCAGGAACCAAGTCGGTGAGATGGCGGGCCATGGCGGTGTTGAGCCGGTAAAACCAATAGTGGTCTTCGAGCGTTGATCGGCTCCGGCAGGAGACCAGGCGGAAACCCCGGCAGTCCACGAGCCTCCAGCTCGTGGCTGGTTCGCTGGAAAGTGTCCGGTCAACAAAGCGGCGAAGCGATCGGGCCGAGAAGGCATTCTGTGTCTGGCCCAATTTTTTTGGTCGCAAATGATGCCACCTGTTAATGAGTCCGGCGAAGAGGGGCGGCTTGGTGGGAGTTGCGACCAGAAGAAGCCCGCCGGGCTTGAGGACTCTTGCACACTCGCGGATGGCGCAGGCCGGATCACTGATGTGCTCGATCACATGGGAAGCAAAGACGGTGTCGAAAGAAGCATCAGGGTAGGGGAACGGGGTTGTTTCGATATTGATTTGTGCAACCTCGTATCCACGTCTCTCGCAACACTCCGCACGCGCCGTCCACTCCTCAATGCCGTACCAACTCCCCTCGGGGTCATCAAAAAAGAATTTCATGATGCCGTTGCCACACCCCACATCAAGAAAGCGGGTCTTCGGTGTCAGAGTGATCTCACGCCTTACGATTTCCGCCGCGCTCCGGTAGCGCTCCATAAACAGCTCGTATTTCCGATAGGCAGTGATTCTTCCAAAGGCTAACTGATTCATCTCCGGCGCATAAAATGATCCAAATCAGGGGATTTCCCAAGGATTTCGCGTGAAATTCTCTTCCTTGCAGCAATTTAGCGCTGGAAAATTCCCCAAACCCGTGCAAATTGGCTGTTCCCATTATGCAAAGAACCCTTCTTCCGCTCACCGTTTCCTCACTTGCGACTTTTGCATTTCTGATCGCCGGTTGCGACAAACCCGCTCCGACGGCAGAAACCAAGCCAACCCCCACGGCTGAGCCTGCGGCCACTTCAGCACCTGCTGCCACGGCGGAACCAACCGTTGCAACACCCCCTGTCACGACGGGTGCGCCATCAGCCGAGGCTGCTCCAGCGGGTGCCACTGTTGAACTCAAAGATCCTGTCGCTGTGGTCAATGGGGAAAAAATCACCAAAGAAGAATTGGACAAAGCGCTCAACGAAGCGGCCCAGGCTTCAGGAATCAAACCTGAGGAACTCACAGCCGAGCAAAAGATGGAAGGATATCGTCAGATCCTGGATGATTTGATCACCGACAAACTGATCACCAAAGCTGCGGTGGAAGTCACCGTCAGCGATGAAGAAGTGAATGCGGAAATCGCCAAGCTGCGCGGGCAGTTTCCCACAGAAGAAGAGTTTGTGGCACAGCTGACAGCCGTGGGTCAAACCCCTGAGAAAGTGGCAACAGCCCTGAAAAAACTTCTTCAACAACGCAAATGGGTGGAAAGCCAGGTCGGAACATCTGCGGATGTGACCGATGCGGATGTTGCGAAGTTTTATGAGGAAAACAAACAGGAATTCGAACAGCCCGAGCAGGTGAAGGCCAGCCACATCTTGTTTCTGACAAAGCCGGATGACACCGAAGAAGCCTCCAACGCGCAACTTGCAAAAGCCAAGGACGCAGCCGCCAAAGCCAAAAAAGGTGGTGACTTTTCCGCTCTTGCCAAAGAGTTGAGCGAAGAGCCCGGAGCTAAAGAGTCGGGTGGCGATCTCGGCTTCTTTTCGAAGGACCGGATGGTCCCTGAGTTTTCAGAAGCGGCGTTTCAACTTAAGCCCGGCGATATCAGCGAACCCGTTCGCACCCAATTCGGTTGGCATGTGATCAAGGTTGAAGACAAAAAAGAAGCTGGCACATCGTCATTGGAGGAAGTGAAGCCTCAGCTTTCCGCCTACCTCAAGCAGGATAAGCAACGCAAAGCCGTGAGCGAACTGATCGCCAAACTCCGGGCCGACGCCAAAATCGAATCGACTCTTCCCGCTCCTGACCCCGCTTCACCGATCCCCGGCAACATGCCACCTGCGGGCAATTAATATCTCCGCCCACTCTCAACCGAATCATTCCTATGGCACTCTCCGTCGGCACTCCCGCTCCTAAATTCACCCTCAAAAGCGCTGGCAAAGAGGGACTGGAAGACTTCAGTCTCGAATCTGGATTCGGAAACAAAGCAACCGTCCTTCTGTTTTTTCCATTGGCATTCACGGGTGTCTGCACTCAGGAACTTTGTGATGTGACAGCCGGACTTTCTGCCTTTTCGGATCTTAATGCCGAAGTGGTCGGCGTCAGCGTGGACAGTCCCTTCGCTCAGGCCGCATGGGCCAAGCAGGAGAAAATTTTCATCCGGCTCGCCAGCGATCTGAACAAGGACGTCACCAAGGCATATGATGTCGTTTTTCCTGGACTTGCTGGAATCGGTGACACGTCAGCCCGTGCGGCGTTTGTGATCGATAAAGAAGGCGTCATTCGTTACAGCGAACAAACGCCCTCACCCAAGGAGCTTCCTTCCTTTGATAAAATCAAGGAAGTGCTCTCAAGCTTGATCTGAGTCACATCATTGTGGCTCCCATCTCGGCCAACGCACTGCGTTCGCCCTTGGTGAGACAGATATGTGCTGTGATACGTTGCCCGCGGAGGCGGTTTCGCGTGTAGACCAAGCCATTTGAGCGGCTGTCAACATATGGATTGTCGATTTGACCCGGGTCACCAACCATCACGAGCTTGGATCCTTTGGACATGCGGGTGACGACCGTTTTGGCCTCGAGCGGCGTGAGTTGTTGGGCCTCATCAAGCACAAAGAACCGGTTGGGAATCGAGCGTCCCCGGATATAGCAGAGCGCTTCGATTTCCAGAAGACCCCGCTCGATCAACTGCTCATAGGGTTTCACAATGGCTTGAGGCTGGTGGGCCGGCTGCTGCACATGCTGTGGCCTCTTTCGATCCGAGGCATTTTTGGGTTTTCCTTCCTGCCTGGGCTGGTTGATGGGGAGAAGCACTTCAAATGCGTCATAGATTGACTGAAGCCAGGGGTGCATTTTCTCATTGAGGGTGCCTGGCAGAAATCCCAGCGTGTCGCCCATGGCCACGACGGGACGGCTGACGGTCATTCCATTAAACTCCTTTTGGGCCGTCAGATAGAGGCCTGCCGCGACAGCCAGCAAAGTTTTCCCTGTGCCGGCCTGGCCATAACAGGTGATGAGTGAGATTTCCGGATCCAGCAGCGCATCCAGAAAACATTGTTGACCGGCATTGGCCGGACGGAGATCGATTCCACGGGGCATTTGCAAACTGGCAGGTAGCTCCAACCTCACGAACTGCCCCTCGCCAAGGTGACGCGCGGGCAGAAACTTATGCTCATCCGTGGAGAGCATGACGTATTCATTGATCTCCAGAGGACCCGTCCGGGAAATTGGCAACTCAATCGATTTGGAACTCCCAAACCGCTGCAGCTCGTGGGCATCCACAGCGACCGACCGGATGTCGTAACCTTCGGCATCTTTAACCTCCACCTTGTCGTTTAAATAGTCATCGCAACTCAACCCGATGGCCATGGCCTTCAACTGCATGTTCAGATCCTTGGTGACAAGGGTCGTGGGATGTTTGCTCGTTTCGTGGAGAGCCAGCGCAGCGGCCATGATGCGGTGATCCATTTTTTCCTCATCCGGAAAAATATTGCGGAACCTCTTCATGGCCGATTCCAGGCTTGGGCCTTTTAAGGAGTCTGCAATCAGGATTTTGACCAAACCGCCGCCCGGTGTTTCTGCCCCTTTGGTGACACGCTCGGCATGTTGACCAAAAATCTGGTTCAAAAAGCGGTGAACGGTCCTCGCATTGGCCCCCCGCTCGGTCTGTTCGTTTTTGAACCGGTCCAACTCGGAAAGGACTTCCACAGGAATATGAACGTGATTGTTCTCAAATCGGTTCAGGCTGTGCGGGTCGTGCAGGAGGACATTTGTGTCGATCACAAAGTTTTTGACGGCTCCCTTTGCGCTTTTTCGTTCTGCTTTTTCCGGGCTCGGGAAAAAAACTCCCTGCTCTTCGGTCATTTCCATCGGTGCGGGTCTGTGCATGGTTCTCAGCGTGGTGGCCCTGTGAGGCAGGGACAGTGGACGGGGTTGAGGAATCTTCCAGAACAGCAAAGAAAATTCCGGGTGTTTCGGGATGAGTTCTGGAAGTCAGAGCGTCTCAATCTGGGTGTTTTTATACACCTTGCTGTCGGCGACACAACCAATAACTTGTGAATAACTCAAAAAATTACCACAACCTGTGGTGGTTTTAAGGAATCACTTGGAAACGTCCAACATTGCCCGACGGGCCGCCCGAAATCCCAGAAAAACCAGAACTCCCAGGATCATGCAGGACACCACGAGATGACCTTGGATCAGAAAAAGCACCTCCTCCAAAAACCGTCCCCATCTGAATATAAGCAGCATTTGCAAGCCCAACAATCCCCCCATGAACACAATCCAAAAGATCCATTTATGAAAACGCTGACGTGACAGCCACATCACAAAAGGCGGCCAGAAAGAAATAAAGGCAAGCGAAACGAGTGCCATGGAAAGGGCAAGAAGAACGCGTCCTTTCGGAGAATGAATGGCAACCGTGTGTTCTGATTTGTTAGTCACCTCGGCATCAGGAAGGTGAGAAGAATAGAATGTCACCGACTCGATATTTTTTACGGGAACATCCATTGTCAGACCGGGTTTTGTGAATGCCAGGGTAAGCAGGATGAGAAGCGGCAAACTCAGGGCACAAAAATAGAAGGCGTATCGCGCTGAGAACACCACTGGTTTGTCGAGGGGTCGCGTGAGCAGAAAGTCGTTAGAGTAGGCAGCAGCAATTTGCTGGGTTTGGGGAGTGGTGTAATTCATACCGCTGAAAATTTCCGGAGCAAATACCATGGTGGCCAGCATCATGGGCATCATACATAGCATGCCCAGACCCGTGCTCTGAAGGTTCAGTGAGCTGAAGCTCGAGTCCAGCATCAAGGAAACAGCAGGCTGAAGTGCAAAAGCCAGGGGCATCATCCAAATCCACCATGAGGCCTTGCAGAGATACCCGAAGAGATGAAAAAATTGATCGTTAGGTTTCATTGTATTGGGCGGGTGAGTTCAATAAAAAGATCTTCAAGGGGGAGGGGGCTTTCCTCGGTTTGACAGGAATATCGGGTGGCAAGATTCCTGAGCGATTGGGAGTCCTCGAGACGCAGCACCGCAACCAGTTCACGATCCGAGGTCCGTAAGCAGAGGGCTCCGGGAATTTCCTTGGGGAGGGAGCCCGCAAAATTATACAAACGCACGCGGCGATACTGATCCTTCAAATCATCCAACGATCCCTCTGAAACCAATGCCCCTCCGGCAAGAATCCCCACCGAATCAGCAACCCGCTCGATGTCCGTAAGCACGTGGGTTGAGAAAAAAACGGTCTTTTCACCCAGTCGTATCAAATCAAGAATTTCCTCAAGAAACTCTCTTCTCGCTGCCACATCAAGGTTGGCGGCTGGCTCGTCAAGGATCAGCAGATCGGGACGGGGGGCAACCGCCATCACAAATCCGAACAAGCGTTGCTGCCCAAGCGACAACTGGGAAAGGCGACGTGTGGGGTCAATGCCGAATTTTCCCAGCAAAGATCGGCAAAGATCATTGTCCCATCGCTCACCATACAGAGGAGCCGAAAACCGGATAATGGATCGAAGACGGAGCATGGGCGGAAGGATTTGGGTCTCTGACAAATATCCGATGCGCTGTTTTTCCAGAGCTCCCGCGAACCAGGGATCCTTTCCAAAAACCTGAACCGTTCCCGAGTCCGATTTCAGCAAACCAGCCAACGTTTTGATGACCGTGGTTTTTCCCGATCCATTGCGCCCCAGAAACCCGTAGATGTGACCCACCGGAACCTTCAGGTTCAGATTGTTAATGACCGGGGGACCGCCATAACTGCGGCCCATTGCTGTGATCTCAATTGCTTTCATGTGTTATTGCGTTTTTGGCTTTTTGAAAGTTCCTCCTCCACCCACTGAAGAGTTTGTTCTGAGCTGACACCGAGGTGGGTGGCCTCAGCCACCAACTGGCGAATAAGCGGCTCCAATTGTTGGCGGCGCTCGCTTGCGGTGAAGGTCTTTACTTGGGAGGCCACAAAGGTTCCCGTTCCACGACGGGTTTCCACCAACCCCTCCCGCTCCAAAAATTGGTACACCTTGGCGACGGTGAGCGGGTTCACCCCCGCTGTGATCGAGAGATCTCTCACCGATGGCAGCTTTTCCCCCAGCGGTAACTGACCTCCCAAAATCCGCTCTCTCAACTGATTCAACATCTGCCGGTAGATCGGCACGCCGTTGGAGGGGTTGAGGTGGAGGAGCATTACTGTGTATTACAACACTATAACACATGGTCAAGGAGAATCTTTTGGTGGGCTTGCGGGTGAAAGGGGGTTGGGTACTATGCCACTCCATGAGTGCTGCTGGGAGGAATAGGAAGAAGGGGAGAGATGGGAGGTCTATCTCCCATGCTTCTCATTCCTCCCATCCGATTATCCCTCCACGTGGAGATTATCAGACATTGCTTTCTTATCAGAAAGCAGAGGTGGTTTATGACATCACCTATCGATTCGCCCACAAGTATCTCTCGCGGGGCGACCGTACCGTTGATCAGATGATCCAGTCGGCGCGTTCTGGAAAACAGAATGTCCTTGAGGGTAGTAAAGCGGCGCTCACTTCCAAAGAAACTGAACTCAAGCTCACGAGTGTTGGGCGGGCGAGTCTTGAGGAACTGCTGGCTGACTACCGTGACTACCTTCGTGTGCGCGATCACGTGGTTTGGGAAAAGGACTCCAAAAAGGCGCTATATGTGCGTCGGCTGGGCCGTGAGATTCCGCAGACCTTCGAGCTTTATCGTGAATTTTTGGAGACCCGCCCACCGGAGGTGATCGCCAATATCGCGATCTGCCTGATCCACCAGACCAATTATTTGCTCGACCAACAGCTACGCCGGCTGGAGAAGGATTTTCTCGAAGACGGTGGTTTGAGGGAGCGGATGTTCAAAGCGAGGCTTGACCAAAGAAATGGGAGGTAGGGGAAGAATGAGAGCCATGGGAAAAAAACCAACCCATGAATCCCATACTTCTCATTACTCCCATTCCTCGAAACCTTCTCGCGGTTTCGCAAGTGGGTGAGCTAGTCTGCCCTCGTGTCTTTTCGTGCCTTATTGCTGACTGTTGTTTTGGGTTTGATCCTGGTTTCGAGTTTGTTGACCACAGCCTTTGGCGCCCGGGGGGTTCGGTTGGCCATTTACGCGCTGCTTGAGAAACAGATCTCCACCACGCTGGAGGCCGTCACAAGTCTTGTGGAGGAGCATTTTGAACCCTCGGCGAGGCTCCTTGAGACCTTTTCCCGGGGGATCCAATCGGGAAAAATCCCTCTGGAGGATCCTGTGGAATTGGCAAAATCCTTTGCCAAAGCGCTGGAATTTGAGGAGGGGATCGCCTGGATCAGCTTCGGGTATGCCGATGGAAGTTTTGCCGGGGGTTGGACGCAAGAGGGCCTGACTGCCATCAATGTGTCGCAGCCGGATGGGGGGCCTCCGAAAGAGTGGGTGATGGATCGTAGTGGAAAACTTGACCCGCATCTGAAGACAAATCTTCCGGCCTCCTTCGACGCCCGCGACCGGCCCTGGTTTCAGATGGCCACTGAGAAAACAGAGCGGGTTTGGACTCCTCCGTATGACTTTGCCACCGGCGAACGTGGCATCACGGTCGCGCAGGCGGTAAGAACGCAAGCGGGAGATCTTCTAGGTGTACTGACTGTGGATTTCATTCTCAGCGATGTGGCCGCTTACTTGGACAAGCTGACAAAGGACTTTCGTGGAGAGCCGATGGTGTTTTCCATCAGCGGGAAACTCCTGGCCACCCCGAAAACGATGGTGGATTCCCGGGTGGTTGAGGAAGTCCGACGTCTGCTTGCTAGTCAGGGCCATATGAATCCCATCGCAAACGAGGGACAAATCCTTCACATCACGACCCCGAATGACGTCTATTTTGTGGGTTTTCAGACTGCCGAAATCCCCGGGGGCCTGGATTGCGTGAGTGCGATCCTTTTCAGCCGCAAAGTTGCGTTTGAAGGAGTTGACCACATCGTTTATGTCACTCTGGCCACCGCCTTGGGGGCACTGGCACTTTCGTTGGTGGCTGGGTTTCTTTTGGCGGGGCGTATTGCAAGCCCGTTAAAAGCGCTCAGCCTTGTGGTCTCGCGGGTCGGAAACTTCCAGCTGGACACCACACCGCTCCCCAAGTCCGGCATCAAAGAGGTGCGTGTGCTCTCAGATTCGGTGGAGCGGATGCGCAGCGGTCTGGCATCCTTTTCGCATTATGTTCCCGTGGATCTCGTCCGGGACCTCGTCCGCAGCGGCGGGGTGGCCGCGCTTGGCGGCGAACGGCGTGAAATCTCTCTCATGTTTTCGGACCTGGCTGGTTTCACCGCGTACGCGGAAAAAACGTCCCCGGAATCTGCGGTGGATACCCTGACTTCCTATTTTGAGAGCTTTGGAGCCGCCATTGACCAATCAGGCGGTGTTATCGACAAGTTTCTCGGTGATGGCATCATGGCGCTCTTTAACGCCCCCGGAAAAATCTCTCAACCCGCTGCGGCGGCCTGTCGGGCGGCCCTGATCGGCACGTCAAACTTCGCGAACAGTCCGGTGAATAAGGACCCCAATCGCAGGTTTGTGGTCCGGGTGGGTCTGCACACCGGCGAGGTGCTGGTGGGCAATGTTGGCACCTCCAATCGCTTCACCTACACGGCCATCGGGGATGCCGTGAACCTCTGCAGTCGCCTCGAAGGGCTTAACAAGGCCTACGGCACCTGCATTCTGGTCAGCTCGGCCCTGAGACATCAGGCCGGTGAGGAAGAATTTCTCTGGCGGCGGCTTGACCGTGTCAGCGTGGTCGGAAGGGCCGAGCCCCTGGAAATTGACGAACTGATGGGGTTTCGCGAGCAGGCCTCCAAGGAATCTCTCCATTTGGCCACGACCTACAGCCTGGCTTGGGAGGCCTACCTGAGTCAGTGCTGGCAAGACGCTGAAAAATTGTTGCGTGAAATCCCACAGGGGGATCTGCCCGCCCAAATGCTCCGTCAGCGAATTGCGTTGGCGAAGCAGGGGGGGGACATTCACGGGGTGCGGAACTTCCTTCAGAAATAGGCAGGCGAAACAGATGGACCGTCATCCTGAATTGACAGTGACACTGTTATCAATGACAATTCAATGATGAAGCTACGTCAGGCGGGATTTGAAGAGGAATATTATAGTGGCTTAACTGCTTTAGCAGAAGATGTTAATCTATGGTGTTACGAAAATAAAGTCATTCCGGCTAATGGTCAGGCTGCGGAGAAATTGACAATTCGGAACCTCAGGTTCTACCGCTCCGAGGGGTTATTGGATGGGCCGATGGCGGGACGCAAGTATGGGAAGCGTCATTTTTTACAGCTGGCCTCGATCCGCATTTCCCAGGCTCAGGGTTTGCCTTTGAGCAAAATCAGGGATCTGCTGCATTCAAAAACGGACGCTGAGCTGCATGAATTGTTGCGTGATGCCAGGCAAAGCGGCCTCCTGAAGGAGGGGAGTCTCGGGCCGGTGAAGAGCCGGGAGAGCCTCGAATTGATCGGTCTGACTGACGATTATCTCCTGCTTTGTCGGGGGCGGAAACGTCCGAGTGCGGACGTGCTTGAGCGGGTGGTTGAGCATCTTCTTTAAAATAGGGCGCAGGTGGTATACCTGCGGTGTGTTCCAAGAGGCTGCTACTCCGGTGTGGGAAAGAGATTGTGTTCATTGAGAACAGGGATAAAAACAAAGTTTCGAATGTCTCTCACTGATTTCCTGGTTGTCCGGATAAAACCCGGGGAAGTCCCTCCTATCCAGAAAGAATCCTGGTGGGTGTTCGCGCCTGCAAGCGCCTTTGGGGGTTTTGACACATGATCATTGATTGTCTTGTTATTGCCCTCTATTTCGCGGTCATTATCGGCATCGGCCTTTGGGCAGGACGCGGCAATCAGAGTCTCTCGGAGTTTGCGCTGGGTGGGCGGTCCATTCCCTGGTGGGCGGTTCTTGCGTCCATTATCGCTGCCGAGACAAGTGCGGCGACCTTCCTGGGGACGCCGGCTGAGGGTTTTAAAACGCGGAGTTTTTCCTATGCGCAGCTGGCGATTGGCACAGTGATTGCCAGGGTTATTATCGCCTGGCTTTTTATTGCGCCGTATTACCGGCACCACGTTCAAAGCATCTATGAATTCCTGGAGCTCCGGTTCGGGCCCTGCACACGCAACACCGCGAGTGGGATTTTCCTCATCACGCGTGTGCTGGGAATTGGTGTGCGTCTTTACCTTGGGGGAGTGATTCTTGTGGTGATCTGGCGTTATGTGTATCCCGGCATGCAGGTGACGCTTGGCACCTATTTTTGGGGAATTCTCTTCGTGACCGTTGTGACCACACTTTATACCGCGATCGGTGGAATCAAGGCCGTGGTGTGGACCGATTTTATTCAAGCCTGTCTCATGATGGGGGCTGTGACATTCGCCATTTTTGCTCTCGTGAGGACAGTTCCTGGCGGGATCGGTGGCTTTGTGGAGGTCCTTTCGAACAATCCCAGTGCGGGGATGTTTCAGACCGGCTGGGACTCAACCAAGCCGTTCGGCGAGGCGTTTGGGGAAATGCTTGAGTCTCCTTACACCCTCTTTGCGGCCATTGTGGGTTCAACATTTTTTACGATGGCCACGCATGGAACTGATCAGGACATGGTCCAGCGCATGCTGACGGCGGAGAACACCGCGAAATCGCGCCTGTCACTGATTGTCAGCGGATTGGCAGATATTCCCATTGTTCTGGCATTCCTTGCCGTCGGGATCCTGCTTTGGATGTATTACGATGCCCATCCGGATCCGACTCTTCCTGCTGCCACAAACGAGGTTTTTGCCCATTACATCGTTCATGAAATGCCGGTCGGAATCCGTGGTCTCATCATAGCCGGTGTTTTTGCAACCATGATGGGATCAACCTCCGCTGCCTTAAACGCTTTGGCCACTTCGTTTGTGAGGGATTTTTATCAGCCGTATTTTGCCCGCAAGAATGCGTCCGATCAGTCTGCAGTCACAGCGGCACGGGTGGCCACCGTGCTGTTTGGGGGGGCGATGGTCGGTGTCGCCACGGTTTCCGCCTATGCGGTCCTAAGAACAAACATCACAATCATTCCTCTTGCGCTTGGGATTCTGGGATACAGCTACGGCAGTCTTCTTGGAGTTTTCCTGCTCGGGGTTCTGACAAAATCCAGGGGCAGCGATGTGGCCAACGTCATTGCGATGATTCTGGGCATTGTGTCCGTTCTGGTTTTTTGCCGGATCGAGGTGCCTGCCATTGACCTTGGTGAACTGTTCAGGGGACGGGTGGTGCCTGCGCAGTGGAGCTTTGGTGCCTTTCTGCCGGTCTGGTGGCCGGCCATTGCGTGGCCATATTATGTACTGATTGGAACCCTCACGACTTTCAGTGTGGCGGCGCTTTTTCCTGCCTCACGGACGCTTGAGCCAGGTGCCAATGTGCCATGAGTGACCAGCAAGGCAGAATCGAATCGGGAAGGCTGCGCCTGCTTGTTTTAGGTGCGCTTGGTGTCGTTTATGGGGACATTGGCACGAGTCCGCTCTATGCGCTCAAGGAGAGTTTTCATAACCGGCATTTTGAGGTTCTGGGGGAGGCGGGCGTGCTTGGGATTCTTTCACTGATCCTCTGGTCACTGATCCTTATTGTCTCCGTGAAATACATTTCGATCGTGTTGCGGGCGGATTATAAAGGCGAGGGTGGTATCCTCGCGCTTCTCGCCCTGCTGACGTCGGACTCCAATAGACCGCTCGGCAAATCCGCGGCCACTTTTTTTGCCGCGTTGGGGGTTTTTGGTGCCGCCCTCCTGTTTGGTGACGGCATTATCACGCCCGCCATCTCAGTTTTGAGTGCGGTTGAGGGCTTGGGATATGTTGCACCAGGACTGAATCCTTTGGTGCTGCCTTTGACAATCCTGATCCTCTTCCTGCTTTTCCTGTTTCAACGGATCGGCACGGGCCGTGTGGGTGTGATCTTTGGTCCCGTCATGTGTCTTTGGTTTCTGTCCATTGCTGCCATTGGTCTGTGGCAGATTTTTCATGGCCCCGGCGTGCTCCGTGCCTTCGATCCGACGCGGGGGATCACTTTCCTGCTTACAAACGGACCCTCGGGATTTTTGGTCCTTGGTTCGGTGTTTCTTGCGGTGACCGGGGCCGAGGCTCTCTACGCGGATTTGGGTCACTTCGGGAGGCGTCCGATTTCCATCGCCTGGCACTCCCTGGCTTTGCCGGCGCTTGCTCTCAATTACCTTGGCCAAGGGGCTCTTGTTTTGCGGGACCCCTCAGCCCTCGAAAATCCGTTTTTTGCCGCCGTGCCCGGATGGGCGTTTTTTCCGATGCTTGCTTTGGCAACAGCGGCCACTGTCATCGCTTCCCAAGCCCTGATTTCCGGAGCGTTCTCGCTGACCTTGCAAGCGGTTCAACTGGGGTACTGTCCAAGGCTGGAGATCCGTCATACCTCCTGCGATGAGCACGGACAGATCTACATCCCCCAGGTGAACTGGGCGTTGATGATCGGATGCATCGCTCTCGTGCTCGGGTTCCGGTCATCGGGGGCTTTGGCATCCGCGTATGGCATTGCTGTGACAATGACCATGGTTATCACGACGATCCTGTTCTTTGCGGTCACCCGAAGACTTTGGAACTGGCACCCGGCAGCAAGTCTGGCCTTCGCAGGGATTTTTCTCCCGATTGAGCTCGGGTTCCTTGGTGCGAATCTTGTGAAAATTCCGCAGGGCGGGTGGTTTGCATTGGTCGCCGCGCTCACCCTCTTTGTGCTGATGCGGACATGGAAACGTGGGAGGTCGGCCTTGTATGAACGCATCAAGCCATCGTTGCTGCCGCTGGATCTTTTCCTCGAAAGCCTTGATCATTCCACAGTGACCGTTGTGCCGGGGTGCGCGGTTTTTCTCACGTCAAACCCCGACACGACCCCTCTGGCCCTGCTGCACAATCTCAAGCACAATAAAGTTCTGCACGCGACGGTCATCATCCTCACGGTCAAAACGGAATTGAAGGCCTATGTCGGCACTGAGAATGAGCAACTTTCCGTGCGTTCCCCCGGCCATGGGTTTCATCAGGTCACGGCCGTATGCGGGTATATGGACTCTCCCAATGTGCCCCAACTTCTTTCGCGGCTTGTGGATTTTGGCATTCCGATTGCCCCTCAGGAAGTCACCTATTTCCTCAGCCGGGAGCGTTTGGTGAAAGGCTCGCGCGGGAACCTGAGGAACTGGGAAATGAATCTTTTCTCCGCACAATCCAAGCATGGGATCTCACCGGCGGATTTTTTCCATCTTCCCCCGGATCGTGTTGTTGAAATCGGCATGCAGATCAGCTTCTGAGGAGGTGCTTGACAGATGAACGTTGTGAGATTTCTTGAGGCTTGCCACCTATGTGCCAGATACCCCGGAATCAGCGCCTCCGCTCAAGCGGGGATTTTATTCTAACCGATGAATGATTTTTTACCGGTAAGCCCGATCGTTCGCGGGATGGTGCTCCTTCTGTTGGCGGCGGCCATTTATTTTTTTCATGGGTTTCTGGTTCCCGTCCTGGCAGCGCTTGTGATCGGGTTTGCAAGTTGGCCTCTGTATGAAAAACTTCGTATTCTGTGTCGAGGAAATCTGGCACTCTCCGCGTCTTTGGCCCTGGGTATTGTCCTGCTTGTGGTGGTTGTTCCCCTGGCCCTTTTGTTGGCCTACACCGTTGATGAAGTCCGTGCCTCGGTCGGTTGGCTGCAGGAAGCCAGCCAGAGAGGTATCGCCGTGCCGGAGTGGGTGGGAAAAATGCCTCTGATCGGCGAGCGACTCGCGCAGGAATGGCGTCAGAATCTGCAGGAGCCAAATGCCCTTCGTGACATTGTGCAGATTGTCAGCGGTCAGAATATCGGGAACATTTCCCGATGGGTTCTTGCGGCGGGAAGCGGCGCCTTGAGCGTGCTATTGAATGTTGTCTTTATTCTGATCACGCTGTTCTTTATTTACAAAGACGGATCAATGCTGGTCGGGCAGCTGGATCGCGTCGGGGAGCGCATTCTCCCCAACCGGTGGCATCGGTTTTCGCGTGTTGTGCCTGCAACGGTGAGTTCGACTGTCACAGGAATGACCCTCATAGCCATCGGAGAAGGGATCGTGCTGGGTATTGCCTACAAGATTGCAGGCGTTCCCTCCGCTTTTGCACTCGGGGCAATCACGGGCGTGATGGCACTTGTTCCGGGTGGTGCGCCCACAGCATTCACGTTGGTTTCTGCCTATCTGGTTGCCACAGGGAATGTTCTGGCCGGCCTCCTGCTCTTTGCCTGGGGTTCCATTGAATTGTTCATCGTGGACAAGACGCTTCGACCAAAACTTGTGGGTGGTCCCATCCGGCTTCCATTTCTACCGACCTTTTTTGGCTTGATTGGCGGGGTCAAAACGATGGGGTTGGTGGGTTTGTTTATCGGGCCGGTGTTGATGGCGTTGCTTGTTGCGGTGTGGAGGGAATGGGTCCGATCTATTGATGACGTGGCGGTTGAGGAGCGTGAATTGCCTCTTGCTCCGGTGGATCCTGCCAAGGAAGAAAAGTGACATTGGTTTTGTTTTCCGGCTGGTCGCTGTAAGGCAGATGCCGCTTGACATTGATTAGGCCAATTCATATTTTTCGCGCCCAATGCATCACATAGTCCCATGGGTGGCGTTCTTGCTTTGCATGGCCATTACCGGGTGCAAGAAAGCCGACAATAACGCAGAGGCGAAAGAGATTGTCATCGGAGAATTCGCCTCTCTCACAGGTGGCACGGCAAGCTTCGGTCAGTCATCCCACAAAGGAACCCGGATGGCGATCGATGAGCTCAATTCCGGCGGTGGATTGCTTGGCAAGCAGATCAAACTTGTGACGGAAGACGATCAATCCAAGGCTGGCGAGCCGGCCACGGTTGTCCGCAAATTGATCTCACGGGATAAGGTTGTTGCCCTTCTGGGCGAGGTGGCCTCTTCGCGGTCCCTTGAGGCGGCACCGATTGCCCAACAGAACAAAATTCCGATGATCTCGCCGGCGTCCACCAATCCCAAAGTGACAGAGGTGGGGGATTATATTTTCCGTGTCTGTTTTATTGATCCGTTTCAAGGCACGGTGCTCTCAAAATTTGCCCTTGAGCGTGGTTGGAAGAATGTCGCCATCCTCACCGACGTGAAACAGGACTATGCGGTCGGCCTTAGCGAGTTTTTCGAAAAGCATTTCACGAGCAGCGGCGGCAAGGTCGTGAGCAAACAGAGCTACAGTTCCGGAGACAAGGACTTCAAGGCCCAGCTCACTTCGATCTCCACATCCAAGCCTGAGGTGATTCTCGTTGCCGGGTATTACAACGAAGCGGGTCTGATCGCCAGCCAGGCCCGCGAGTTGGGTCTTGCTGTTCCTCTTTTGGGTGGTGATGGCTGGGACTCACCGTCCCTTGTTGAGGTCGGTGGTGATGCCGTGGAGGGCAGTTTTTTCTCAAATCATTTTTCGGCGGAGGATACGTCGCCGGTGATCCAGGAGTTTATTCGGAAATACCGGGCCAAATACAACGAGGAGCCGGATGCGATGGCGGCCCTTGGCTATGACTCGGCCATGATTCTTGCCGATGCGATCAAGCGGGCTGGAACCACGGAGTCCAAGGCGGTGCGTGATGCGATTGCCGTCACTAAGGATTTCCCCGCGGTGACCGGATTGATCACGCTGGATGAACAGCGTAATGCCAGCAAACCCGCAGTGATTCTCACGGTAAAAGACGGCAGATTCCGTTACGTCAAAACTGTCTCGCCCTAGCGGATCGTGAACTGGGAAAACTTCGGGCAGCAACTCATCAATGGACTGTCCCTTGGTTCCATTTATGCCCTGATTGCTCTCGGCTACACGATGGTCTACGGCATCCTGCGGTTCATTAACTTCGCACACGGGGATGTGTTTATGATCGGGGCCTTTTCGGGACTCTACTTTTACAGGTGGTTGACCCCATGGCTTGAGCAACTGCCCGAACTGCTCAGTGCCTTGATCATTTTGATGTGTGCCATGACCACCTGTGGATTGCTCGGAATGGCCATCGAGAAACTTGCTTACAAACCCTTGCGGGGACGGGCCCGCCTGATTGTTCTTATTACCGCCATCGGAGTTTCCCTTTTTCTTGAATACACAGCTCAGCTGATTTTCGGTGCGGCGCCGCGGGGATTCCCCACCATCGTTCAAAATCAAACCTTCGGAGGAAACGGCGTGCCATCGGTCACCTCGAAACAACTCATCGTTTTGGGTGTGACAATTGTCCTGCTCGTTTCCCTGCGTTTTATTGTGTTGAAAACCCGCATGGGCCTTGCGATGCGGGCGCTTTCTCTGAACCCCACGGCCGCTGCCCTGATGGGTGTTAACACCAATGCCACGATCTCGTTCACGTTCGCTCTTGGTTCCGCCCTGGCCGGGGCTGCGGGCATTTTTTATTCCATGCTTTACCAGGCCATCGACCCGTTCATGGGAGTGATGCCCGGGATCAAGGCCTTCGTGGCTGCTGTGCTTGGTGGTATCGGGAACATCCCCGGAGCCGCGTTGGGCGGAGTCCTCATCGGAGTGATAGAAACCATGGTTGTCGGCTACAGTGGCACGATCGGCATTCCCCCGGGGTATCGGGATGCCGTCGCTTTTGTCATCCTCATCCTCATTCTGCTGATCAAGCCGTCGGGGCTTTTGGGCAAGGTCG
>JBGSPC010000106.1:0-6476 GCA_041738805.1 Terrimicrobiaceae bacterium | reverse complement strand
ACTTCGCCGACTTTTTTGCCAAGAGCGGCCAGGAACTTATCGACCATCTCTGCTTCGCCCTCAACTCCCTCATGGATGACCCTAGGACCGTCGCCTCTCAATGTGCTTTTCGGAAATAAATTATGGCAGATGCTCTAACCGTAGTCAGACCCTTATTCTCCCCATGAGCAAACCATAACAACAAATCCTATCATCAAAGCCAAAGCACTATGAAACATACAATCCTCACAGCAGCAGCTGTCTTCGCATTCTTCGGCAGTCCCGTGGCGTTCGCGGGCAAGCCGGCATCTGAAACCACCGAGATCAAATGCCCCGAATGTGGCAAACCCCTCGAGGTTTCACTCCATACAGACAACAAAACCAACACCTTGTCCCTGAAAATCAACAAGGTCGGCAATTCTGCCAATCCGAAAAACTGATAAAGGTTAGGCAACTTCATCCGTGGCTTCCCCCCAGGCGGGGGAAGCACGGATGGATTGATCCATACGCTTAAGTTCCTTACCTAAAGGAACAGCTCACAAAAACAGCGTCTTGGAAAGCTCGATTGAAGTGCCCGCCTCCACGCTGAATGATTCGCGGAACGTTCAGCGATCTGGCGAATTTCCGGTCATTGCTTTTGCCGAGTGAATAGAAACCAGGCGTGCCACCAAAAGTCCCACATAGAATATTGCGGTGATGTCCAACATCCGGGCCACGGGGGAGACGGCGGGATATCCCGAAAGTCGATTGTGCTCAGCGTCACAAACCGAGGAGAAAAAGCATCGAATCCATCCATGAGTTGACCCAGTTGGGAAAACGATAAGTCTCCGAAATCAATCAGAAACGGTCAGCTGACTTTGCCACTTCTTGGGATTTGCGAGTGCCATACACAGCTCACTTCACAATCAATGCCAAATGTCCCGGGCTATCGACAAAGGACGCACCGCTCAGATCAGCTCCCGGGTCCGGATTCAGGAAGGTTACCCCGGTTTCAGTCCGGGGCAGTCCGGGGTCTCCGTCGTTGAAAAAGCTCCGAGGCCAGGCCACTTGACATTGGCATCCTGCCAAGGATCCAAAAATTTCCTTGAGGTGGTATCGGATGGCAGAGCGAACCGGCCAGCGATGAATTTGACCGCTGATCGTAATCTGGACCCTGCGTCGACTCATGGCGGCGGTGCTTCGCTCTGTCAGGAATGGAGATGAACCCGCACCCGGAAGAACAGACGTTCGAGGTCAGGGGCAATAGGAATTTTGATCAGGCGTTTAATGTAAGCTCCACGACGGTCCCGCCATCGCCTTGGCGACGGCGGAAGATCCCGCTCCTCCAAAGGCGAACAGCCCGGGCGTGCTTGCCTTTTGTGATCAATAGTCACTGCTTTGGATTTACATGTTCCAGTAAGACGCTAAGATGCATCTGATGCTAAGTGAATTCAAATGCCTCATCCGCAGAGGGATTTTGTGCATCATCGTTTTGATTTCGTCTTGCTTCCATGCCTCCGCTGACAGTCCGTATGCCCTGGCCTGTTCCACCTACTTGGGAGGCTCCGGTTGGGAACATGCCCGGGATATTTTTGCCGACTCTGACGGAAACATCTATATCGTCGGAGGGACAGGACCGGACCGAGGGACGGCAATCACGAATAACTTTCCAACAACCCCCGGAGCTTACAGCAACACCCACATCACCGCGGCTCAGCCCAACGGCTACAACATGGGCGTCGACACCGGCACCGGCGTAGGGCGTTTCGGAACCTGTGATGCTTTTGTGGTCAAATACAATGCCAGTGGGCAGGTGCTCTGGTCCACGTTCGTCGGCGGGCCCGGCTATGACCGCGCTTACGCCGTGGAAGTGGATGCCAGCGGTGATATTTACATCTCCGGACGTGCCGGTCCGGGCTTTCCCACAACGGAGGGATCGATGCAGCCCACTTTTGCCGGAACAACCGGGGGATCGGGAGATTACGGTCACCAGAATGGGTTTGTCGCCAAACTTTCCCCCGATGGTTCCCAGCTTCTTTGGGCGACCTATGTCGGAACCGGTCAACTGGTCCGAGATTTCGACATCGATGATGACGGGGATGTTTACGCCCTCCTCACGCAAGCGGCGACTTCCAACAACACGCTACCCTCAGCCTTCACCGGAAAATTTACCGGTGCCTTCCGCCCCACTGCCGCATCCGGCTCCAACACGGAATGCGGGGTCGTGAAAATCAAGGGAGATGGAACGCAAGTGCTTTGGGCCACCTGGCTCGGCGGCTCGGGGGATGATTCCACCGCCGCTTCGCTCCGGGTGAACGACGCCACCAAGTGTCCCTATGCTCTCTTTTACACCGATTCCACGAACATCGTTACCGCTGGCGGCGGCGCGGATACGACCCACAACGGGATGAAAGACATGTTTCTGGCCGCATTGAACTCCACGGGTTCGGCCCTGCTCTACGGCACCTACATCGGTGGAAGCGAGAATGATGTCATGGAAACCCACAGCCTCGCCCTCGATGCTTCGGGAAACGCTTACGTGCTCACGGGCACCCGGTCGCCGGATTTTCCCGTGACCGCCGGCACCTTCAGCACCGTGCTCAATGGAGGCGCAGACATTGGAGTCACGAAGATTGGCAGCCAGGGTCAGGTGATTGCCAGCACCTTGATCGGAGGGACGGGAGGCGAAAACCCGGATGGAATCTACGTCGACGCCACGGGCCGGATTGTGGTGGTTGGCGAGACCAGTTCCACCGATTTTCCCGTCACCACGGGAACCGCCCACCAGTCCAGCAATCGGGGCGGCAACGATGGTCTGATGTTTGTCCTCTCCCCGGACATGACCACGATCGAATACAGCACGTATTTGGGAGGATCCAATTATGACAACGGGCGCGGTGGTTTCCTCGGACCCGACGGAGCCATCTACATCTCCGGAGGAACCCTCAGCACCAACCTGCCCAGTATACATGCCGCTGACTCGTCCTTCGGTGGGGGGAGTCATCAATACGCCCCGGGAAGCGGGGACGCCATCCTCGCCAAATTCTGCCGAACAGATGATTCTGATGGGGACGGAAAAACCGACATTGATGAGTTCCTTGCGGGAACTGACACACTCGATGCCGCAGATTATTATTCCGTGAAACAATATTCACTGGATGGCACCGGATTCCATGTCACCGTGCCCGGACGGCAGGGACGGAACTATACCCTGGAACGCTCCACTGACCTCATCAGTTGGAGTCCGATCACTAGCACCGGACCGCTGACCTCGGCGCAAGAATTAACCCTGGTAGACCCGGAGCCGCCCGATCCCAAAGCCTTTTACCGGGCCACGTTCATATTCCCCTGATTCGTGAACCTTTTCCCCAGGTCCAGAAATTGTAGGCCCCGCGGCCGGGGCCGGTTGACGGATTTCTCCGCAGAACGCTCAGGGGCCTCATTTTCCCTCTTCCAAGATGGCAGCGGCATTTTTTTAAATTATGCCGCTGTCCCCGAGCCATCGGCCATGGCTTTGATCGCACTTACCGTTATGACCCTCACTCTTACCCATCGCCGACGGGCGAATGCCGCATGGTAAAGCCCCCAGCGCCCGACCGTCACTGCACAAGGGATCTTCAACCCGTGCGTGGGTGCGCTTCAGATCGTCAAACGTCACGGGAGATTCCGCGGTTTCCAAGCCCTCGGCGATCGCGGCGGGCCACTCGCCTTGGGAGAAGTCTCTGCGCCATTTTTTGCCAGCGCGGCCAAGGCCATTGGGGAAATTATGAGCCCTTTGTGTTTTCCATGGCCTTGGCGGCATGGATCGAAACCAGGCGGGAGATCAAAACCGCCACATAAAACATGCCGGTGATGGCCTGCATCACGGCCAACATGCGGGCCACGCGGGAAACCGGTGTGATGTCACCAAAGCCAATCGTGCTCAAGGTGACAAAACTAAAGTAAAACGCATCAAATCCGTCCATGGTCTGACCCGGTTGGGAAAATTGAAATGCCATGGGATCCACGCGACCAAGCAGCGTGTAAAGCATCGCCCAGAGCAGTCCAATCATAAGAAATCCGGAGATGCTGGCGCAAAGGGTTTCAATATTCACTTCAGAGGTTCCGAGCACAAATTTGAGCAGCCGCCCGATGACTAATCCAAGAAATGTCAGCGCAGGCAAAAAATAGAACCATGACAAAAATCCACGCGCTCCGGCAATGCTGGCCCACTGACCTCCCAACGTCATTGCAGCAAGCGCCACCCCGATCCAAAGAGTGCGGCGGCTGGACACGGCAACGAGCGCTGAAAGGAGAACAATGGTGAGCAACACACCCTCAATCACCCGCCCATCGGGCACATCCTCAATAAAAGCCGTGCTGATAAACAGCAGGAGAATCGAACCCAGCAGATGAATCGTTGAGTAACGGGGAGGGCGGTTCGGAGATGGCAATTTCCCGGTCATTACCAAAAAAGAAAGAGTGCGACAGAGGCTGATAATAGCACACATGGAAATATGAACCGGCACCTCCGGTCGATGGCCCGCGCAACACTCACCCGGTCGGTGAGTGCAAAGCGCGTGGTGATCATCACCTCCACCAGTGAGAAGAAAACCATCAGAGTTCCCAGAAGGATGAACGCATCCATAAGTGTGAGATAAGGCAATTTGGGAGTGTCTGCCCCAATGGCAAACCGATAGGCAATCAGGGTGAGCATTGACGTGACCGCAACGCTGATTTGTGAAGCTCCGAGTGTGGGATCGATCCAGAACACGGAAAAGGACATGAGGACAATCAGCAGTAACGGGAGGATCACCTTGAGGATGTAATGCTGACGCAGACGGTAGGCGGAAAAAGAAATGTTATAGCCGGCGATTTCCGTGCCTGGAACCAGTCGATAAGGAGCAGCGCCCGCCTCCAGTTTGGTGACCTTCCAGTCCGGGATCGTAAGGAGTTCGCTTCTACCGATGGCTCCCTGCAGGCCCTTGGCAATCGAGGCGGGGTCGGGCACGAGCATCACTTGCTCGGGATGGCTTCCGAGGACAACAACGTTCGCGGTGAATGTTTCGCTGTCGAAGGGAAAACGCCAGAGGTTGAGTGATTCACTCAATGACCCGACAAATCTCTGACGATAGGAAACGACGCCATCAGGGGAAACCTCCACGGTTTCCGGCAGCGTGTTCCGCAGGTCGCCCCCGGCGTTGGAAACCATGCATCGCGGATGCCAGACCTGCTCCAAAGCATAGGTCCGCCCATCCGGGCCGGGATGGGCCAATGACGGATCCTTCCATTGCAGCAGCAGAAAAAGGTTCACCGTGAAGTTTTGTGCCGCACTGTCAATTTTGGAAATGTCGGCAAACCAGGCCGTGACCCCGACTTGGGTCGGTCCGACCCCGGCTCCCGGACGCTGGGGAGAGGGAGGCAACGGCACGGGGTCAGCCCATGCCAAGCCAGGGGAAAAGAGGAGCCACACCATGCAGCCATTGCAGAACAAACGCCAAAATTGAAAAGACCTCATGAGAGACAAAGCGGGTATGCTTTTCTTTTTGTCAACAACCGTGTTGCCGGGCATCAAAATTTGAACCCGATGGAACTGTAGAGTCCGTAGGAATTCATGTCGTAGAGGAATCCGTTGTTCTCGTAGTCGACATACATGTAGCGGTAGCCAAGTTCGGCAAAGATGTTCCGGGTGAAATTGACACCGAGGGTGGCTTGCACATTCCATGCGATTTGGGAGCCAGCACCAAAGCCGCCAACGTCACCTTGCGCTGCGAGATACAGCCATCGCGTGAAGTTGACCTGTCCTCGCAGACCGATGATCGGGTCAAACCAATACGCGTCGCCTGCGGCATATGTGGGTGTCACCTCCTCAATTTTTTTTGAGATCGCGTTGCCGAGTTTCTTTTTTGCTTTCGATGCCGCTGCCTCGAGTGAGGAGCTGATCACCCCCCGGGCCCGCGAGGCTTTTGCGGAAGCAGAGGCGCGGATGTAATTAGTGAGCGCGTTGCGGAATTCACCTCCGGTTAAAGATCGAACAATGACATCGTCGCGAACCAGTTTTCGAAGGTCGCGGTCGCGAAGGATCAACTTTTCAATGTCCCGCGGTCTAATACTGCCGATCACATTGTCTGCCGCCGAATCTGCCGCAGTGGCAGCCGCCTGCTGTGCTTTGGCCAAGGCCGCTGCAAGAGCTGATTCCAGCCTCGCCTCAACCCGACTGCCGATGGCGTTGGCGGTGTTGGTTCCGATCTCATTGATACGGGAATCATTGAGCGAGGCATCAACTTGCATGCCGAGGTAATTGTAGCGAACACCGCCATACAGGTCGAGAAATCCCCGGCGGTCATCGATAATCCGGTAAGCGAGAGCCATCGAAATAATGGATTGCTGGAGACCAAGATTCACGTTTTCATAAATCCGGTTGTCAGGACTTGCGGATGCCGAAAGTGCCGCATAGTAGCCGTCTGCAAGAACCCCCCAACGGCCCTTGCGTATTTCTCCACGCATAAAGATCCCCCAATCAAGGTGCTGAATAATTG
>JBGSPC010000092.1:0-5316 GCA_041738805.1 Terrimicrobiaceae bacterium | reverse complement strand
GCCGTCCGCAAATTCCTGATACGTTTCGTGGCCCTTGCCCGCAATCAGGATGATGTCCCTCGCTTCGGCAAGCTCCACAGCCCGTTCGATGGCCTCCTCACGATCAGAGATCAACTCGTGATTTGTCCCCCGGAGCCCGGATTTCATGTCAGCGAGAATGCGATCCGGGTCTTCACTCCGGGGATTGTCAGACGTGAAAATACACCAGTCAGCCAATTCCTCGGAGGCGGCTGCCATCAGAGGCCGCTTGGCACGGTCACGATCTCCCCCACAACCCACCACCACAATCAGACGGGCGGGATTGAGTTCCCGCAAAGTGCGGAGAACATTCCGCAGGGCATCATCCGTGTGCGCATAATCCACAAAGACCTGGAAGTTCCGCTTCGCCGGCACGCGTTCAAGGCGTCCGGGCACTTGCGGAGCAGATGCCAGCGCGGCCACAGCAGCACGCAATTCCGTGCCTGCTGCAAAACTCGCCGCAAGGGCTGCCAACGCATTGTAAATGTTGAAGGCACCTATGAGAGGGAACCTCACGAGGTACGTGCGACCTCTCGCCGCAAGGTGGAAGGTGCTTCCATGGGAATCAAAACGCACATCCGTCGCACGGAACGCAGCCCGCACGCCAAGTCCATACGTGATCGTTGTCAGCTTTTTGGAAATCCTCTCGTCCAACAAATGCCCATAACGATCGTCGGCGTTGATTATGGCCCTGGCTTTTTTGTGTTTCTGTACGATGAGACTGTCAAACAACGCGGCTTTGGCTTCAAAATAAGCCTCCATCGTACGATGATAATCGAGATGATCCTGCGTCAGATTGGTAAAAACCGCCGCATCAAATTCGATAGCCCGGGAGCGTTTTTGATCGATGGCGTGACTCGAGACCTCCATCGCAACCGCCTTGCACCCCACGTCACACATCTCGGCCAACAAAGCCTGCAGGTCGATGGATTCAGGCGTGGTGCGGGGAGCGTCCACCTCACGGTCGCCAACCACATACTTGATGGTTCCAATCAAGCCGGTCCGCCTGAGCTGCATGTCCAGAATGTGCCTGGTTAAAAACGCTGTTGTTGTTTTTCCATTGGTCCCTGTGATCCCCACCACCTTCAAAGCCTGCGAGGGCCTGCCATAAAATGTGGCGGCCATATCCGCCATGGATTCCCGCGCATCCGTCACCACCACCACGGGCACACCGGCTTCAGGAATGTCATGCTCTGACACCACAACAGACGCCCCCCGTGTCACCGCATCCCGCACAAAGGTGCCTCCATCGGCTTTGAGTCCTTGAAGTGCAAAAAATACATGACCCGCCTCCGCCCGCCGTGAGTCATAACAAAGGCCGGTGATATCTTTGGGGGCATTGGCCGGTCGGGATATCACGTCCGTGCAGGCAAGCAGGGTCGCTAAAGGCACACTCACTGCCGCACCTCCTCTTCAGAAATTTCGCTCTGATGATAAGCCAGTGGCAAGGCTGCCTCGGCTTTCAACGAAGGAACAAGATTCATGTAGCGGGCAGCCTTTTCGCCAATCCTTGCAAAGATCGGTGCGGCTACCAGGCCGCCATAATTCAAGCCCGAAGACAGCTTGGCGTCATCGATCATCACCAAACACACAAAGGCCGGGTTCTCTGCCGGCAAGTAACCGAGAAAGGACACCACATATTTGCCGGCCGTGTATCCTCCGTTGGGATCCACCTTCTGCGCCGTGCCGGTTTTTCCTGCTGTTGAAAACCCGGGCACGTTGGCCAATTTGGCGGTCCCCCCCGGTCCTGTCACCGCCGCAAGCGCGGCACTCACAAACTTTGCCGTGTCCTCGGGCACCACTTGCCGCAACACCTCAGGGCTGGTCTTCACAATTTGATTCCCATCCACATCGCGCACGGAACGCACGATCTGCGGCTTCATCAGTTTTCCCCCGTTGGCGATCGCCCCCATGGCCATCGTCATTTGCAAAGGTGTCACCGCAATGGAATGCCCCATGGGCATCCGGGTGATTGTCAGCTTGTCCCAGCGGTGCGGCGGCTGAAGGATCCCGGGAGATTCACCCGGAAGGTCGATCCCTGACCTTTCGCCAAATCCAAAACCACGGACATATTCGTAGAATTTATCCTCACCCAACATCAGAGCCATCTTTGCACATCCGATGTTGGACGATTTCACCAAAATATCGTGCACCGACATCTGGCCGTGCCCCCGGTGATCTTTCAAGATCCTCCCCGCATACAAAAAGCGCCCGTTCTCACAAAAGATTTGTGTTTTGTGATTCACCACCCGCTCGGTGAGAGCCGCCGAAGAAACCACAATTTTGAAAGTGGAACCCGGTTCGACCACATCCATGATCACGCGGTTTTTCATCATCTCGGGTTGGGTGTTGCTTAAATTGTTGGGGTCAAAGTTCGGACGGCTCGCCATCGCCAGAATTTCTCCGGTCCAAGGGTTGGCCAGAACGGCCACTGCCGTCGCCGGCCGAAGCTCCGCGCAGGCGGTGTCCAACTCGGCTTCCACAATGGCCTGCAATCCCATATCAATGGTCAGCTCCACGGTGGCGCCATTGCGTGGACTTTCCTCCTGACCGCGGTACACAACGATTTCCCGCCCGGTGCGATCCCGTTCGATGTGACGGAATCCGTCCTGTCCCCGCAGATGCTCTTCAAAGCTGCGTTCAATGCCCTCCACACCCAGAAGATTCTCATCCGCCGGATCCTTGCGTCCCAAAAATCCGATCACATGAGAAAGCATTTGCCCATTGGGGTAAAGCCGTGTTGTGGACTCGGGAAAGCTGAGTCCTTTCAGGGATTTGGCGACAAGTTCTTTCCTCAACTCCAACGACTTCTCCTCGGGCAATTCGCGGGAGATAACAACAAACCGCTTTTCTGTGACAAATTGTTCGGCCAGGTCGGCTGCACTCATCCCCAGATAAGGAGCCGCCACGCGGGCAAGCTCCACGGCATTGTTCACATGACTTCCATCCAGGACCACATGCCTCACCGGCACGTTTGCCGCAAGGATTTCTCCATTGCGGTCCTGGATCAAACCGCGCCGGGCGAAGATGGGTTGTTTGGTCGAATGTTTGGCGGCGGCAATCCTGGAATACTCCTCATGTTTGGTAACCTGAAGATGGATCAGCCGCAGCGAGAACCCCGTGAAAACAAGACCCACCACGGCACACACGATGCCCGCTCTGTGTCTTGTCTTCAATCTCATCGCACGAAACTCTCATTGGCAGCCGTCCGGGCCAGTCCATCGGCCCCAGCCTGGCCGGGAGGTGTGAGACGCGCGATGGCGTTATCCTGAATGGGACGCAGAACAATAAAGCCCTGTTGCAGCTTGCGCATCAATTCCGCCCGTGAAGAAAGAGAGGAAATACGCGCCAGCAACACTTCATTGAGGGCCTTTTCTTCCACAATCTGACGCTCCACCTCGCGTGTCTTCACGCCGAGTTGATGCTGCTGATTCTTGACATAGACAAAGATCAATCCGCTGGCGCCCATCATGGCCGCAAGGATCAGCCATCGGAACAATGGAGCAATATGGAGGGGATTGGAATGTCTGCGGTATTCGATTTCAGTTTTCATGGTCTGCTTCGATGCGTTCTGCGACCCGGAGTTTGGCACTGCGGGCACGCGGGTTGGTTTGAGTTTCTTGCGTCGAGGCATCAATGGGCCTCGGCGTGAGGAGACGGAAAATGTGGTTGGGATTGCGACGGGGCTCCGGCCACTCGGGGCGGTCGATCCACTCGGTGCTGCGTTCGCGGAAAAAATGTTTGACGATCCGGTCCTCCAAGGAGTGGAACGTGATCACCCCGAAACGACCATGTGGCCCCAACAGCCCGGAAATAACTTCCAAGGCCCGCTGAAGTGCTCCCAACTCATCATTCACCGCAATCCTCAAAGCTTGAAAAACCCGGGTCGCCGGATGCCGGGGTCCGCTGCGCGCGATGACACTCTCCACCGCTTTGGCAAGGTCGGTGGTTGTCCGAAAGGGACGCTCCCCGCGGATCTGCACGATTCTCGAGGCAATCACCCGGGCCCGCGGCTCCTCCCCGAAATCCCGAAAAATTCTGGCCAATTCCTCCTCACCGGCTGTGTTCAACAACACCGAGGCACTCATCGAACCCCGTTGATCCATCCGCATGTCCAGAGGCCCCTCGCGCTGGAAGGAAAACCCCCGTTCCGCAGTGTCCAATTGATGGGAGGAAACTCCAAGGTCCAAAAGGGCTCCATCCAGTTTTCCCAAACCCAGATGATCAATCACCTCGCCAGCCTCGGCAAAATTCGCCTGCGCGAGATGCAACCGGTCCGCAAACGGGGCAAAATGCTCAGCACAATGGGTAATGGCTTCCGCATCCTGATCCAGGGCCAACACTTCCGCACCCGCATCAAGAAACAACCCCGTGTGGCCCCCTCCCCCGCAGGTACCATCCAGAAACAGCTTCCCTGCTGCAGGACACAAAAAGGCAACAACCTCCTCAGGCATCACCGGCGCGTGATACCCGGACGGCATCTGATCAGGCCTTTCCAAGACTTGAAGAAACGGGTCGTCGTAATCCCAGGTGTTCATAAATTGTTTTTTTGGGGAGCTTAATGGCGACATGGCCCCGGGCCTTTCCGTCCGGACTTTTTTCGGGGTTGAACCCAAAGCAGAACGTTCGTCCCGGCTTTGTCATCGCCAGTTCCCTTTCATCGTGGTTGCGTCATGGTGTTAAAGTCCGATGGCTAATGCGGCCTTGCGGTAGGTGTCCTTCGCTTTCGCCGCTGCCACGGCGTAGCGATCCTTGTCCCACACCTCAAACCGGCTCCGGCCCCCCGCAAAAACCACGGCACCTTTCAGCCCGGCCTCCTCACAGTGCTCCTCGGGTAGAAGCACGCGGCCCTGGCCATCCGTTGACACTTTGTGCGCTGCTGCAAAGAAGAGCCTCACCGCTTCGCGCTGCTCATGCGGCGGCATATCACTCTCCATAAATTTTTGTTCCCACCGGTGAAGTTCCTCAGGCGGCATCACAATCAAAAAATCGCCCGAAGGATGGGGCACCACATAAAATTCCTCCCCCTCCTTCTTACCCAACCAAGCCGAAGGCACCGCAACACGCTTCTTCGCGTCCATCGAACGCTCGAAGGTTCCAGCAAACAACGTCTGTGCTTCTTGGGTCATTCAAAAATTTAGGGCTTACGTGACATTTTTCTCCACAACTCCCCACTTTTCACCACTTTTGGAAGTTTTGGTCAACTGTAATATGAGACATTTTGCCACATTTTTGGCCTCATCTCCTGAGAGCGGAAAACCCTCAGTGCACCCCGGACTCAGAATTCGGCTGCGATCC
>JBGSPC010000071.1:0-4089 GCA_041738805.1 Terrimicrobiaceae bacterium | reverse complement strand
GAGCACTGGTCTTTGCAACAATTGTTGCTGTGATGATTTCCTATAATTTTAATATCCTCAACTGGATGGAATAACCGGTTCCAAGGGGGCTTCCGCGTGAAGGGCCGCGCACAGACATCCTCCCAGCATGATGATGATGCCTGAAAAATAAACCCACATCAGCACAAGCATCATTCCTCCCACGGCTCCATAGAGGCCGTAATTCACAAACTTGGGAAAAATGTTCACAAAGCCGATTTGGCACGCTTGCAAGGCCACTGTGACCAACAACGCCGGGAACCAGACCTGCCGGAAGTAAACCTTGCGACGGGGAGCCAGCTTGTAAAGCAGGGTGAAAGAGTAAAACAGCACAGCCCCACCCAGCACATAGCGGCTGGCGTCAAGAACCAGTGAGGCCAAATGAAAGTCAGCCAGGGGGAAGTGGAGCTTGAGAAAATTCTCGGCATATCTCAGGACCTGGCCAAGGCCTTGAAGAATAGCCGGAATCAAAAGTCCGGCAAAAAGCGCCCCGGCAATAATGCCCAGCATGGCAAGATTTTTGAACGGCATCTGCCACCATGGAATCTCAATCGTGTGCCAGGCCCGGTTGACTCCACGCACAAGAGCTTGAAAAAACCGCAGGGAGGACCAGACCAGGATCGCCGCCGAGGCCAGGCCAACCCCTTTACGCGACGCCTCCATCGCCAGAACCATTTCCCACAGGACGATCTGCTGACCTTCCTCAAGGGGCATCACCGCATCAACGGCTTTTACGATTTCCACACCTTCAAAAAAAAGGGATCCGACCATGAGAATCAGGGTCAACATCGGAAACAGGGAAAACAGGACATAATACGCGAAGGACGCTGCGCGCTGTTCGCCGTCAATCTCGTTGTAGAGGCGGAAGGTTTTTGCCGTGACCTGCCAACCCGGGTTCAAAACCTTGAGAAATTCCTTCACCATTCCAGAGCGCAACAAACCATCATCACAGTCACATGAAAAGCAAAAGCGCCGGGAATTGCTTCCCGGCGCTTTTTATTCAATCGGTAGTGACTGAGCTTATTCGGCAACCACGGTGATCAAAGCAGACTCTTTGGGAGCGTCTTTGCCTTTTTCACCTTTGTCACCCTTGTCGCCACACCCGCCACCAGGACAGGTTCCGGCAATTGCCGAAAGAGAGGCCACACCAACACACACTGCTGCAATTAGGATAGTTTTCATAACGCCCTCAAGATTGCCCAACAATCCGGTGTGTCAAATTTTTTATTTGGTCACTTCGCGAACGTAGACGTTCACTTGCCCGTCAGCGGACTTGCGAACCGAAGTGATCTGAAACGGCCGCTTGGAATCGCGTGAGAACGTGGAGCCTTCGGAGGGAGGTTTGGCACCGGCCGGAAACTCGGCTATAATCCGGATGTTGGAAGTTTTGCCTTTTAGTCCCAACGTTTCCGCAACGGCCCCCTGGGAGCGCAGAACGGCCCGGTTCGGACCGGACGCTGTCACAACAAAGCTGCCCTGCAAATAAATGCGCTCACCGCTGGTGCCCCGGTCCGCCAGATCCGGAGCATCCTGAATGCCAAGCAATCGGCCGCGCGGCATCTGGCCTGCGTCGTAGGTCGGCCAGGAACCACCTGCCGTGGAGGCAATGGAAGGCGGGGCAACGGTTGGAGACGGGGTGGCTGCGGGGGTTGGGGAGGGCTCTGGTGGTGTGGCCTCGACAACCACTGAGGGTGTGGGGGGTGGCGTTCCTGCAGGTTGAGCCGGCTCAGGTGTTGGAACCGGGGCATTGTCACCCACAGCGACAGGACGTTCGACACGGACAAGCTGAGGGAGCGGCCTTGCCTGGGTGGGAACTTGAGAAGGAGTTGCTTCATCACCGAGACCGGTTCTCTTTTTGTAAGAAGCCAGCTTTTGCGTCGCCTCGGTCACCAGGCCGGTGGTCACCACAGGAAGTCCCATGGCCACATTCAGCGTTTTTGGAGGATCCAGCGAAAAGGTGCCCGGCCCGCTGGTCGTGGCATAACTTCCATACACGATCGGGATCGCCGTGAACTGCATCCTGCCATCATCCAGGCGCTTGATGTTCAGCAGGGCCGACAAATCGAGCCCGCGATTTAATTGAAGATCCAATCCTGTCAGCAACATCCGGTGCAGGATCGGCACCACTTTGGCATCCGCTGTGAAGACATGCTCCAACAAAACATTTTTGTTCTGCTTGGCCTCGGCCACCACCACCACCCCTGAAGGAAAAAAATCCGACTCTTTCAACTCGTAGGAATCCAAAATATTAAAGTCCCCCACCACGTAGGTGACCAGTTCCGGCGACAGTTTATAATTCCGGATAAAATCCCGGAGGAGCTGCTCGTTTTGCCGGTCAAGCTCGCGCGGCGTCATCGCCCCGTACTTTTCGAGCAATTTGTCAGGGTTCAGAAACTGGCCGCGGGGTGCGGACGTCAGTTCGAATCGTTTGGGGGGATCCAGTTTTTTGAGGCGGGTGAGCAGGGAGTAGCTGACGGCTTTTTCCGGATGACCGAAGACATAAAAGCTTCCGATCCAGCATCCAATCGCGATCCCGACCAGGAGGAGGATGACAATTGTCCATACAAATAAATCGGTCGACAACCCTTTCGAACGCGAACGCCTGCCCTCTCCGGCAAGAATTTCAGGTTTGGTGCCTTTGTCGAGTGACATGAGTTTCCGAAGTTTCAGGCTCCCTGCGTTGCAGGCTCAAACGAAGTTCCGCAGCCACAACTTCTCGCGGCCCGGGGATTCACGATCCGAAAACCCGCTCCGGTTAAATCATCAGAATAATCCAGGGTGCATCCCTCCAGATAGGAGCCGCTTTCCTGATCCACAAACACTTTCACTCCGTCCTGATCAATGACTTTATCCCCGTCATGAGGTTCCCCCAGAGTCATCGAATATTGTAGCCCGGCGCAACCGCCACGCTCCACGGCCAACCGCAGCCCCTGTTCTCCAGGCTCTGCGCCTTTTTCACGCAAGAGCGAGGCCAGTCCCCGGGCAGCAGCTGATGTCACAATAATCACACTTCTTCCTTAGTTGCGGAAGCGCCCGAAGTCAACGGATGTGATAAAAAATGGGTAAAAACCCCCTCCCGGCATCCGTTCCCGCATTGACAAACCCCCTCCTCTCGTCAAATATCCGCCAACTGTTTTTCATTCAATGGTGGTCGTAGCTCAATGGTAGAGCTCCAGATTGTGGTTCTGGCTGTTGCGGGTTCGAGTCCCGTCGATCACCCCATGAAACTCAATATGACAAAACCTTAGATTTTACCATCTCGCAGGATGACACCCAATAGACGAATTGTCTGGATTTTCGCTTTGTTGGGTTTCTTGGCTCTGGGTGTCATTTGGTTCATGGAAGGGCGACTTCCAAATTCGGTGGAATTCACCAAACGTGCTGACAGTTCGAGATCGATGATGGTGCCGGGCGGAGTGACAGTGAACGCCTCCGGCCGCGAGCGGGTTGAGCCGGTGATCGGGGCGACCAATCCACGAATGGTATTTTCAGATCATTCTTCCGATCCGGCATTGCAGGCATTGCCATTTCATAAAAGAACCCGCGTTGTCTCCCTTGCACGAAGTCTCGACTTGCGTCCTCCCCACCCCGACGAAGTGAATAAAGCAGCCCGGCGGTTCCTCTTTGATCTCTTTCCGGATGTAAAGCTGGTTGGCCAGGTGGAGCGGGTTGAAATGCCCGGGAATGACAGGACCGTGTATTACGGATCCCTGGAAAACGTTCCTGGCGGAGACTTCATCCTTGCTGTTCACGGCGATGGTATCGCGGCATCATTCACAACTCCGGGTTTGGGGATGTATCAAATCCGCACGGTAGGGAATGGCCTCTATTCTGTGATCGAACTGAATCCAGCCACTTTGCCGGGATGCGAGCTTCCGCTTCGTGCGGCTGCGGACGCATCTTCGCCGGAGGAAATACAAGACCTCCGGGTCCGGACAGCCCTGATGCAATCCCTTGCTGAAACGGCCGCGGCGCCCTTGGATGGCTCGCAATATGGAGGCGCGGGCCAACAAGGCGGTTCGCCAGAGGGGCTGACGTTTCAGACATTGGATGTGATGTTGGTTTTTACCA
>JBGSPC010000060.1:0-36497 GCA_041738805.1 Terrimicrobiaceae bacterium | reverse complement strand
CTGAGATGGGCGAACTACAAGAACGCATTACCTCAACTAAAAACGGTTCTATTACCTCAGTACAGGCGATTTACGTACCAGCGGATGACTATACTGACCCCGCTCCTGCAACAACGTTTGCCCACTTGGACGCTTCGACAGTGCTAGAGCGTAAAATTGCAGAACTTGGAATTTACCCAGCGGTAGACCCACTCGCATCCAGTAGCCGTATTCTTGACCCAGCAATCGTGGGCGAAGTGCATTACAAAGTTGCGCGTGACGTGCAGAAAGTTCTTCAGCGTTACAAAGATCTCCAGGACATTATCGCGATTCTCGGAATGGATGAACTCTCCGCAGAGGACAAACTCACCGTCTACCGCGCCCGCAAAATCCAGCGTTTCCTGAGTCAGCCCTTCCATGTGGCCGAAATCTTCACCGGCACTCCCGGTCAATACGTCTCGATCCCGGAAACCATCCGCGGCTTCAAAGAAATCCTCGAAGGCAAACATGATGATGTGGCTGAACAGAATTTCTACATGAAGGGCGGCATTGACCAGATCACGTCCTGATTCGAAACCCAACCCACGCCAGCTTAATATCCCATGCCCTTGCTTCTTGAAATCGTGACCCCGGAGTCCAAAACGTTCTCCGACCAGGTGGATAGCGTGGTGGTTCCCGGTGTGGATGGGGAACTCGGAATTTTGCCCGACCATGTCGGGCTGCTCACGCAGATTGAACCAGGCGAGTTGCGGGTCTCCCAAGGGGGGACCGAACTCATTCTGGCCGTGGGTGCCGGCTTCGTGGAGGTTCAAGCCAACAAGGTTTCCGTTCTCACGGACATGGCCCTCCGCGAGGACGAGATTGATGAGTCCGCTGCAGAGGAGGCCATGAAGCGTGCGGAGGCCTCCATGCGCGATGAAAAACTCTTTGGAGAAGATCACGCCGCCGTCCAGGCCGCCCTCCAAAAATCCCTCGCCCAACTCAAGGTCAAACGCCGCAGAGTCCGCTAAATGGCGTTTGGCCTGGCTTCCACGGAGGGGATCGGCAAAAACGAAACGCGTTCCAAGTTCCGCTGCGCAGCAACATCCTGAATGGGCTGCAACGAGAATTTGCAGAGAAGGATTTCCTAGGGGTGTGTGTCTTGCATCGTATTGATAATGTCCGAATAAGCCGAGGACCAGGCATTCCGGGAGGCCGGGTGCAGGCTGCCAAAGAACTCTTCCAATGTGCCGAGGAGCACCACGCCGCCCAACGCCAAGTGTTCGCTACCAATACCTCTTTCCGCGTGGAAGGCTCCCAGATTCCGCAACTCACCGGCAATCCGTTCCGGCTCTCCCAAGTGATCAACCGCAAGCGACAGGGTTTTCACCAGCTTGGCACCCATCATCTCCATGTCCGTGTTTACAAAAAAAGCAGTCGTCTGAGGCGCGGTCGCAAATAGCTTCTCATAAAATAGACGGGCAAACTCGGCGGAGCGATCACGCACTTGGTCAAACTCCCGCTGGACCAGGGTGGAAGCGTCATTTGCCAGCAGTCCTCTGACTTCCACGATTTCGGATTGAGACCCCCAGCCCTGCAGGTTGGTTGTGTGGGTTTCCCCAACCTCAAGGAATGGGGCAACGTGTTGAAGCAGCTTTTTAGATGCCAGAATCGGATGCCCCACATGCTTGGTTTGTTCTTCGATGCGGCTGGCACGGTTGACAGAGTCACCCAGAACCATGCGTTGCTTTTGAAGCGGGTGACCGGCCTCTCCAACCACGCAGGTCCCGATATCCAAACCGATGCCACATTCAAAACGCTGACCAAAACTGTGATCGAGCCACTCGTTAAAAACCTCCAACCTCTCAACAATTCGAACCGAAGCCCTGACCGCATCCAGACAAAATGCCGTCGGGTCGGTGCTCTGCAATCCGAAGAGGGCTAAGAATCCATCCCCCAAATATTGGTTGATGTGCCCACGATTCGCAAAAACCGGTTCGCAGGCTTCGCGGAAATAGCGGTTCAAAACATAGATAACATCCTGGGGAAGGTGAGCTGAGGCAAAGGGAGTGAAGCGTCGCAGATCACAAAACATCACCGCGAGTGTGCGTTCTTCGGCGTTTCCCTCACCCTCAGGGGCAGACTCCAGACCGGAGGGATCAAGAATCACCCGTTCCAAAGTGACGTCTCCACTCACCTGTGTCTGACAAGCCAAACGGATTTCGGGAGGGAGGTTATGACGACGCAAAACCTCAGCCTCAGCGGCTTCAGGCCGGGAAAGATGATGCGCTCCATCAATCACTCGAACCCGACACGTCGTGCAGCGCGCACGCCCGTGACACTGATGGTAGTGCGGAACGCCTGCGGCCATGGAGGCATCAAGGATGGATCCCCCTTCTTCGGGAGCCGGTATTGAACATGCCAAGGCATCGGAGAAGTGAATCATGGGTTTTGCATCTCAATAAGGGGATGGGACCGGAATTTCAATCCTGGATCCATGTTTCGTAGAGCCTAAGTGACCTTGTCATTCGGCCCGGCGCACATGAAGGCGACTTGGAATGTTATGAGGGGCATAAAATCATAATTGCTTCACATAGCTGAAAATTTTTGCTTCAACCCGGCCCGACTGATTTTACCTCTCGCATTCACAGGCAGTTCGTCCACAAAAAACCAATACCTCGGGATCTGCCACGTTGGTATCCATTGTCCGCAGTGCTGGCGGAGGTTTTGCTCGGAAATGTCAGCAACCACACACGCTGCAACGCACTCGCCCCGGGTCCCGGAATCCAGCAAACCAAAAACCACGACATCCCGGACTTCGGGATGCTGACGGAGCACCTTCTCAATTTCATAAGGGCTGATTTTTCGACCACCCACATTGATAAAATCCGAGTCCCTGCCAAGAATCCTGAACCCCTCTTCACATTCTTCAAGGATGTCAGGGGGTTGATAGGTTCCGTCAGCGAGCAAATCATCAAGACGTTGGGGAAGATAGCCGAGGCCTGCGGCCGGACTGCTGACGATCACGGCACCCGGCCCACTGCTTGTCAACTTCGTGAGTTGAACACCGGAAACCGGCCTTCCCACAAAACCTTCAGGAACGCTGACGTCCCCGCTGGAGTCATAACAAATTCCTCCGCATTCTGAAGCACCATAGAAGGAATGAATCTTTAGACCGGACGTCTCAAAAAAGGCGGTGGCATCTTTCCCTGCCAGCGGGGCGCCGGCTGAGATGCAAAGCCTTAACTTTCCTGATCGAAACCCGATACCCGTCAGTCCCCGATACATCGCCGGGACCCCGGGAAAAACCGTGACCCCAGACGCCTCGATAACGCGGCTTAGAGAACGCGGGAGGGCGTCATGACAAGGCACCACGGGCACCCCGAAACCGCACAACATCCCCACCAAATTGCTGAACCCATAGGAATGAGCAAAAGAGATCAGCCCAAGATTCATGTCGTGGGGCTGGAAGCCCATGGACGCGTGCAGGTTGCTAGCATCCGCAAGGAGCTGGCCTGCCGTGAAAGCCACGGCTCGTCGTTCCGAGGACGTGCCGGAAGTCACTTTCAGGAGATCCGCTTCCGGGTAGGGGGCGTCCTCTGATTCCGGCAAGATGTCCATGGAGATATTTCCATCGATGGAAGTGATCGAGGTGTTGAGGCGGCACAGGGCAACAATTTCTTTGAGTGCCAAAGAACCCGCGGATGGTTCATAGGGCACCACAAGCCCGCCGGCCATCCACACGCCAAGCAGGATCTCCGGCCAGTCCGGGCCATTGTCCAAGGCCAAAAGCACCCGGGGCCTGACACCGGTTTTTGAAAATCTTTCTGCCCATCCCCCGGCCCGATCATTGACCTCTTCAAAACTCCGAAGCACTTCTCCCCGGGGTCCCAGGATCGCTGGAGCCTTTTTTAATGTGGCGGAAATTTTACGCCATTTTGAAAGGAAAGGGTTGCCATCGTTGAAAAATCCGGACATCTTCTTAGATTCACTGGAATGAAAGCTGACATCCATCCTAATTATCAAGACACCGTGATCGTTTGTGCGTGTGGCGCTGTGTATCGCACACGCTCAACCCGCGACCAGATCAAAGTCGGCATCTGTGCCGCGTGTCATCCCTTTTTCACTGGCGAACAACGTTTCGTCGATACCGCAGGCCGCGTGGACAAATTCAAGCGCCGCTATGGCACGATCCGCGCCCCCCGCGCCGTCAAGCCCGCCAAAAAATCTTAGATTTCCCCACCCGAGAGAAACGGTGACAGCGCCTTTGTGCGAGGTCACCGTTTCCTTTTTTTATGGACTTTGCACCTTTGATCGAAAAAAAGCGTGCACGATTTGAAGAGGTCGAGCGCGAGATTGGCGGGAGCAGCCTTTTTGGAGATTCAACCCGTGCCCGGGAAGTTCTCAGAGAACACGCCCGGCTGAAGGAACTGCTGGTTCTGGCGGAAGAGAAAGAACGATTGGACCGTCAGTTGGAGGATGGCCGGCTTCTGGTGACCGGCGCTGATGCAGAAATGGCCGAACTGGCAGCCATGGAGGCCGCTGAGATCGAGGCCAGGCTGCCGCTTTTGGAAAAAGAACTTCAAGTGGCCCTCCTCCCTCCGGAGCCCGGCGAGGATCGTGACGCCATCGTTGAAATCCGTGCCGGCACGGGCGGGACAGAGGCCGCGCTTTTTGCAGCGGATTTGTTCCGTATGTATTCGCGCTATGCAGAAACCGTGGGCCTGAAAATCGAGCCGCTGGACTCAAGTCCATCAGAGCTTGGTGGTTTCAAACACGTGGTCTTTCAAGTCCGTGGACAAGCCGTGTTTCGCAAACTTCGCTACGAAAGCGGCGTTCACCGTGTCCAGCGTGTGCCTGCCACCGAGGCTCAAGGCCGGATCCACACATCCACCGCAACGGTGGCTGTGATGCCGGAAGCCGAGGAAGTTGACCTGGTGATCAAACCCGAAGATCTCCGCATCGAAGTCTGCCGCGCGGGTGGTCCCGGCGGCCAGGGCGTTAACACCACAGACTCCGCCGTACAAGTCATGCACATTCCCACCGGCCGGATCGTGCGGTGCCAGGATGGGCGCAGCCAGCAGCAGAACAAAGAACGGGCCCTTCAAGTGCTCCGCTCGCGTCTCCTCGAAGACAAAATCCGCGAGGAGCAGGAAAAATATTCCGCTCACCGCAAAAGCCTGATCGGCAGCGGCGGACGGGAAGAAAAAATCCGTACCTATAACTTTCCGCAAAACCGCGTCACCGATCACCGGATTGGCGTGACCCTCTATAACCTGGACCGTTTCATTGAAGGCGAAATCGCGGAAATGATCGATGCCCTCATGGCCAGTGACATCGAACAGCGCCTGAAGGAATACACCGCCTGACGCCCGGGGTCCAAGACACTCATTTTTCCCGCACGTGGATCAGGCTTAAAAGTTTACAGGAATCCGTTTACAGTTTTCAGCGCCTCGAACCAAGGCTAACAAGTCGTGAGTGGCAGCCGGCGATAATGCGCCCAATAAAATCGTTAAATCGGCGCTTGACCTCGCAGGCGCCACCACTCTATTTCTGCGACCTGTTGACAGCGCAACAAACAAACAAAACACACCAAATGACGACCACTATCACTTCACCTAAACGTTTCGTTTCCAACCAGTTCTTGAAGTTTGCTGTCATCGCCAGCGTCACGCTGGGTGCTTCGCTGGGTGCAGCGAACGCCGACCCGATCACCGTTCCCAATTTTTCTTTCGAATCGCCTGCGCAGGGTGACGGAGGATTCGCCTTTGAATTTGTGGATGGATGGACTTTCCTTGACGGCACTGGCGGCGTTTTTGACCCAGTAGATGCACAATTTTCAGGTTCTACCGGCGGTGACCTCCCAGCACCCGCTCTGGGCCAGCAAGCCGTTTTTCTTGGCAACGGCCTCACCAATAACAACATCATTACAACAACATCGTCATTAACGAGCATTGTCGCAGACACGAAATATACACTGACCTTGGCAATCGGTAATAGCCTCAATTTCCCTGCCGATCCATCCGGCACGGCTACGCTTTCATTCCTAGCTAACGGTGTCTTGATTCCTGGATCGAGCACCACTATCACAACCGACACAGCCACCATTCCGCTCGGAACATTTGCTGATTTCAGCACGTCTTTCACGACGACCATGAGCAGCCCACAAATCGGTCAAGGCTTGACCGTGCGTGTCTCTTACTTTCCATTCCTTGCAGAGGGTCCATCTCAAAATGGCCAATTGATGATCGACAACGTTCGCGTGGACGCTGAAATTGTTCCAGAGCCCACATCCGCCATTCTTCTCGCCTCCGCGCTTCCTTTGTTTTTGCGGCGACGGAGACGCTGATTCCATAGTGGCAATCAGCCAATAAGCGAGCGTTAGGCAACCCGCCCTAAGCGCACTGTGGTTGAGCTGGAGGGTGGCGACACATACTCCCCTGCGTCAGGAGTTCGGAAAAAGCTCACCGCGCACGTAGAGGAACAGGGACCCTGTTTCTCCTTCTGGAGCCTCGTCGCAAAGAAATTCGTTCCGAATCACTACCCCGCACTCCGACATTGTGGTGCTGGGAAGTATATCTCAACCTGAAGCGGAACGGCGCTGCCGGTAACGGGTGACAGGCCTCATCGTTGAGACTGTCGAAAAATCCCCATTTTCCGGGAATTCAATACCGGTTCAATGATATTCTCCTTTCTTCCTCCTCTGCGCCTCTGCGCGAGTCGTCTTCCTGCCTATTTTCCCCGCACATGGATCCGGCTTGAGGGGGAGCGGCCAAAAAATCGGGCATCATACATGGGAACGATCTGACTGGCAGGCCACACAAAATCGCCGATGGCGGTGGCCCGGGCGAGAACGGCGTACGACGATGCGCCTGATGAAAGTTCGTTGAAATACAAATTTGTCTGACGATCCCTCAGCTCCGAAAAGGACAGGCTGGCAGCGTTGGGTTCACTGGCGGCACCCACGAATTGAGAAAAGAGCGCCAGATTGGGGTTCACCACCTCGAGGCCGGCGGGCAGCAGATCTTCCAAGGCCACAAAGCTTTGGGGCTTGTCGCTGGAGAAGCGGTAGGAAATCAGTAACTCGTCGCCAAGTTGAAGGGGGGCTTCGGGAGTACCGACCCGGGCGGGGTCCGTGAGGTTTTTGATAATCCGCTCCAGTCGCATGCCCTTCGTGACAAGACCGGTGAGGGTCTCTGACCCGCGATAGGCCGCAGAAAGCACCGAAGAGCCTTCCTTGGCGGCGGGCAACCCGGCAACGGCAAATTCCGCAAGCTTGGCAAGATCGATTCCCTGCCATTGAACCGCCGTGGCATTGGTGGAAAGCACCCCGGCTTTGGGCTTTAATGACGAGGCGCGGATCGCCACAGGCGGCGTGGATTCCAAAAGTGCATTAAAAGCCACCAACAGCCACAAGTTTTCCTGGGTGGAGAGGCTCTGTGAGGACTCCATAAGTTCCATCAGCCGCTCACGTAAAGCGTCCGCTTCCTGGCCGGGGCTGACAGCAAGCCGTGCCCACGTGCAGAGGGCTTCCGTTCGTGTGGCTGAGGCAAAGGTGGTGGGGTTGAAAGCAACGTCCGAAAATTCTGATGGCAATTCCGAGACAAGCTGGGTCTGAGAGGCGGGCGTCAGGCCTAGCGCATTCATGCCCAAAGCAAGAAGCGCCTTGGCTTCCGGCGTCATTCGATCCCGGATCAGAAACAACTCAGCTGCAGCCAGCCCGGCAGGGTCAGCCTCAATGGCTTGTGACTTGGCCAACATAAAAAAGGCAAATGCCTGAAGGGAGGGGGTCGAGCCTGCGGTGCGGCCCTCAAGAATTCGCTCCATGGCTTCCGGGAGGGCGGAGGCCAAACGCTCGGGCACGTCCATACCAGCGGCCTCGGCATTGATAACACACCAAGCCGCTTGAAGCGTCACATAAACATCCGGCGTTGACCCCGTGGGCCAGTAAGGAAGCAGCCCAGTGGGGAGCAGGGCGTTCTCAAATTCACGAAGTGTGGATTCGATGACTTGTGAATACGACGCAATCCGTGTGTCAGCACCGGGCAGGTATTCGAGCAAGCGGGCCAAGTTGGTGTAAACCAAAAGGCGTGAAGACTTTTGTTCGAAACAACCATGTGGGTAGTCCAGCAGATAGGGAATGCCCAACAATTTTGGCAACCAGGGGGTTGTCGAAACCGCAAAGTCGAAAGTCCCACGGGCTCCCGTCCATGCTGCAGGGGCCATCTTCGCAACATCCATGCCGCGGCTGATCGAATTGCTGGAGACCGCCTCCTTCACAAGGATCACCGGTTCATCCACCGGAAGAGAAATTTCGACGGCATCGGCTGATCCCCCGGTGATGGAGGCCTCAAACTTTACGCCAACGCTGCCCACCTCGCCTGCTTTCGCACGAAATATCACGACGGAAGGAGCATCTTTCGCGGCAGAGATTTTTTGGGTGGATTCGCCTTCCAATGCGATGTTTCCGGAAACAGACACCCTGACATTCACATCGGCCGTGTCGGCAATTTTCTGGCGAACCACCGCGCGAAGTTCGACTTCATCCCCCACCCTGAGAAATCTTGGAAGCGCCGGCTCAATGCTGAGTGACTTCGAGACCTCGATGGTGGCGTCACCCGCCCCGAATTGGTTCTGCCGTGTTTGTCCCACCGCAATAAAACGAAAACGCGTGAGATTGTCGGGAGCCTCGCAGGCGAATTCCGCTTCGCCGGCTTTGTTGGTGCGAACGGATGGCAACCAGAGAATCAGAGGTTTGAAATCTTTGCGGGTGAATGCCACATTTCCGAATTCGTCCTCCCCTCCCCCTCCAACCACAAAACCTTTGGAGGTCAGCCAGGAAGGCGCAATCCCATCCACATAGGCTTTGAGCGCGGAGTAAGTCACAACGGCATATTCCCGGTTGGGATAAAATTGGGAGACAATGCCTGCTGGCAAACTCCAGCCTCCCAAAGTCAAAATCGAATCATCCACCGCATAGATCGCCAGATCAGCCCCTTCAACAGGAATACCGTCAGCAGTCACTTTGACGGACCCCGAGATTTTTTGACGTGGTTCGACGTCTGCCCGATCCAGTCCAACTTGGATATCCAAATGCCGGTCCGGGGATTCCACGCGGAGGTTGGTATATCCAAACATTTCCCCTGCCAGGCCCGTGTCACCACCTGGACGCAACACATACACCGACACAAACACATTGGGTTCATATTCCGGTTTGATCGGGATCTTGATTTGGGACGTGTTGCCCGTCAAAGGAACTGTGAACGTTTCCAAAATCCGGTCCGTCTCCACACTGACCCATGCCACCCCCTCGGTGGGGGAAAGCGTCGTCAGCACCGCGGTTTCACCAATTTTCCATGCCCGGCTGCCTTCGGCCTCGGCCCCTCCCAATTGGAGGACACGGGTTGTGGAGTCCGATTCCACAGGGATTTCGGATTCTCCATCCCCCGGAAGATAAATTTCTGTGCTGACAGGAAAGCCCGGCTGGCCTTTGACCGGTGAGATCACTGCGACATATCGTCCGGGTTCAGAAACTTGAAAGTCAAAGTCACCGGGAGCCGCGGCGGGCAATTGGGCGGCCGGAGCAAAAAAGTCTGAGTTGCGGTAGCGATAGACATTCGGGGCAAGCCGTTCTTTCACGGACTTGGTCGAGACTTTGAAGAGAGAGACATTCACAGCATCGGGCGGCTTCTCCCCGAACGGCGTGAGGGCGTCCCAGGTGAAACCCAGAAGGCCGTTCACTGGCTCGCCTCGCGCCTTGATTCCAAGAAGGATCTTGTCCATGGCGACACGCTGGGTGGCACCGCCGGTGAGGGTCTGGCCATCCGGTCCTGTGACATCCACCCGCCAATAAACTTGGGACTGCGCACGGTTGCCGGGGTCCACAAACGGGGCTGAGGCTTTGATCACCGTCATTCCATTCGCATCAAGAACCGCCTCGCCTGACAACTCAGCCAAACCTGAAGGATTGCGAACATTCTCGGAGTGCAGATCGACGCGGGTCATTTCCGAATCTTCCCAATCCGAATAATATCCATCCTCGGAGTCGCCGTACCACACGGCCTTCCAGAGCACGCGGGCTCCCGCATTGGGGGCTCCATGAAAATATTGTGAATCAATTTTCAGAATTGCCTCACCGGGGGATTTCGCATCCGAGGGTGTGCAGACAACTGAGAAGGGAGGATTCCTGAATTCTTCGATTTGGAAGCGGGCGGGCTGCCCTAGGGGGGTGCTGTCAATCGTTGCCAGGATATGGAAATCTCCCAACTTCGCCCCTGCGGGTGGCGTCCATGTGCCCGACCATCCTCCGTTGGCATCCAGCTTGGATTCGCCCGAAGCAAGCACGTCCTGGGCATAGGGTTGTTGAATTTTCCACTGGACCGTCTGCCTTGGCGGAATGACGTTTTTTCCCTCTTCAAGCCGCCTCACGAAGCCTTTGAAGTGGATGGTTTGTTCCGGACGGTAAAGAGGTCGGTCGGTGAACGTGAACGCATGAAATGGCGGGCGGGGCCGTGAGCTCAGGTATCCGCCAGGGAAACGATCCGAAAGGGAGAGCGGTTGAACGGTCAACCTTCCGTCCACCTCACCCGTGATCGTGGACACGCCCTTGAAGGTGCCTGCGGCAAACTTTGCCAGCCCTTCCCCGTCGGTGTCCGCTTGGGAAACCATTTGGTTTTTTTCATCCAAAAGCGTCACCTTGGCTCCCGCCCGGGGCATCCCATCAGAGAGCCCTGCAATCCGCAGTGTTTCCTCAGTCATTGATTCCTTGCGGGTGATGGCAACATCCCCAAAAAGCATAAGAGCGCGATTGCCAACCAAACGATTGGAGCTGTCTTGCCCGGTGACCTCAACGAGGATTGGCCCGGCCAGTGGTTGCTGCGGAGAATTCCATGACAGCTCACGCAATTGGAGAGCATCATTCCCGGAAGCCGGCACTTCACCACTGGTCAGGACCTCAAGCCCAAGCGCGTCAATGAGGGGTTCCGTGGGTGTTTGAAGATAAACCCCCTGAGAATCCATTTTTTCATTTCCGGAAGCATCAAGCGGCACCTTGTCAAATTCCCGGAGCCTGGCTTCCACGGTTGCCAATTTTTCGAGAGGGATCCGGGCGAGTTTCCAGGTCAGTGGACCGGTGTTGACTTGATAAAATGCGAACTTCAGACCGGCCGTCGAGCGTTGACGCAGCATGCGATCTGGAAAAACCACGGAAGGACGTTTGTTCTGAAATGTGGCTCCCCAGGTTTCCGGCTTGAGGAGGCCATAACCATTCGAACCCAGGATTTTGTCTGAGATGATGACCGTGTATTTGGAGGGAATCTGAAAGTCCCCCTCCGCGATAAGAAAGCTTCCTTCTTTGCGGAAGCGCAGATTGGGAACTTCCGGGGAAATGGTCAGCGGATTCGCAGGCAGCGCTTCCCCTTCGATTGAATGACTGAACTTCACCCTGATATCAGGGGTTTCGAGAGGAAAATTTCTGGCCGAAACAAAATCCACGGTGAGGGGGCGGGTCGTGCCGACGGGGAAAACCGCCGGGTAGGGCAGGCTGCGTCGGGAGTAAGCATCGCGAACGCCTTCAACCACCAGATCAAAAAACCGGCCCAGCGGCAGGGGTTTCAGAGGCCGGAATCGAACGTAATAAACTTTGTCCGGAAGGTCGCCCCGGACGTCCTCCACAACCGACTCGAGGTTTCCATCAGGGATATTGAGCAAGACCTCAACAGGAAATCGCTCCCGGGTGACCCGGTCTTGAAACCATGCGCCTGCGGCGGCGTCAGCAAGCGAAATCGGATAATTGAACTCCACGCGGACTTGGGGCCGGGCGTTCAACGATTCACGAACCCCATAACCGGAATCCACAGCCCGTAAGGCCGGTGAGACCATCTCAGCGCCCCATTGCTCCACAGCCAGCTTGTTCCCCCCCGCGTTTTGAAGGCCATCGCGCAATCTCAATTTGTAAGTCTGAGCTGGCATCACCGGCCCTTTGACCATCAGATCTCCGCGACTGGGAGTGCGCCACGTGAACTCTAAATCCACCTCCGGCCAGAACACAATGGGCGAGACGGCTCCCTCCACATCAATCTGGTCGCCGGTGACCATATCCTCAGGAAATTGGACACTCAAAAACGTGAAAGGAGCCACGGGTTCGCCCAATCCCTCCACAGAAATTCCGAGCGCGTCCGGAGCCAGCACAAAGGGACGTTCGTCCGCGGGGAGCGGCATTTCCGCGGAAGAAGCCGGGGCGGATTTGAGCGGACGATCCTTGGGCTTGCGAACTTCCAGCGCGTGGGCTGAAGTAACAAGCGCAAAAACTGTGAAGATGCTGAGAAGTCGATTCATCGTTTGGGAAATTTTTCGAGGGCAGCCGCAGAATCAAGGTCGGCCTTGGCCTCATTGGCCAGACCGAGGCGCTGATTGATCGCGGCACGAAGCTTAAGCGCTGCGGGCGTGCGTTGCAGTTCCAGGGAGCGGTTCACCGTGCCAAGGGCCTGAACGATCTCGCCATTTGCAAACTCGCCATCGGCGATTGTGAGCAGGGCAGAGGCCATGAGGTTTTTGGGCGGCTTGCTTTCCTCCAGAGCATTCAGGGCGGAGGCTGCAAGATTCGCTTTCCCTAACCGGGTTAACGACGTCACCCGTTCATGCAGCGCCGCGTGTGACCTTGGCTCCAAAAGAAGGGCTGCGTCCGCATCAACCAAGGCCAAAGCATATTGAAGCGCAACCCCATTGAGAAAAGCGGCCCGCCCGGAAAGAGCGTCGGCAGAGTTTGGGGATCCGGCAACGGCAAAATCCAAGGTGACGAGGAAGGCCAGTGATTGATCACTGAGTTCCGGCACTCCGACGCTTATAGAATATTGGCGTAATGCCTCCGAAGCGCTGAGACCGGAACTTCTTGCAAAAGCGATTTTGGCAGCTGTGGATTGCGGGTGAGCCAGCAACGCAACCTCGGCGTCCTGATGGCTGGCGGTCAGAGGAAGACCCGCGTATTGTCTCCAATAACATCGGGCAATCAGGGCCTGAAGGTCGGTGGGCGATTTTTGGAGCACCGTTTCCGCCGCGCTCAGATTGGGGGCAGCCACCGCTAACCGCTCAAAAGCGGCCAGCGTTTCAACCACTCTTTCGTTTTTGGGATCAAGACCTTTGGCAGAGGCAGCATCCGTCAGGGCAGATTCAAATTTCCCAAGATCCCTTTTGGCTTGGGCTCTTCGGATAAGAAGTTCCGGATGGGAAGCGGTCAGAGGGGATTTTTGCAAAAAGTTTGTCAGGCGCTCGCTTTGATTCTCCTGCCAAAGCAAGTCGGAAAGCGCCATGGTGGCTGGCAGCGAATCCGGAGCACTCAACAAAAATGCTTCGAGCAGGGTGATACCTACAGCCGGCTTTTTATCACGCTCCACCAAAATTTTGGCTGTGGTCAGAGCCGACTTCTCCGCCGGGGCTGACTTCCACTCATTCAGGGTCTTCTCAGCCATGTCATAGTCCCCTGCGGAAAACCACAGGTCGATCAACTCGCTGCGGAGTTCATCGTTGGTTTTTTCCACCTCAAGGATCCTTCGGATGATTTCGATTTGTGAGGAGAGTTGACCATCCGCTCGCGCCATCTCGAGTTGGGCCGCGAGATCGGGAACTGTGGCATAGGATGCTGTGCTGACAAGAATGCCGCACAGACCCAACAAAACCTGCTTCCCGCTTTTAGGGAGACGCCGGTCTGAGTTTGGTATTTGCTGAGATGGCCGGATTTTCATTTAAAAAAGTTCCTCCTGGGGAGCGGCCTTCGGTGGCTCGAGGCCGATTTTGCGATAGGCCCGAGGCATGGCAACGCGGCCTTGGGGGGTTCGTTTGATGTAGCCCTGCATGATCAGGTAGGGCTCATGCACTTCTTCGAGTGTTCCAGCTTCCTCACCAATGGCAACCGCCAGCGAAGAGAGGCCAACTGGACCACCACCAAAAAGGGTGATAATTCCCTCGATGATTCGTTTATCCATCTCGTCGAAACCGTCATCATCAATTTCCAGCATCGAGAGTGCGGCAGACGCCACCGGGCCGGTGATCACACCATCGCTGCGAACCTCCGCGTAATCCCGCACCCAGCGCAGAAGGTTGTTGGCAATGCGCGGGGTTCCGCGGGAACGTTTGGCAATTTCCATGGCTCCTTGGGGCTCAATGGGGACACCAAGCAAACCCGCGCTGCGGAGCACAATGTCGGCAAGCACTTCGGAGGTGTAGTAATCGAGACGGCAGTTCATCCCAAACCTCGAGCGGAGGGGGGCACTGATCATGCCAGCGCGTGTGGTGGCGCCAATGAGCGTGAACTTGGCAAGGTTGAGCCTCACACTGCGGGCGCTGGGGCCCTGATCAATGACGATATCCAATTTAAAATCCTCCATCGCGGGATAAAGGTATTCTTCGATCGCTGGCTGCAGGCGGTGAATTTCGTCGATGAACAACACTCCTCCCTTTCCGATGTTTGTGAGCAAACCGGCCAGGTCCCCGGCTTTTTCGATCATCGGCCCGCTGGTGCTTTTGACATCCACCTCCATCGCATTGCCAATGATGTAGGCCAGGGTTGTTTTTCCCAGTCCGGGAGGACCGCTCAACAAAATATGCTGCAAGGATTCGCCGCGGGCCCGTGCGGCTTCCACCAGAAGTTTGAGGCGCTCTGCGGTTTTTTCCTGCCCCGCGAATTCTTCGAAAAGGGGAGGACGCAAAGAGACATCGAAAGGCGTGTCCGGGCTGTCGCCTTCCGGAAGATCAAAATCAGAGGTGGACATCAGTGGGCGAATTCTTGCCGAGGGTTTCGCGAATGTCACGCAAAGGCCTCGAGGTGAGGATCAAAAGAATCAAAAACGAAACAACCGTGGCAAGAACGGAGACCACAGAAAAAATGCCGATCTCGTCGCCTTTGATTTGGTCCGAGGAGATCAGGAAAAACGCGCAGTTTGGGATCCACGCGAGCCATGTTGTGAAGGGATTGCTTGAGATGGCGGTCATAATTCCAACCATCAGGGTCAACACGGCAAAGAAGAATTGCAGTCCGATATAGAAAACAAGGAAGTGTTTGGTCTTAGGCATCAGGAGCCTGATGAAGGTTGCAGGGAAGACCAGAGCTCCGAAAAAGGCAACAGCGGCCAGGGTCATCGAGGAATCGTCTGCTTTGCCGGAGAGCACGAGCGCAATACCGCAGAGAATCGACGCCAGCAGGGTGAACCAGGAGCCGGATGGCCACCCCGGAGTGAGGAACAGTCCCAGGATTTTGCCCAAACTCCCCCGTTGAAAAAAGGGCTCATACACGGTGCGGACAACCTGCACGGGCTCGCTGAGCGCATCGACGATGACCGGCGCAAGAAATGCCACAGCCAGCCAATACCCCCAAATCCAATCCTCCCCGAAAACCCTGAGACCAGCCCCGACAAAAAGCACACCCAAGGCAAGCAGGCGCTTGCGGATGGCATGATTCTCCGCTGCAGGGGCGATCTTGGACGCCGCAAATTCCAAAGCAAGGACCACGGAGGCAGGAACAAAAATAGCGATACCAAGATAGGATGGGAAAACCGACCCCCCACCGCCCATCATTTCCCAGACAGCCGTCAGCAAAAAAACAGCCAGTAATTGCACGGCAAAGATCATGCCAATCACAAACAGCGCCCGCAGCAGTTTGGATTCATAAGGTGAGATAGCCACCATGAGTGCGGTCAACACGGCACTTGTCATCAGCAGGAAAAACAGCCGTTGCAAATCCTCCAGGATATCGACACCACCCAGGTAATAGCGAAGGAGCACATAAGGCAAAATGGCGCAAACCACAAGGAGGGTCTGCACCATCAACGCCGTCCATTTCCCAACGGCAATTCTCCAGGCCGAAAGGTGGGTCAGAAAAACCAGTTCGAGGGTTCCTGATTTGATCTCCGCATGCAGGGCACTGAACCCACGCACCGGCATCAGAAACAGCAGGGGCAGGGCAATCAAGAACCAGAAAACCCCATTTAAAAAGGACCCCAATTGGCCAGGCATATCCTCACTGAGCGAGGCTGCCAGATTGAAGGCCACGGACATGATCATCAGCACCTGCGTGAGATAAAACGCAGCCACAAAAACCCGGGAACGCATGCCCTGACGCAACTCCTTCACGAGCATCGGGCTCAGCCAATCTGCAAAATCCCGTCCTTGAGCGTCGGTGCTCATGGCAGAGGAGGGGGTTTTAATCGGAGCACATCCACAAAAGCATCCTCCAACCGGCGTTCGATCTTAAAGAAAGCCGTGACATCGATCCCTTCGAGGACAAGCTTTTTCAGCAAGTCAGCCCGATACTCGGGATCGGGTTCAGCCAGACGAACACGAACCCCATCCTTGAGCCGGTCGGCAATTTCCAAAAGCCCGGTGGAAATAATCCAATCCACCAATCGCCCGGGTGATCCTGCCACCCGGATTTCGAGCAAGGTTTGAACGCCATGATGATCCACAAGACTCTCCATGCTGCCCGAGTGAACCAATCGGCCCGCATCAATGAAAAGCAGGTGATCACACATTTCGCCCAACTCCGACAAAATGTGGGACCTGATAAAAATGGTTTTTCCCTGATCCGCCAGAAGCCGTATGAGATTTTTGAATTCAATCCGGGCTTTGGGATCCAAGCCGGCAGCAGGCTCATCCAAAACCAGAATTTCGGGGTCATGAATGAGTGTCCTTCCCAGGCAAAGACGTTGGCCCATGCCTTTCGAGAGCTTGTCCATCGGGCGATCGGCAATGACGGCCAAATCAGTGAATTCCATCACATCACGAATCCTGCGGCTTCGTTCATTTCGCTCATATCCAAAGGCCCTGCCATAAAAATCCAGGTATTCAAAAACGGTCATGTTTTCGTAGGTTCCGTACGCATCGGGCATCCAGCCGACTTTGCGGCGAACCTCGCCGGGGTGATCATTCACATCCACGCCGCCGATGCGGATCGTGCCGGAGGTCGGAGTGTCCAAAGTCACCAACATCCGCATGGTGGTTGTTTTCCCTGCCCCGTTGGCACCGATAAAACCCACCACCTTTCCCCGCCCCACGGAAAACGTCACCCCGTCCACCGCTTTCACCGAACCGAAAGAGCGCATCAAGTGCTCCACTTCAATAATGGGGTCTTCGGTTCCGTTCATAAACACGCTCGACCCACAGTCATTATCAGGAACTCAGAGCGAGTCCAGCCTGAGCCATGAGGAACCATCGAAGATTTTGTGTTGTGATTGGAGGTCGGTGACATCATCCACATCCGCCAATTCGCCAAGCAGGCGAACGGTTTTTCCAACACTGGCTGCGGCTGCCAGCGTTTGAGGCAGGACTTCTTTTGTGCTCCATGAGATTTGATGAAACAGCTCCGGGTGATCCGCCTTGACGAGGAGGAGGACATAACCCCCGTCCGTGGCGGGCACAATCACGGCATCGGCATCCCCTGCGGCCTCAGCCACCTCCTCAAGGACCGGCCTGAGCAGTCCCGGACAGTCCCCACCAAGTAGCGCCACGGCACCGGACCCGGCCTCCAGTTCCGTCAAAACCGCGCCGCGCATTCGAGCTCCCAGGTCTCCATCGCACTGGGGAAAAAATGTGGTTCCGGACGGAACCACCCCGGCCAGCCAATCCCTCATTTCCAGACCGGCCTCTGGCGGTGCATAATGGACGGAGCACTGCCATCCAGGCGGGATCTGACGGATCTGGTGCTCAGCGAGCTTTCGATAAATTGAGGCCGCACGATCATAGCCCACAGACGCCGCCAACCGGGTTTTGACGGTGCCGGGCCGCGGCGCTTTAAGCATGAGAACGGCGTGGATAGTCATTCCGTCACAACCTCCTTCTGCTTGCGAAGCTGCCATTCAGAAAACAGGAATCCAATCACAAAAGGCAGCCAGAGAAGTGCGGTTTCCAGAGGAGTTAGCACCCAGTTACCCACTGGCAAGTCGATGCGAAGATGCAGGAGGAAATAAACAAAGGCGGAAGCGCTCACGGCGAGCGTGCCGGAGTTTCGAGTCATCACGGCAAACGGGATGATCCACGTAAAATACCAGGCATGCATCATGGGAGAAAAAATAAAGATGGAAAAAAAGATCCACTCCACGGCCCGCTCAAAGCGGACCACACGCAGAATGATCACCGTCCAAAACACCGCGAGCGGGATCGCAAACCACTGGTTGTGATAGCGGCTTTGTTCCCAAAACACTCCAATGATGCCGGGGAGGAATTCCGCGCTTCGTGCGTATTGTGAAAACAGCGGGGGATGAAGCTGCAGGGTCCACTCCCTGGTCCACAAAGACAGCGCCACATAACTCACCACAAGCGGGGCAGCGCCAAGAAAGGCCCCGGCAAACACGGGACCAAAGCGTTGGTCCTTCCAGGCCCGGCGCACCAACTGCCAGCCCGCCCATGCCAGCAGAGGCAGCGCCATCCATTTGATGGCCACGGCCGCTCCCAACCATGTCACGGCCAACAGAAACCTTTTGTCCATCCACGCAAACCAGGAAAGGACCAGAACCAGCACAAAAATGGCATCATAGTGTCCCCCTCCTGCAAAGGAATAGATGACCAGGGGATTCCATGCATAGACCAATGAACGCGTCATGCCGAAGCGACGCGTCAGAAGCGCCACCACAGCCACATCGGTGAGAAGGAAAATAATTCTAAAAAAGATGGGCGCAGCCCAGATCGCTGCCATGGCTGCAAAAATCCACTCGGCAAGTGGCGGGTAGATGGCGCTGAAGGTCTTGTGCTGCACATCAGCCCACACGCCATCCCGCAAGGTTTCGAGGAGGGGCGAATCCGGGGCATGGAGATACGGGTTCCACCCGCCCAGCAACAACTTCCCTTCCCACACGTAGCGATAGATGTCCGCTCCACTCTCCTGCCAAAGGAGGAGAACGCGGGCTCCAACCGCAACGCCCCAGAAAACCAAAGGGTTGGAGCCCGGAAATCGCAAGGCGAGAAAAAAGCCGGACACCATCACGCCCGCTCCAACCAAAAACCAAAAAATGGCAGGATGGTTATTGAGTGCTCCGTGAGGCAACATTCCCAATGTGCCCGCAAGCAGCAAACACGGGGCCACGACAGACATGGCAGGAAGAGACTTTTTTGACAATGTTTCCAATGGGATTATGAGGCCTTGGCGGTTGTTAAATTCCTTTGTGTTATTTCAAATCAGCGAAACATTGATTCGTTTTTAAGGGAATAAAAACCTATAAGAACCCCTCACATCATTATGCGCCTGCGTGTGTTCCCGGTTTTTATCCTTCATGTCGTCATTGTCCTCGCCACATGGCAAAGGGTTCAATCAGCGGACCTTCAGATTGCCAGTGACTCCGCACCGGCAGTTTATGGAGAACTCCTCACAAGGTATGTGACACCAATAGGCGTTCGGTATTCTGACTGGCACGCGAATGCTGAGGATAGGAAGTTGCTGGCGTCCGTCACAGAGTTCTATGCAACAACCCTGCCACCCAAAGATCGCAATGAGGCCCTGGCCTGGCATCTCAACGCTTACAATGCGGGAATCCTGGACCAGATTCTCAAAAAATATCCCACCCCGGGCCCGCTGGATGGAGAAAGCGATTTTTTTGACAAAGACAGGATTGTCATTTCCGGAAAAAAAATGAGCTTCAATCATCTGGAGCAAAAAATCATCCGCTCGGTCTTCAGTGAGCCCAGGATCCACTTTGCCCTGAACTGTGCCAGCGAGAGTTGTCCCCCTCTGGCCACCAAACCGTTTGCTGCGGAAACCCTGGACGCCGATCTTGATCGCCTCACCCGCGCCTTCATCAATGACAACCCCCAGGGAGTGATTGTAAAAAACAAGGAGCCTCAGATTTCAAAACTCTTTGATTGGTATGCAGACGATTTCGGGGGCAAATCGAATCTTGTGACTTATATAAACCGGTATCGGAACAGTCCGGTCACCAACCAAACGAAGGTCGATTTTTTTGATTACAGCTGGAAGCTCAATGCTGCGAGATGATTTTGTAGTGTTCAATTTCTCCTCATGCCGGCATATATTACAATATAAATGCCGGATTCTGATGATCCCATTGGCTTAATGGACGACGATTTTTTTGAAATCGTGGTGGATCGGTATTACACAGATCTCTACCGGTTTGGGTTGAGTCTGACGCGCAAGCCGGAAGATGCGTGCGACCTGGTCCAACAAACCTACGCGATTTTTGCTGAAAAAGGCCGGCAGATCCGTGATCCGTCGAAAGCCAAGCAGTGGTTATTTACGACCCTCTATCGGGAATTCACGCGCTCCTATCACAAATCCAAACGCAATGTTTCCTATGACACCGGGGAACATGACATCCCCGAAGAAAACCCGGCGACCTCGGCCGCCCGCGAGACGGAGCAGCATGAAATTATGGAAATTCTTCAGACGATGGACGAGAATCACCGCACGATTCTGACTTTGTTTTACCTCAATCAGCAAAACTACAAAGAAATTGCCGAGACCCTCGACATTCCCATTGGCACGGTGATGTCCCGCCTTTCGAGAGCCAAGAATCTGCTTCGCTCCCGTGTCAAGGATAGCTCGATTGCCAAGGGAATAAATGTGATCACGTTCGACTCCAACATAAAGAGGGATCATGGATAACGAACAAGCGAAACTGATTTTGAGCGCCTATCGCTCAAGCGGGGAGGATTTGTCCGATCCTTTTTTTGTCGAAGCCATTGAGCACACCCGCCGCGATCCTGCCCTCGCGCGCTGGTTTGAGGAGCAATGCGATTTTGACAAAGTCATTCGTGCTGCGCTGACAAGCGCCACCCCTCCCCCGCATTTGCGTGAATCCCTGCTGCTTGGAAAAAAAGTGGTGAATTTTGATGCGAGAACCCATCCCGCCCCGCGTTCCTGGTGGCAACGGCCAGCCTCCTGGGTGGCCCTTGCCGCCGCTGTGATTCTCCTGACCGGCATTTCCGCGCTTTTTTGGCCCACGGCGGGTTCACCCATGACAGCAGATCGCTTTGTTCAGCAGACGGTGCATGTGAAGACATCAGGTCAGATTTCCTTGGGCAAGATGGCAAGGGACCCCCAAGTGCTTAAAGCCTGGCTCGCTGAAAGAAATGCTCCTCATGACTTCACGATTCCCGAATCTCTGGGCAGTTTGACGAGTCTGGGGTGTCAAACTTTCTCGATGGATGGCAATACCGTCTCTTTGATGTGTTTCACGCTGGATCAGAATCGGATTGTTCACTTATTTGTCATCGACTCGGACCGCCTCGAGAATCCTCCCGGCAATTCCCCAGACTTCCAACTCAAGGATGGTATCGCCACCGTGACCTGGTCATCCGGGGGACGGACGTTTGTGCTCCTCGGCAATAACGTCGATGAGGAAACTCTTCGCCGTTTAATCTAGCTCCACACAATGTGACCTGGCCCGATTTGTTCCGATTTTTGATGATGGCAGTGAGCGCGGGCTACGTGCTTGCCGCGTCGGCACTGGCGCTTTACGCCCTGCATGCTTATGGCATGCTCGCCGTGCTGGCACGTTATTTTTCTTGTGCCAAGAGCGAGGGTCTTTGCCTGGAGAGAGAAGGTCATGCGGCTTTGGTGAGCCTCGAAACGTGGCCTGATGTCGTCACTCAACTCCCCATCTACAATGAGGCCAACGTGGCAGCCCGGGTGATCCGTGCTGCGGCTGCGATGGAATACCCCGGGCAGCACCGCATTCAGGTTCTGGATGATTCCGATGATGAAACCCTTGCGGTTGTGGATGCCGTGGCAGAGGACTTGCGGAGCCGCGGCCACCACGTGTCGGTCATTCGTCGAAACAACCGCTCAGGGTTCAAAGCGGGGGCTTTGGCCCATGGAATGACCAGCGACGCATCTCCCTTTCTGGCGGTATTTGATGCTGATTTTGTGCCGCCCCCGGATTTTCTGACACGGACGGTGCCGCTATTCTTTGCGGATGATCGGGCGGGGTTTGTTCAGGGACGATGGGCGTTTCTCAACGAAAGGGACTCAATTCTGACCAGGGCGCAGGGCGTTGGGTTGGACAGTCATTTTGCCATTGAGCAGGCGGCCCGTTCTTCGCATCCGACCATGTTCATGAACTTTAACGGCACGGCGGGGATCTGGAGACGGGCTGCGATTGAGGAGGCCGGGGGATGGAGTGCCGCGACCCTGACCGAGGATCTGGATTTGTCATACCGGGTTCAACTCAAGGGCTGGCGGGGTCACTACTTGAATGACCTCCCTGTGCCGGGCGAATTGCCGACAACATTTTCGGCTTACAAAAGCCAGCAGTTTCGCTGGGCCAAAGGCTCCATGCAAACAGCCATCCGGCTTTTACCAGGGATTTTTCGTTCGCGAATGAGCCCCATCGGAAAACTGGAAGCTTTTTTCCATCTCACCCACTATGTGGTTCACCCCTTGCTTATGATTCTTGTGTTGCTCGCACCATTGCTCGCAATGGCGGGTGGTGGCGTGGCGATGCCTGGAAGCGCGGGATGGATTCTGATCGTGGCAGCCTTCGCTCCAACCGTTTTTTATGCCGTGGGCCAAGCCCGGCTTCACCGGAATTGGCTCCTGCGGCTTGCCAATCTTCCGACACTCACCTTGGCAGGGATGGGGCTGGCTGGAGCCAACACACGAGCTATTGTGGAAGCATTCCTTGGCCACAAGTCGCCGTTCATCCGCACCCCGAAAAAAGGCGACCGCGAAACCCATCGTTATCGTGTGACATTTCCTGTGCCTCCGGCTGTGGAGCTGCTGCTGGGTTTTTATTCCTTAGTTGGTGTCTGGGCTGCATGGCAGGCCGGACATATGGGAATTGCCCAATTCGGACTGCTGGCAGCCTCATCATTTGTCTATATGGGAGGCTGCAGCCTTCGGGAGGAAATGGCCGCCTTAACAACCAAAGCCGTGTCCCCAAATCTCCTGCCCAAGTGTGCTCTGTTTCTTGCGTTGTTTTGCCTGCCTGCTTCCGGGCTACAATCTGCAGAATTGCCGGTCAACACAGGCGGTTTGACCTCAGAGCTTCTCGACAAGGGTAAGGCGGAGGTCAACATTTATGAGGCAACTCTCATCAAATATGGAAAGCCCCGCCAGGGAACCGTCACACAAATCTGGGTCAAAGAACCCTGGGATGCCAAACGCGGCATCAAATGGGGCGGTCAAGGCCCGGGGGATTACGAAGTTATCAAGCTTAACCATGTGGTTTCGTATCCGACCGGCATGTACCGCTATGAGCAAATGTGGTCAGGGTTTTGGAAACGGGATTCGGGTGAGCTGTTAAAATTTTCGCTAAGCCATCACGAAGCCTGTGGAAACACTTTCAAACAGGCCCGCATGAAGGATGGCAAAGCCGAATACAATCACTTCAGTTATTTTGAGAACGAGGGCGATGGGCGTCAGGATCTGGTGATTCCCCCTGGCGCTGTTTTTTATGACGAGCTGCCGCTCAAACTCCGCTTGCTGGCCAACACAGGCCTGGAGGAGCCGGTGACAGTGCCCCTTTTCCCAACCGTGATCCACCCCAAGGCTGGTCCGATGAGCCCCGCCCCGTCAACATTTCGTCAAGTCCGCAAGGAGAAAGGCGAAATCGAATTCGAGGTCAAACATGCCGGGGGGATCGACACGTTTGTTTATGAAACCAATCCTCCCTTCAAATTGCTCCGCTGGATGATGCCCGATGGCGGGCAACTGATCCTTCGAAAATCTCTCTTCACCGATTATTGGAATAAAAATCAGCCCGGCGATGAGAAGCTGCTGGAGTGATGGCTGATTTCTCGTCTCTGAGAATGACATCGTCCTCAGAATGAGTGAATTCATGGGAATAAATCTCCGAGCCCATTCTCTTAACGGAATGCGCAACATCCTTATCCTCGCCCTGGCCGCCTTTTTAACCAGCCCCTTGGCTGCGGAACCACTGGCTATCGGTCAGACCATTCCGGATACGATGGTGCAAACAGAAGCGGGGAAATCTGCGAAACTCCGGCAGTTGATCTCTGAAAAGCCAACCCTTTTGATTTTTTATCGTGGGGGTTGGTGTCCGTATTGCACCAAGCACTTGATGGCTCTTGCCGGCATCGAAAAAGAGATCCTGGCAGCGGGTTATCAAATTTTGGCAATCAGCCCCGACCAGCCTTCCAAGCTGGCTGAGACCCCTGATCGCGACAAACTCGGTTACACACTCCTCTCTGACAGTTCCATGGAAACAGCCAAAGCCTTCGGTCTGAGCTTCCAGGTGCCTGAAGAACTCGTATCAAAATACAAAAACGAATACCAAATTGATATTGAATCCGCTGCCGGAGCAAAGCACCACCTGCTTCCCCACCCTGCCGTGTTTGTTGTGAGTCAGGATGGCGTTATTTCTTTCGCCCACATCAACGAGGATTACCGCATCCGCCTTGAGCCGGAAGCAATCCTCAAAGCGCTGTAGGCACCTGAATCCTGGAAGCCCTGACATGGAAGGGATCGCCCGCCTGAAAGGTCGCGGCCTGAGAAAGAGTGCAAGTGGATCTGAATCGCAGCCTCCCGGGCCGGGCTTTCTGAATGCCGCACGGTGCTGCTTCTTATGACCTCACCCGGTTTGAATTAAACCCGAATGAAATGAGGTGACGGATTTCTGCTTTCCTCCCATTCAATAATAGGATACGCCGGACTCAGCTCTCAACTTCAATACCATGGACATTCTCGGATTCATCAAAGGCGAACTGCTGGAAATCATTGAATTCAACGACGACTCGCGCGACACGCTGTCATGGCGATTTCCCGATGAGGACAAGGCGATCAAGAACGGCGCACAACTCATCGTCAGGGAAAGCCAGACCGTGCAGTTTGTTTACCTGGGGCAGTTCGGTGATGAGTTCGGACCCGGAAAACACACGCTGACGACTGACAACATCCCGATCCTCACCCGGCTGAAGGGATGGAAATACGGTTTCCAGTCGCCGTTCAAGGCGGACGTTTATTACGTCACAACCCGCCTTTTCACCGGCAACAAATGGGGCACCGCAAATCCGGTGATGATGCGGGATGCGGATTTTGGCGTAGTGAGGCTCCGGGCTTTTGGTATTTTTGATTTCAAGATTGTGAACGCCCCGGTTTTTCTCAAGGAAGTCGCCGGCACGGACCATCACTTCCGGTTGGATGAATTTGCTGACACGATGCGGTCGCGGATCGTCAGCATTTTCAGCGAGGCGCTGGCGTCCGCCGGGGTGCCCGCGTTGGACGTTGCGTCCCGCTACTCCGAGCTCGGCGAGGCGCTGCTGCCCCTCATCAATCCGCAGGTCACGGCGAAGTATGGCATCGAGATCACGAGCTTCATTGTGGAAAACGTGTCCGTGCCGCCGGAGGTGGAAGCGGCCATCGACAAACGGTCGAGTATGGGAGCAATTGGGAACCTCAATGATTACGTGAAGTTCCAAATGGCTGAGTCCATGACCAAGGGCGGCGCTGATGGCGGCGGATCCCCGGCCGCCGCAGCGGGACAGATGGCAATGGGCTTTGGAATGGCGCAGGAAATGATGAAGAATATGCAAACCCCGCAGGGCGCCACGCCAGCAGCTTCCTCGCCCTCTGGAATCCCCGAACTGATGAGCCCGGCCGAAGCCGCACAGATTCTCGGGGTCACCGAGGCGGATGTGATTGCCTCCATCGACGCCGGGGAATTAAAAGGGAAAAAAATCGGCACGGCCTATCGGATTTCCCGCGCTGCGATTGACGCATTCCTGGCCGGGTAACCGCTGCCACCATGGCCGAAGTCAGCGCGCTACGAAAACATCCCTGCCCCGAATGCGGGGGGGATGCCGAGTGGAATCCGGCCAAAAAAGCGCTGGCCTGCCCGTATTGCGGTACCATCCTGCCCTGGAATGACGGCGTAGACGCATTAGGCGCCACGATCCTCGAACATGATCTTGAAAATGCGCTGGCTTCGATCGCCCCCGACCATCGCGGACTCAGGGCCGAAAAAAAATCCGTAAAATGCGAAAGCTGCCAGGCCATCAGCATTTTTGACCCTGACCGTGCCGCTCAGCGCTGCGATTTTTGCGGCTCACCCTCCATCGTTGCGGTGGACGATCTCAAAGACGCTGTGACGCCGGAAAGCCTTCTGCCATCCGTGATCCCTTCCACCCAAGCGCGCGACCTGCTCCGCACGTGGTATGGCAACCGTTGGTGGGCACCGAATAAGCTGAAACGCGCTGCCCTCACCGACACGCTGCACGGCATTTATCTCCCCTACTGGACTTTCGACGCCCATGTTGACGCTGACTGGAACGCCGAATCCGGGTATTATTATTACGTCAGCGAATCCTATCGCGATGCGAACGGCAAAGCCGCCACACGGCAGGTGCGGAAGACGCGTTGGGAGCCGAGTGCCGGGCACCTCTCGCATTTCTTCGATGACGATGCCGTGCCAGGCACAGCCGGAGTGCACACCGATCTGCTGCGGCAAGTGGAGCCGTTTCCCACAACCAAAGACCTCAAGCCTTACGAACCCGCCTACGTGCGCGGTTGGACGGTTGAGCGCTATCAGGTCGATCTTCGTCAGGCCTCACAGGTCAGCCAACAACAGATGGACGCCACGATCCAGGCACTCTGTTCTCGCGATGTGCCCGGCGACACCCACCGGAATTTGCAAATTGCCTCCAGCTACCAAGGCCGCACCTTCAAACACATCCTCGTTCCCGTCTGGCTCGCGACCTACACCTACGGAGCAAAATCCTTCCAAGTGGTGGTGAATGGTTACACCGGAAAAATGGCCGGCGAATATCCGCTCAGCTGGGTCAAAATCACGCTGGCGGTCCTCGCCGTCCTCATCGTGATTCTTATCGTCATCGCGATGTACCAACCATAAAAGCTCATCAGGGAGACCACCCCTGGGACCGCCGGCATCCTGCCGGCTTCCAAAACAATGATTCTTCCTTGTAAGCAAATATTAGAGAACCATTTGGTTTGGGAGAACTGCTCCGCAGTCGCTGATTGGCGAACCTCTAAAGTCAGAGCCGCTCAATACCCCAAGTCCCCAATCGTCTGAAGTCGTTGTTTTTTACCGCCGAGGCGGGGGATGCAGGCGAGGAGGGCTTTAGTGTAGGGGTGTTGGGGAGACCGGAGGATGCTTTCGGTGTCACCGTATTCCACGATTTCGCCGCGATACATGACAGCGACACGTTCGCAGAGGCCTTGGATGATGGCGAAGTTGTGGGTGATGAGAATGAGGGCCATGCCGAATTCGGTGCGGAGGCGGCGCAGTTCGGCGAGAATTTGGGCTTGGATGGTGACGTCGAGCGCGGTGGTGGGTTCGTCAGCGATGAGGAGTTTGGGTTGGCAACTGAGGGCCATCGCAATCATGGCCCGTTGGAGCATGCCCCCGCTGAGTTGATGGGGATAATCATGCAGACGGCGGCGGGAATCGACGATTCCGACGGCATCGAGCCATTTGATGATTTCGGCATCGACATCTTTGACGTCCGGGCGGTGCAGATGAATGGCCTCCGCGATCTGGCTCCGGATCGAATAGACTGGGTTCATGGAAGTGGAGGGTTCCTGAAAGACATAAGCGATGCCGCCACCCCTCACCTTGCGCAATTGCTCGGAAGACATTTTAAGAACGCTTTCACCTTCAAAGAGAATATCTCCTCCCAGATACTGTGCCGGAGGAACCGGGAGCAGGCGCGTGAGGGAAAGGGCGGTGACACTTTTGCCGCTTCCACTTTCACCCACAATGGCCAGAGATCCTCCCTGATTCATCGAGAAGGAAATATTTCTGACAGCTTCCACCGGGCCTTCCTGACCACGAAAACGGATACGCAAATTTCGAACTTCCAGAAGTGTGCTCATAGGGATTATTTGCCTTGTTGACGGGTATTAGTGGCGGCGCGGAGGGCATCGCCCACCAGGTAAAAGGAAAGAGCAGCCAGAAAGATCGCCAGACCTGGAAAAACGATCAACCACCAGGCATCAAGGAGGTAAGACCTTCCGTCTGTGATGATATTACCCCACGTGGCTTGCGGGGGTTGAACGCCAAGGTTGATGAAGCTCAATCCGGCCTCGATCAGGATCGCGTCGGGAATACCTACAACCGCCGTGACAAAAATGGGCGCGAAGGCATTGGGCAGTATGTGACGGAAAATGATAGGCAGAGTTCGCTGGCCAAGCGCCCGCGCCGCCCGCACATATTCTGTTTCCCGAAGGGTCAGAAATTCTGCACGCACCAACCTCGCCGTGCCAGTCCAACTGAAGAGTCCGATCACAAGGATGATAATACGAATATCCGGCCCAAGCAGGGCAACAGCCGTGAGGATCAGGAAAAAGGTGGGAAAGCAGAGAAGGGCATCGACAATGCGCATGAGAAGGTTATCGATCCATCCGCCAAAATATCCACTCACCGCACCGATCACAACGCCCAGGAACAGAGACACGGCCATCGCCACAAAACCTACGGATAGCGAAATATAAGAGCCATTCAGCATGCGGGAAAAGACATCCCTCCCGAGATTATCGGTGCCCAGCCAGTGCGCAGCGGATGGGGGATTCAGCTTGTTGGCGAGGTTGGTTGTGTTGGGGTCATACGGAAAATAAATCCCCATCAACGCACAAATACCGGTGATCAGAGCGGTGAGGACAAAGATGAGAATGACCACCAACCCGCCGATGGCCACCGGGTTGGCAAAAAATTTGCGCAGCACCCGCTTGGCAGGTGTGCTGGCCGGGGCGGGGGCGCTCGTGGCTTTGATGGGAGCTTCCGTGGTCATTCGAGTCGGACGCGGGGATCAACCACCGCATAAAGGACATCGGCAAGGAGGTTACCGAAGAGGATGAGACCGGCCGTAATAAAATTCAGGGCCACAAGAGTTGGATAATCGCGTTCCAAGACGGCCTCATATCCCAAACGACCCATGCCGGGATAAGCAAAGATCGTTTCAATAATGAGGGAACCTCCGATGAGGGCGGGAAGGAGGCTTCCAATTCCCGTAATGAGAGGACGCACGGCATTGCGGAGTGCATGTTTGTAAAAGACCGTCTCTTCGGGAAGCCCTTTGGCCCGGGCGGTGCGGATATAATCTTCATGCATGGCTTCAAGGACCGTCGCGCGAATGTATCGTGACTGAACGGCGATGCCACCCAGGGCCAGGATTGTTCCGGGAAGAACCACATGCCAGAGTTTGTCCAACCAACGGTTGGCAAAGCTGGGAAAATCGATGCCATAGGATTGGGTTCCCAAAACCGGAACACCCGTATAATTCACGAGGCCGATCAAAATCAAATACGCGACCCAAAACCCAGGCAGGGCAATCAGCGCAAAAGCCGCCATAGATGACAACATATCCGCCGTGGTGCCGGCACGCCGCGCGGCCCAGACGCCCCAGAGAAGGCCAAACACCAGTGACAAGGAAATGGCGTAAAGATTAAGCGTCAGCGTGGCAGGAAGCCGTTCAAGGATGCGGTTGATGACAGGACGTTCGTCTTTGATGCTTTTGAGTTGCCCGGTGAAGAGGTCCCTCATATTGAGCAGGTATTGTTCGTAGATCGGGCGATCCAAATGGAATTTCTTCCGGAACATTTCTTTCACCTGGGGCGTGATCTTGGGGTTCAATTCCCCCCAGGGATTGGGTCCGCCCGGGGCCAGGATGATCATCAAAAAGGAGATGATGCTGATGATAAAAATCAGCACGGAGCTAATTGCGAGGCGTCTGAGAATAAAATTCAGCATGGCTTATTGGCTGGCGGCCTCTTTCAGGGGTGGAAGCTTTGAGGAAAACTCCGGGCGATAAAACCAGTCCGAATAGTAGCTCCACCCGGCCTTGGTCATTTCGATGGGCGTGTCAACCCACTCCCCTTCCACCGGCCGGCGGATTCGGAAAGAATCCTTCCAAACCACCGAGGTGCTTTCCGGCACGTAAAGAAAAAGGTAGGGCTGCTGTCGGTAAATCGTTTCCTGCATCTCCCCCGCCATGGAGACAATTTTTGTGCGTTGGTATTCCTGCCGGATCTGTTCGAGGAGACGATCCACTTTCGGATTGTTGTAGCCCACGGTGTTGAGCTGTTCGGGGTTGGACTGGGAGGAGTGCCAGATTTGGTATTGGTCATAGTCAGGCCCCAATGCCCAGCCCAGGACCATGGCATCGAAGTTGCCTTTATTGATGAAATTTCTGAGGAACACGGCCCACTCATACATCTCAATTTTTACTTCAATGCCAATTTGCCTGAGGTTGTCTTGAACAAGAGTTGCTATATCCCTTCTGATTTCGTTGCCATTGTTAGTGATCAGGGTGAAGGAAAATCGTTTCCCATCTTTAGCCAAGATACCATCAGGACCGGGAACCCAACCGGCCTCGGCCAACAAGGCGCGGGCTTTCTCTTTGTCATACATGAACGGTTTGACATCAGGATTAAAGAACCACATTTGCGGGGTGAATACGCCAGTGCTCTGGGTTCCATGACCGTAAAGAATGTATTTCACCATCTCAGGGATGTTGATGGCATGGGCTAGCGCGATACGAACGCGCTCATCATCAAATGGCGGCCGCTTAAGATTCCAGCCAATGTAGGAATAGGAATTGCCTGGCATGGAGAAAAGTTCGAAGCGTTTATCTTTTTCGAAACCACTGACCGCCCAGGGATCAACGCTCCAAAAATCGACCTGATGGGTTTCGAAGGCCAGACGAAGAGCGAGTTGGTCCCCGAGAATCCGGTAAACGATGCCATCCAGCCATGGGCCCGGGCCATCAAAATAGGTGGGGTTCCGGTCCAAGCGCACGTATTCGTTCGTCTTCCATTCCGCAAATTTGAAGGGACCGGTGCCAATCGGTTTGCGGTCAAAATTTTCGACCCACCACTCCTGCGATTTTCCTTCAAGCAGGTGGGCCGGGAGAATAGACATCATCCAACTGGAAAGGGCAGGCGAATAAGGTCGGCGATAAACCACGCGAAACTCAAATGGCGAAGGGGTTTCCACAAAGAGGATGGTGTCAAAGTCGGGTTTGCGGGGCGACGCGACCGCTTCGTCCATGAGGGCGCTGAACGTGAACGCCGGATCCCGGGACGTGAAAGGCTCACCATCATGCCACAGCACGTCCTGACGCAGCCGGAACAAAACCTCCGGCTCGGCAAGAAACGGGAGGGTTTCAAAAATGGTGATCTTGGCCTCCAACTCTTTTGGAAAAAATCCGGCGATCTTGGCTTTGGCGTCCTCTTCTGTGCCGAGGACAGTGACTTCAAAGGCATTGGCCCCTTCGACCCAGACTCTCGCAATTTTGCCTCCGCCCTTGGAAGCGCGGATCTTTTCAAGGGCTGCGCCCGGAGGTTCTTTTGTTTCCACACGGACGACCTGAGCGGACACTTTGCCATCAAACATGCCCACAATCTCCGTGGAGGCCTCAATGCCCGCTTGTTTTAACTTGATCAGCAGGGCATTGCCCTCCAAACGCACCGAACTGAGTTGCCACCCCGCCCAGCGGCTGCGGCTGGCCTCCAATCGGAGCAGAGCAGTAAGGGCCGCATTTTCATCTGCAAAAAAGACCGTGGTTGTTTGCGTCAGCACATACGACTCAGCAAGGTCGGTCGTGATCTCAATATTTTCATCATACTTGAGAAGCCCATTAAAAATCGAGCCTGTGACCTGGCCCCCCGCCGAGTCGGCTCCTTTGATCGGGTTCAGGGTGGATGGCTCCCCCAACATCCCAATCGAGAACTCATTTTTTTTCGTGGTGGTCAGCAGGACCACGTTCAGAAACGAGGCCACAATCAGCACCACAAACAGCGCCGGCAGTCCGTAAACGAAAAATTTGATCATGATTTCAAAGAAGCGGGCTTTGTGGAATCAACACGACTTCCCGGCCTTTTGCCACTGACATTCTTAACCACAAAACGGGTACCCGCATCGGCTCCGGCAGCCCCCAGCGGGATTTGGCCGGCGGCGCTGCCATTCAAAATGGTGGCAGAGATACCGGCCGTGACCGCGATTTGAACAGCCTCCAGCTTGGTGCGCATGCCACCCACGGAGTATTCGCCTTTTTCCGGTCGGACAAAAGAGAAGGCTTTTTCCATGTCGCGCACTATTTTCAAACGGCGTCCGGAATGGTCGGTGAGACCATCGGAGTTGGTCAGCAGCAGCAATCGTGATGCCTTCACGAGCAGTGCCACCTCAGCAGAGAGTCGATCATTATCCCCGAATCGAACTTCTTCAACCGCCACGGAATCGTTCTCATTGATGATGGGAACGATGCGGCCTGACTCAAGGAGGCGCTCAAGCGTGTTTCTTGCGTTGGCGCGACGGGTGCGGCTGTCGATGTCACCATGCGTGAGAAGAAGCTGAGCCACTTTGAAGCCATGACGGCGAAAGGAATCGGTGTAGAGCCGCATCAGCTCGGGCTGACCAACCGCAGCGCAGGCCTGTTTGCCATGAAGATCGGTGGGACGCGCTTTCAGCCCAAGCACCGCAACCCCGGCAGCAATGGCCGCACTACTGACCAACACACAGGGGTGACCGGCCAGCACCAGCGCGGAAACCTCATCAGCAAACCGGCGGAATTGTTTGACGTCAAGTGCCCCCCCGCCCGGCTTTGCAAGAACTCCCGTGCCAAATTTGAGCACAATGCGACCTTTGCCCTGGCTCATGATTTGGCCCCCCAGGCGATTTCCAACATGCCCACCTCCAGGGTGAGTGGTTCGTTCACGGTCATGGCCAATCGTCTTTGCATCGTTTCCCAAGAGTCAATCATGGCAAGCAATTCGGCTGTCGAAAAGCGTGCAGCGAGTTTATTGCAAACTTCGTGGGGGGAGGAGCCGCCATTGGCAGCCCGCAGGGCACCTCCAAGGGTGTAGAGGATCACGCCGACCACCCGCTCGCGTTCGCGAAGCACCGAAGATTCGGTCATCGCTTTGATTTGCTCCTCGCGTTCGTCCAGCCATTCCCCGCCGCCCGAGGCGTTTTTGAATTTGGCGGACTCCTGTTTAAAGATGGTTTCAAACTCCTTGCCGATGCGTGCCCGTGCCTCGTTGAGGACTTGCTGCACCGCACGTGTGAGCCGGAAAGCGCCAGCCACGGATGGCTCTTTGCCTTGCAGCAGACAATCACCCAGCGCCTCGATCACAGCCTCTCCGCCGGGTCCGGGACCAATGGTCCCTCCCAAAAGCGAGGTCTCCACGCAGCGGGACAAAATCGTTTCCAAAATAGCCTCAGGCAAAGAACTTGTGAGAATCAAAATCGATCCCTCGGGGGGTTCCTCCAACGTTTTTAGAAACGCATTGGCCGCCGCAGGCTGGAGCCGGTCCGCGTCGTGAATGATGCAAACCTTGGAGGAGGAGAGCAAGGGTTTGCGATGGATGACGGCTTCCAAGGCGCGGATTTGGTCAATGACAATGCGCCGGGATTTGGATTCCGGCTGAACAAAGTGGGCGTCCGGGTGGGCCAAAATGGATTGGGGTTCGCATTGGAGGACCTTCGCCGCAAGCCGGTGAGCCACCCAGGTTTTGCCACTTCCGGTGGAACCCGTGAGCAGGTGGGCATGTGCCAAGCGCCCATCCCGGTGGGCACTGAGCAGCAAATCAAGCGCTGATTCCTTCGAGCAGGGCATGGCCGCAGGTGGCGAGTTGAGCACGGATTTCCCGCGCAATGGTTTCGGGAGATTGCGTCGCATCGATCACGCGCACGCGGTCTGAGAATTTATTGGCCAGCTGGAGATATCCTTCCCGCACGGCCCGGTAAAAATCCGGGGGTTGGTCCTCCATCCTGTCATGGATCGCCTCGGGGCGACCCTGACGAAGACGCTGAAACGCAGCAGCTTCGTCCATGTCCAAAAGGAATGTCACATCCGGCAATTGGGGACCAGCCGCAAAACGGTTCACAAGGTCCACGGCTTCCGCAGGGATCTGGCGGGCAACGCCTTGATACACGGTGGTTGAGTCAAGGAAACGATCTGAAATCACAACCCTCCCGGCCTCCAGGGCAGGAAGGATCACTTGACGCACCAGCTGCGCCCGGCTCGCGGCAAAAAGCAGCAGCTCGGTTTCCGGCACCATCTCATCGCCCTCAGGAGCATGTTGCAGCAAATGACGGATCACTTCCCCCACGGGCGTTCCACCCGGCTCTCTCACAAGCAGAGGGTTTTTGCCCGCCTCGCTGAGGGTCCGCATCAGCATTCCGATCTGGGTGCTTTTGCCGCACCCCTCGGACCCCTCAAAGCTGATAAAGAAACCTGGTTGACGAAATTGTGCCATGGGAAAGATGATGAATATTCAATGAAGCGGCACCCGGAGCAAAGCAGGAAAATCACTTTGAGTCATTTTCTGATGGAAAAGACCCTGCGGAAGGGCGGCGCAACCACTCACCAATCCCAATGAAACACTGGCTTGTTAAACAGGAACCCACCGCCTACTCGTGGCAGGATTTTGAACGCGATGGCTCCACGGCCTGGACCGGAGTCCGGAACTTTCAAGCCCGCAACAATCTCTCTGCGATGAAGTCAGGGGACCGGGTCCTGTTTTATCACAGCGTCGTTGGCAAAGAAATCGTGGGTGAGGCCACGGTTTCGAAAGAAGCCTTCCCCGACCCCAGCGCCCAAGAGGGATCATGGGTCAGCGTGGAACTCAAACCCCTCCGCCCATTTCCTCAGCCCGTTTCGCTCGAAAAAATCAAAGCCGACACTGCCCTGAAAAACATGGCCCTCATCAAACAATCCCGCCTGAGTGTCATGCCTCTCACTCAGGCCGAATATCGCCGCCTGTTGAAACTTGGCGGGGTCCAGTAAAAGGTTCTGGAGATTCGCTTTGGAATCCTCTCATCTTTTCCATTTCGTGAATTAAAAACTTTCTCACCGCATCATCGGTGGAAAGGCCGACGGCTTGCTGATAGGCAAGAAACGCCTCCTCTGGTTGACCTGCGTTGCGAAGAAGATGAGCGCGGGCGGCCCAGTAGGGTTGATGCGTTTCAAGCAGCGTGTGATCAAGCGCCTCCAATAACTGAAGCCCCTTCTTTGGACCATGGATTTCCGAGCAAGCAATCGCGTGACCGATGGAAGCCCCCACAGAGGTCGTGTGCTGTTTCAACAATTGATAAAATCCTTCAATGGCTGCCCAGTTAACGCACCCGCCGCCCCGCCGCTCGGCATGAACAGACTGGATGGCTGCTTCGAGTTGGAAACGTCCGGGCGTCTGACATCGGGCCGCTTTGCGAAGCCAGTCATCCGCCTCCCTGATGAGCGGACCGGACCACAATTGCGTGTCTTGTTTTGTCAAAGGCACAAATTCGCCATTGACCGAACGCCGTGCAGCCCGGCGGGAATGACAATGCAGCATGAGCGCCAGCAGGCCCATGACTTCAGGTTCGTTGGGAACCAGACGCGTCAAGAGACGTGCCAGCCATATCGCTTCGTCTTCAAGATCGCTGCCCGCGATGCCATCAAGAAACGAACTTTCCCATCCCGCCCCAAAGGCCACATAGATCGCATCCATGATCGCATCCAACCGCTCCGGCCACTCGTTCTCCGCCGGAATATGGAATGGGATTCCAGCTTCTCGAATTTTTGTTTTTGCCCGCACAAGGCGCTGGCTCATGGCCGATGGGGAAACAAGAAAAGCTGAGGCGATCCGGCTAGCATCTAATCCCATCACCATCTGAAGACAGAGGGGTGCACGGGCGGCGGGGTCAATGGCGGGGTGGGCACAGACAAACAGCAACTTCAGCCGCTCATCAGGAAAATCGTGAGTGGTCTCCATGACAGCCTGAGCTGTGGTGATCGCGCGAATGAGCGCGTCTTCCTGCCGAAGGCGGGTTGCACCACGGCGCTGGGAATCCATCAGCCGTCGTTTGGCCGTGGTGAGCAACCAGGCATCGGGTTTGTCTGGCACCCCGCTGTCAGGCCATTGCGAAAGAGCCGCCAGAAACGCATCCCCCAACGCGTCCTCCGCACTGGCGATATCTCCCCCGGCGCGGGGAATCAAAAACGCAAGGAGCTGGGAGTAGGAATCCCGTGCCGCAGAGAGAGCCGCTTGATAAGATGACGAGTCATCCATCATGACAACCTCCGGGCACGGGATCCTACGAATGCCATGGCTCAGCTATTGGGGTCGAGCACAGGGCGGATTTCTGTGGATCCATAACTCGAGGAGGGAGCCTTCGCTGCCCACTCCAAAGCCACATCCAAATCCGGCACATCAATCACAAAGAAACCGCCGAGCATTTCTTTGGATTCCGCATAGGGACCGTCATGAACATGACGCTTCCCATTCTGGATGCGGAGGGTGGTTGCGGTTTCCGGCGGTTGCAGGCCGGCTCCGCTGATCATGACGCCCGATTTGGCCACGGTCTCCGAGTAGGCCGCCCAGGCGGCCCAGTAGGCTGGAGCTTTTTCAGGATCATTGCGGGTTGCGAAGTCCTTGGAGGATTCGCTGAATAAGAGTGCATATTGCATAGGTTGTATTGTGTTTGGTTAATGGTTTGTGTGACAGAGGTAATCCCCAGCACATAACAATGTCGTTTCAGGCTTCTTCATTTCGACATAACGCGAAACTATTTTGGGAATTAAAAAGTGGGCGGGCAAGGGACTGCCTCGCCCTACCCGTGAAGAACGTGCTGGCGCAAGCGCGAAGC
>JBGSPC010000053.1:0-7073 GCA_041738805.1 Terrimicrobiaceae bacterium | reverse complement strand
CGGTGTGAGCTATCGCTTTGAAAAACGGAATGAATTGATCGAACCGGCAAAAACCACCGTCACATGGGAGCGGGATCGGGCGACCTTTAAACAAGATTGTGAGGGTGTTAGCGGTTATGCTTACAATCTGGAGGCCGACGTGAAGCTCCACGACGCGACGATCAGCATTCGCTACCACCTCACCAACACGGGAACGAAGACTTTCACCACCGAACAATACGCCCACAACTTTTTCTCCTTCAGCAATGAACCCGTGGGGCCGAATTACGAAGTTGAATTTCCGTATGATATTGAGGCGGATGGCATAGAGGCTGGACAGCGAAAGGAGGGTCGCAAGATTCTCTATAAAGAAACCCTTCAGAAGCCGACGAACATCCGCGTTCCCATGCCGGAAGGATACACCGGCCCTAATACGGTCAGCGTCCGCCACTCCGTCAATGGCCAGCAAATCACAGCCACCACATCGATCCTCGGAACACGCACGTTCCTCCACGCCTCGGCCGCTTATCTCTGCCCGGAGCAGTTCGTTCGCCTCAACCTCAAGCCGGGTGAGTCTGCGGAGTGGACACGCCAATACACCTTTCATTAACTTTCCAGACATCTCGACCTCATCGACCTCATGCAGAAAAAAGCAGGATTCCACCCCTTCCATCACTTGGAAAAAGTCCCACAAAAATTGCCCTTGCAAAATATTTAAATCGGTTTAATTTTTTATTGTTCTTAGCTTTTCCGCAGCCCCCATTCCCCCCATCCAAACTCTTCCTCCCCCGGACATGTTTTATTCCCATCACTCCTCAAAATCCGGTTTTACAATGATCGAACTTCTGGTGGTCATTGGGATCCTGGCAATTTTATCCGCTCTGCTCCTTCCTGTTATAAAACGGGCTCAGGAACGAGGGAATGAGACGAAGTGCGTCTCCAACCTTCGTCAGATCGGAGGTGCGATTGCGAGCTACGCTGCAGACAACAATAATGAGCTGCCTATAAACAACAGCGATACGGGAGGGCTTCGATGGTATCTCATGCTCAATCCGTATTTGGGAAAAGACGCCACATCCGCAAACAAGGGATGGGCAGCGCCATCTGTGTTTATCTGTCCCACCAATGACCCTCACACGGGCGACGCAGGAAGTGGGCAATTTAAAATTTTTCTGGACTTTGGATACATGTGCAATCTGGCGCTTATGCCTAGGTATTCCCCGGGTTCGCCGCCCTCGTATTTCCCCGGTCCACCGACCCGGTTGTCCTCCCTGCCGCAAAACCGTGTGCTCGTGGCGGATGTCGGCATGAACAGCCGCAGCCAATTCCTCAAGTCAACGGACAACGGAATCCCTTATGGAGGTGATGTGCAAAGAGCCCGCGTACACGCTGGAGGAGTCAACCTGCTTTGGACAAATTTCAGCGTTTCCCGGATGAAAGCGGAGGACATCGTTAGTGATGAGGGAAAAACTTTCTGTTGGAAATAGCCGGGAGATGCTGGTCCGGACCTGCGAGTAACAAACAATAGCATGCACTTTCTCAGATCAATCCTTGCCCTCATTGCATCACTGTCACTGCATCAAACAGCCCTTCAGGCCCGTCCGGCGGAGGAGTTCTGGGCATTTTCCACACCGCAGGAGCTTCCGTTCGCGGAGGAATGGGTCGTGCAGAAGGAGGAAAACGGTGTTATCTGCAAAGAGTTCTATTTTACCAGCGAGATCGTTGGCGGTGAGTCCTATCGGGTTTATGCCATTTACTCCGCCCCCAAGACGACCGGTAAAGTTCCCGCTATTCTTTACATTCACGGAGCGACAGGCACGGCGGATCCGGCGATGGTCGCAGAGTGGGTCAAACGCGGATATGCCTGCCTGAGCTTTGATTGGACGGCGGATCCAAAGGACAAGCAGTTTAAGAGAATTCACTTCAGCAAGTTCGGAGACCTTACGGACATGGCCTATAGTGCCACCGGCTTCCTCTCCCCTCCCTCCCGCAGCCGGATGCACCAAACCATCATCGCGGCGAGGCGGGCGCTCTCCTGGATGCAGCTTCAACCAGAAGTTGCGTCGGACAACCTGGGGGTTCTGGGCATCTCATGGGGTGGATTTGCCGCCCTGCTTCTCAACGGGATTGACGACCGGATCAAAGCCATGGTGGACATCTATGGCGCGGGATTTTTTCAGGAGTCCGGCGTCAATGGTGGCTGCTTCGGAGTCACGGGACCCCTGCAAAGCCTGCCACGTGAGCAGCAGGTGGAGTGGCTTAAGCATTTTGATCCCGCTCATTACGTCCTGCATTCGCGAGCGCCCACGCTGATTTTTTCAGGAACAAACGATATTTTCTTCTGGCTCCCCTTGGTGATGAAAACATTCGCGGCACTCCCGGTTGAGAAGCGGCTCGTCCTGGAACCGAATATTAACCACACGCTCTCCAAAGGGGCGATTATTGACGCTGCTGCCCGGTGGTTCGGCGTATTTCTGCGTGCATCCGGCAATACGTGGCCAACCGTTGAAATCGCTGATGCCGGAGGAAGAAATCTGGAGGTGCGCTTCACTCGTGGCGCTTCCCCGATCGAGGCTGTTCAAGTGGCATGGTTCCCGCTCCGGGAGCGTGCGGATCACGTCCCAATCTCCACCTACACCAATAAGGAAAAAGTTTGGCAGACCGGGCCGTCAACACTGGCGGGGGATGGTCAAACGGCGACATTTTCGCTGCCGGAGTTTCCAAAAGACATCCAATCGGTGGCGGTGTTTGCAACTGCTGAGACAAACGATGGCGTCAGGGTCTCTTCCCCTTTGAACCTGGTCGAAATTTCGCAGGCCGGTGCGGCATCGGGTCCGGAGGCGATTGATAACCGTGGGATGATCAAAGTTTCATCACCGACCGCGACAGTTATATCGCACAACGAGCAGGCCCCAGAGGAAGGCAATCTCTTTCAGGACTCCTCCTTCGAGTCCGGTCCGTTCAAGAAAGGACGGGTGGGTGCCCTGTTTCTCAATTTCCAGGGAGACGAGCCGCCTCTGTGGGATGACTCAGGAGCACATGCGCACACCGGCAATGCGGCTGTTGGCTTCCTCGGGAAACAGGCCTTTGGAATCGGTGCCCCGGCCGAGGCTGGTAAACGCTACCGCTTTTCTCTTTGGATGCGTTCCCAAGCCATAGGCCGGAAGGGAAGAGTCCAGATCAATTGGAATCGAGCTGACTCAGATCCGGCCGGAAAACTCATCCATTTTGAACTCAAGCAGCCCGCCCTGAAAGACGAGTATCAGCTTGTTGAGATTATTGCCGAGGCACCACCCGGGACAATAGGGGCTAACTTGATTGTCGGCGGAAATGGCAGCGATGATGAGTCAGATTCCGTCTGGATCGATGATATCTATTTTGGAGAAGCTCCATAATGAACGAGGAAAACCCAAGCTGGTCTCACGACGGACTTTTCGGGTCGTTTCATCATTGAGTGTCACCGGGGTGGTAACCGCAGTCTGACCTCATCCAAACTGAGTTCCACGCTGCGTCGTGAAGCGCTCCTTCGCCCGGGCCGCCCGCTCACCGACGTATGGCTCGCGACTATGAGAGACTCCCAGAGACTCTCGCGGGGCTTCACGGGGTCGCCTTTCTCATCCTCATGCTCGGCTGTCTCTTCGGTCAAAGTGCATGAGATGCGCTAAGCGGTTTCGATTGCCCAATGGCAAACCGGATTGATCAAAATCCGAACTGTGGAACCGCACTGTCTCCTCGGGAGGGGTCATGAGGCCATCTTCCACGGGGTCGGTAAAATCCATCACAGGACAAAACGACTTAATCGTCCTGATCTTTGTTGGTGCGTGCTTTGAAGGCCTCTTTGTCGACCAATGACACGTGGCCTTCAACCATCCCGTTATCAAGCGGATCATCGCTGCGGGCCGCAAGGTCGCGGAAGAGTGCGAGCATGTCGATAATTCCGCCTATCAGGAACCAGAATGTTGAGATGATTCCCAGAACTCCTGTCACAACCAGACTGGTAATAAAAAAGTAAATGCTCCACCATTCAGCAGGCCATGGCGAAATGAGGTTCCAGATCAGCACGACGACAAAGCTGATGCCGAACTTGTAAATAATAGCATAGCCGAAGACCGACCAGGAAATAATTTTGTCGCCCCGCGTGAATTCCGGTGTGATCCCGATCAATTTCCCCGCGGCACTTCGCCACGTCCATTTGGATGGCGCCTTGTATTCCTGCGCGATGTCATAGACGCCGCGGTGCAGCAAACGGTCTAAGTTGAACAACTTTTTCTGTGTCAACAACGAGCCAAAAACATATGCAAGAATGCCGGACAGCATCGCAAGGAAGTAAAGCTCATAAGAATTAATGGGAAACTTCACCGGATTCATCTCCCACACAATGTAGGGATTGAGCGGACGGGAAAACGCCTCAAGATAAACACCAACGGGGCCGTGCCAGTCATTGGATTCCAGCCAAGGATAGACCGTCTCGGCCCAGTTGCGCTGAAGATACAGCCCAACGCCAGCCAGGCCGGATCCGAAGATCAGGGAACCAAAGGCCCCGACAGAATTCCCAAAACGGCTGTAGAGCCCGAAAATCATGATTGGTCCAGCCCCACCGAGCCAAAGACCCGTCATTATGGTAACAAACATCAGGATGTAATCGATCTGCACAAAAAAGATCGATACGACGAAGAAAAAGACACACACCCCGGTCGAGACGAGTCGAAGGAGCAGCACGTGCTGTTTGGGAGTGAGAGGCTTCTTGATGAATGGAATGATGATGTCTTGAACAATCGTTGACGAGGCGTTGAAAACCCGGGAATCGTCAGTCGAGATCAGCAGCATGATCATCAACAGGCAGAACAGACCCATAATGCCGACCGGCAGAATTTGCCGCAAGGCCACCGGCAGCATCATCTGCTGGTAGAGCGTTCGGAATTTCTGGTATTCAAGATTCCCCTGAGGAGTGCCACTCAGGGTCTTACGGGCCGTATCCAGGTAGGGAGTATCAATATTTGCCTCTTGGGAAAGCGGTGGGTCCACTCCGACAAGGTGTCGATGAACTGGAATGTCGGCTAATTCAGCATTAAGCTTTTCCCTCACCGCCGGATCACTCACGGCTTCGGTGGCAACTTTCTGCGTCAATTCCTGCCGGATACCATGGCTTTGTGTTGCAAACTTTTGATGGGTCATCAGAGCGATGACCATGACAGCGATCAGCAACATCATGAGGGCCGCGTAAAGATTGCGCCAGGTTCCGAGAATGCCTGCCATCTTTTGCTCATGGGGATTGCGGCCCGCGCTGGAGGTGTCGTTGCCGATCCAACTCGCCCGGTTAAGGACACTTCCGATCATCGTGACGACGAGAGCAAAAATATTGAAGTCCCGGAGCTTGTCGATGTCGAAGGGATTGATGAAACTCTCGCCCTTGACGCGGTCCATCATCACCGGTCCGATGGTGTCGTTCCAGCCGTAGTTCAGAACGATAAACCCGGCAATGATGACAAAAATCGGGTAACACAGGAGGCCCTGGAAGGCATCCGTAATCAGAAGCGAAATCCGGCCCCCTGGCCAGATGACCACCATGCACAGACAAAGCGACATGGCCACGATGAGCCCGAAGGTCGGCATGTTAATGCCAAAAATCATGACCTTGTGCGGCAGGTTCAGAAAGTAGATGAAGAAATTTGCCGCGACCGCCGGACCGATGGCGTTGGTAATCATCTCCGAAATGGTGCGGATAGTGGCCGCCACGACGCGAAGAGGCTTATTATAACGCATCTCAAGGAACTGACCAATCGATAGGGACCGGGTTTCCCGGAAACGGTAAATGCAGTAACCCGTGAGGGACATAATGATGCCCACGGGAATGGTGAGGTATTCCCAGAAACTCAGCGCATAGCCGACCTGATACTTCGATTCGACAAGGGCCACCAGTGTGATGACACTCAAACCCGCCGCAAGATCACCGGCCGAAATGACATAGCGCCCGGCGACCCGCCCGGCAGCCAAATAGTCAACCACGCCTCTTACGTAGCGCTTGGACCGCACCGCCAGCCATAGGACAAGCAGAAGCGGAACTCCAACAATCAACCAATCAATTGGATGCATAGGGCAAATTTACTAGGCTGGTTTCAAGCGTAGTAGTCAATTGCCAAATCAGCTGTTCTGCACACTTTATGGCTCCCATGGCGATTGATTGATACCCTCCTCGCGCGAAGTTCCGGTTTGACGCGGAACGGGGGAGAACAACGTTGGTGATGTCCGGTAACATCAAACCCTTCCTGCCTTTGAGCAGGAAGACGGCTCGCATGGTGACGGCCGCCGAAGCTTGGACAGAGGTTGCGCGGTAGAATGCAGCTCTCTTCTCAGCCAAACGCTCTGACGCGGAAAACCGCAGCGGGGGTGCCGTGGGTGGCATGGACGCGGAGGGTGAGCGATGAGGTGGTGAGTTTCTGAGCGAAAGAATGCTCTACCCGGGCCGTGTGGTTATTGCGCACTTCGAGCTGAACGTTCCCTTTTTCATCAACAAGATCGAAGTCCATCACCAGGAAGGGCGTGGTTTCCTCGGGATGAGTCATGAGGACGCTTTCCATCGGGTGATCCCAGTCGGGGTCGAACTCAATGATGACGCGGGCCATATCCACCGGCTTGGTCCAGGACAAGGTTAGCTCTGGATTGGCGTCGGCGGGGTCGGCGACCCATGCGTTTGGCGCGGTGGTCGGACGGGCAGGGCCGTGGGTGATGTTCGCTGCACAAAACCCCTCGATCGGGGGATCAATGGTCATTGCGAGATTGTGACCCTCGGGGCGGCGTTTGGGCAGCCAGAACTCGAAGGTGTCGATGCCGATCCCATCAGGGGGTGACTGAACGCTGGACTTGGCGACAGCTTTGTTGAAGGCATTGCTCACCGAAACAACGCCTGTGAGGCGTTGGTCGGCCAGACGCACGGAGACAGCGGGGTTCTCGCAGAGTTGAATGAAATAATATCCTGTGCGGTCGAGTGCTTTGGTGAACCGGATTTCGGGACGGGATTCGCCGGCGGGCACATTGAGATTGAGGGCTTCGAGGGTTTCGTCAGGGGTGAAGTTGGAGTGTTTTTCAGAGCGGCA
>JBGSPC010000051.1:0-7200 GCA_041738805.1 Terrimicrobiaceae bacterium | reverse complement strand
CAGTTCATCGATCGGACCGGTGTAAACGATGTGGTCAAACGGGCCTTCGTGGAGAACTTCGCGGTAGTGGGTGTTGAGACGGATCTCTAAGTTGTCGCCGCAGGCGGCTATCATTTTTTCGAACAGGCGGGTGTAGCCTTCTTTGGGGAGGGCCTGAAATTCTTCGCGGAGGTAGCGGTTATCGCGGTTGGTGCGGATGGGGATGCGTCCGCACACACTGGCATCAAGGTCTTTGGGATCCCGCTTCCATTGCTTGATGGTGTAGCCTTTAAAAAATTTTTCGTAGAGCTCCCAGCCGACTTGAGAAACAATCATTTCCTCCGAGTTGGCAGGATTTTCGATGGGCACCCGCTTTTCCGTCAGCCAAGCCTCCATCTCTTCGGTGGTTGAAGGGCGGCCAAGGAATTGTTCAAAGGTGTTGAGGTTGATGGGAAAATTCCAATAGCGGCCATCGGTAAAAGAGAGGATCTCGTAATTGACCGCGTGCCACTCCGTGAATTGGGACAGATATTCCCGGATGCGTGGCGAGTTTGTGCGGAAATAGTGAGGGCCGTAAGGATGAATCAGAACGCCTGCGTCATCATAGTGGTCATAGGCATTACCCCCAATGTGATCGCGCTTCTCAACCAGAAGACACCGCTGGCCTAGCTGAGTTGTCAGCCGTTCAGCCATGGTCAGGCCGGAGAAACCGGCGCCGATGATCAGGGTGGGCATTCTGTAAGAGTGGCGAGTGGCGGACTATGCGTTGCGGAGCTTGGCGGCCAAAGATCCAATGGAGGAAGAAAGTTGCGAGTATCGGTCGCGGAGTTCGTTTGCCGATTGCTGATTGCTGATTGCTAATTGGCGAGGCGCGGGGCAAAGGCGCAGTCCTTACATGGAGGCTCTTAATCCCTCAGAAATCAGAAATCAAAAATCATCACTCTGAAATCCGGATTCCCACCCGCTACCCGCCACCCGCCCGGGGCATGCTGCCGCCCTTGGTCGTTTCGCGGGTGATTTGGGCGAAGACCGGAGTCCGGGTTTTGGTGGTGGGTTTTTCTCGCAGGATGGGGATCGTGCGGAAACAGCGGGGCTATCCCCCGCCGAGCAGTTTTTCGATAAAGGGAAGGATGGATTTGGCGCGGGAGTGCCAGCGGCTGAGGCGTTCGAGTCGCTGTTTGGAAACTTTGCGGTCCTCGGGGGGGAGGCTGGGAAGAAGGGCGGTGAGGGCTTCCACCTGGCTTCCCGTGGCGGCGATGCGGGGTAGGACGCGCTCGCGAAGGAAGCCGCCCACAAGCAACCTCATTTCGAGTTTTGCAGAAAAAACAGCCGTTCCCCGTCCCGCACTGCGCTCGCGTTCGATGGCCCCAAATTCCTCCAGTCGCCGCAGGCCCATACTCACAGAGCCAATGCTGACGCCGAGACGCTCGGCAATGGTTTCCATGGGAAGGGGCTCGCGGCTGGCAAAGAGAATTCCATAGATGAGCCCGTAGGAACGGGGGTTTCCGAAGAGTTCGGCCAGATCACCAAAAAGAGCCCCGATGCCCTCCTCAAATTCCAGGACTGAGGCCTGAGATCCCGCGTTTGGCGAGGATTCCGGGGCTGGCTCCGTAAGGGTGGGTGACAGGGTTTTTGCCGTCATAGGACGAAGCCTATCCCGCATCTTGGGGATTTCAATTCAAAATGAAGACATTTATTCGACGTGATTGTTCTGCGGGAGACACTTCCGAATTTGCGTCGATTCCGGGGAGCAAAAAAACCCTGCAGCGAAAAGTCGGCGGGCAAGGGACTGACGCGCCCTACCCGGGGATGGGCAAAACCTCCACGACAAATGAGCCGTCAGAGTTATCTCTGAGCCAGATGCGGCGGGGGTTTCCGGTTCCGGCACCGGGTTCTTCGGGATCCATGGATGGGAGGTTGACACCGAGGCGGCGGGATTCGGATTTTCCGAAGGGTAAGGTTTGGTTAAATACATTGCCGTAGTGAACGACGGTTCGTCCCGGGGCTTTTGCCACAAGCCAGATGTCGGCTTTGCGCAGAGGATCTCCCCGGAAGCGAACGTCCACGATGTCAGGGTCCTCACTGGAGAGGGAGAGCTGGTAGCCGAATTTGATGGGGATGATGCGTTCCGAGAGGGCATGACGGGACGTGCCTGATTGGAGAGAGACGGGAGCGGTTTTGTTCAGGCCATGACCGGGAAGGCGGTAATTGTAGCCGCAGCCGGTGAGGGCGAAGAGAAGAAGGAAATTATAAATTATAAATGTTGAATTATAAATTATGAATTTTCCACCGTCGCCAAGGTTATGGTGTGAATTTTGAATTTTGAATGATGAATTATTCATGGTGGGCGCTTTCCAAAAAAGAACCCTGCAGATTGCAACAACGCGCAGGGCAAACGTGTGGGTGCGACCAAGGATGGTGTTCTCTGATTTCATTCAAAATGTAAAATTCATCATTCAAAATTGCCTTCCTTGGGTGCCGTGATTCTTAAATCTAGGAAATTGCGCAGAGTGAGGCGAGCGCCTATTCTTTGCGAATGGAGTGCAGATGGATCAATCCCAAACCGGCTGATGATGTCCTGATTCGCCGTGTGGCGGGGGACTTGGATATTCCATTGGCCTTGGCGGAGGTGTTGGTTGGGCGGGGGTTGGAGGATCCTGAGCAGGCGGGGCGGTATTTTGATCCGAAGTTGCGGGAACTTTCTGCGCCTGAGGAACTGGGGGGCATTGTGGAGGCCGTGGCGCGGGTGGACAAGGCCTTGAGGGATAACGAGCACATCGTTTTGTATGGGGATTATGATGTGGATGGGGTCACGTCCCTGGCGTTTCTCTCGCGGGTGTTGCGGGCTCTCGGGGGGCGGGTCGATTGCTTTTTGCCGGTGCGTGCCGAGGAGGGATACGGGTTGAGTCCAGAGGGGGTCGAGCGGTGTTTTGCGGAATGCCGCCCGGATCTGGTGATGGCCGTGGATTGCGGGACCAACTCCGTGCGGGAAGCGGCGATGTTGCGTGAACGCGGAGTGGATCTCATTATTCTGGATCATCATGAACCCTCGGGGGAACGTCCGCAGGCCATTGTGGTGAATCCCAAAGTTTCCGGGAGTCCGCTGCGTTATCTGTGTAGTGCGGGGGTGGTCTTTAAGCTGGTTCATGCCCTCCTCAAAAAATCTCCCCACCCCGATTTGGATCTGCGGGAGTATCTCGACCTTGTGGCGATGGCAACCGTGGCAGATATGGTTCCACTGGAGGGGGAAAACCGGATTCTTGTGCGGCGGGGTTTGCTGCAGCTTTCCAAATCGCGGTGGCCGGGGCTGCGGGCTCTGATGCAATCGTCGGATGTGGGCAATCGCCCAAGGGGCTCGGATATTGGATTCCGGCTGGGACCACGCATCAATGCCTCCGGCCGGCTGGGAACGGCTTTGGAATCGCTCAAGTTGCTCACCACAGAAGATGAACAGGAAGCCCGCGTGTTGGCGGCGGGTTTGGAAAGACAGAATCGGGAGCGTCAGGGGGTGGAACGCAGCGTTGCGGCTGAAGCCGACGATTGGGTGGCAAAATGTTTCGATCCCGGTCGTGATGCCAGCATCGTCGCGGGAGCAAGGGATTGGCATCAGGGCGTGCTTGGCATTGTGGCTTCGAGGATCATGCGGAAATATCACCGGCCCACCATTGTGATTGGGTTTGGGGAGGATGGCATGGGCAAGGGCAGCGGACGGAGTGTGGAGGGGTTTTCCCTGGTTGAGGCGTTGAGCAATTGTGCGGGGCTGCTCGAAAAATTCGGCGGTCATGAATTGGCAGCCGGCCTGAGTATTCGTGAAGAGCAGTTTGAGGAGTTCCGTGGAAAATTCGAAACCTTTGCGCAGTCCGCGAGTGATGCCGAGATGTTGACCCCCCGCCTGCGGTTGGATGCCACGCTATCCATTGCGGATATTGGTGAGGATTTCCTTGATGCGCAGGACCGCCTGGAACCGTTTGGGAATGGAAACAGCCAGCCCGTGTTTCTTGCGCGGGGGGTTCAGCCTGTGGGTGCGGCGAGGGTTTTGAAAGAGAAGCATCTGCGTTTGGAATTCGGGCAGAGCCGGCTGCGCATGGCGGCCATCTTTTTTAATGGTGCAGAACATCCGCTGCCAAAGCCACCCTGGGATGTGGCCTTCCGGGTGGAGAGGAACACCTTCCAAGGCCGGGATGAACCCCAAATGCAAATTGTCGCGATTCGGGCCGGCCAGTGATGCAGGACCCCCTCTCCCCGCTCAAGGATTGTGATTGGGTCCCCCGGAATCGTGTCACACCGCTTGCAAAACTCGGGCTGACCACGCTCGGGGATTTGGTGAGGCATTATCCCCGGCGTTACGAGGACCGCCGGTCTTTTGCAGGGTTTCCCGATTCCGCGATGGAGACTCCCGTCTGCATCACCGGCCATATTGCTGCAGCGAGCCTCAAACGGTTCGGATACCGGCGGGGCGCTTATGAAATCACATTGGAAAATGAGAGTGGGTCCGCGTTTTCCCAACCGGTGATCTGCCGGTGGTTCAACATGCCCTACATGCAGAAGGCGCTGATGGTGGGAGATGAGGTTGTGATCTATGGAAAACCCAAGATGCGGGGGAAGCAGGTCGTGATCGATCACCCCGAATATGAGGTTTTGGATGAGGATGACAATTCGCTGCACATGAAACGCATTGTTCCGATTCATCCTGCGGGCGAAGGTGTGACCACCCGTCTGTTGCGGGCGCTGATTCATGAGGCCCTGGATGTGTGTGATTTAGCCGCTTCGGGTTTCCTGCGGTCGGGGGATCAGTCGCTCGAGACGGCGTTTCGTGAGATCCATTTTCCGGGGAGTCTCGATTCTGCGGAAACGGCGAGAGAGCGTTTGGCGACTGATGAGTGCTATGCCATGCAGGTGGCCGTGCAAACCCGCCGCAGCGCCTGGGCCGGGTTGGAAGGGGAATCCAAAATCTCTGCGGGCCTTTTGCATGCAGAGTTGCTGTCCCGCCTGCCCTTTGAATTGACCCCCTCACAAAAAGGCGTCATTGCAGAAATCCAAGCCGAGCTGGTTTTTCCAAGGCGCATGAACCGGCTTCTCCAAGGAGATGTGGGTTCCGGGAAAACCTTGGTGGCTGTGGCTGCGATGGTCCAAACCATTGAGGCCGGCTTTCCGGCAGCCATCATGGCTCCCACTCAGATTTTGGCAGAACAACATTTCGTCACCCTCACCAAACTGCTGGAACCCCTGGGGATCCCTGTCCATCTGCGCACAGGCTCACGCAAGACCAACGGCCTCCCCAGTCATCCGCCTTCGCAAAGCCTCCGGCGTGACAAGCCCGCTGCAAGCAGCTGTCCCCCAGCCATTGTGGGAACGCATGCATTGCTATTTGAGGACGAAGAGACCTTCCGTCCCGGCCTGATTGTGATCGACGAGCAACACAAATTTGGCGTCATTCAGCGCTCCAAACTCACCGGGCTTCCCAGCCGCCCGGATGTGTTGGTGATGACGGCGACCCCCATTCCGCGAACGCTCACCCAAACGGTTTACGGCGATCTGGACGTGTCGATTCTACGCGAAAAACCGCAGGGACGCGGTGAAATCCGAACGGCGGTTCGTCCCGTCAGCAAACTGCCAGAGGTGGTGGACTTTATCCGCAAACATTTGGAAAACGGCCGTCAGGCCTACATCGTGTATCCTCTGATTGACGAGTCCGAGAAACTTGCGGCCAAGGCGGCGAGTGAGGAGTTTTTGAAATGGGGGGACCTGTTGGCCCCGCATTCCGTGGGTCTTCTTCACGGGCGCACGGCATCTGACGAAAAAGAGCGCACGATGGAGGATTTTCGCGCTGGACGGCTGTCCGTTCTGGTCTCCACCACGGTGATTGAGGTGGGAGTGGATGTGCCCAATGCCACGATCCTCCTTGTTGAAAACGCCGAACGTTTTGGGCTGGCACAGCTGCACCAGCTGCGCGGACGAATCGGCCGCGGAGCTCACAAAAGCTTTTGTGTTCTCCTTCATTCCAAGGACACCCCTGAGGAGGCGCTCACCAAGTTGGCCGTGCTGGAACGGACTCAGGATGGGTTTGAAATCGCCGAGGAAGATCTCCGGCTGAGAGGTCCGGGCAATGTGCTCGGGACAGCGCAAACCGGGCTTCCGCCACTCAAAATCACCAACATCATCAAGGACACCCGCTTGATGGCTGAGGCGGCTGCTCTCGCAAGGAAGACCCTTGCCGAAGATCCCGGGTTGGGGTTTCCCGAGAACCGGAACCTTCGTCATATGGTGAACCGGTACATGCAATCCGCCTTGGCGGCGTCAGGGTGAGGAAATGTGATGGGAAATACTTGGGAGATATAAAACGGCATGCCGGCCCCGCACTTGCGGGGCCAGCGGTCCCGGGGGGAGATGAGGTTTTCCTTTCCTCCCGCTGTGTGGGTTTGCTAGGGTTTCGCAGGCATCAAGACCACGTGTATTCCTTTTTTCACACCACCCCGGGGCTGGCACCCGTTTTTCTGCGGCTTGTTCTTGTCGCCATCTTTCTGTTTCACGGAGGACAGAAGTGTTTCGGATGGTTTGGAGGAGAGGGGTGGACGGCCTCGTTAACGGCGCTTTCCGAGATGGGTTTGCCGGCGATTTTGGGGGCTGCCGCCATGGTAGTTGAGTTTTCGATTGCTCCTCTTCTGCTGTTTGGGTTTCTGACACGCCTGGCCGCTTTCCTAGGATGCGGCCTGATGTTTGGAACATTGTATTTTATCTATGGAGGGTCCGCGTTTCTGGAGCTGCAAGCACCTCTCCTCGTCCTCGCCAGCTGCCTGGCCCTTCTTTTTAGCGGAGGCGGCGGCATGTCCATCGACCGTGCCATCAGCGGCGCCCTCCTGCCTCCCATTCATTCCGGAGGTTTGCGGTTGACGTAGGCCCCAAATCTGGCAGAGTGTCTTCTGTTATCGCGGGTATAGCTTAGTGGTAAAGTTCCTGCCTTCCAAGCAGGCCATGAGGGTTCGAGTCCCTCTACCCGCTCCACCTTCGCTCGTTCCGAGCTACGGTGGACACGTCCACAGGATTAGGCGCTCCGCGCGTGGAAATTTGGAATGCAGAAGCGGGCTCTCCACCAAACAATGGGGATGAGGGCATTGTATATGTTGTTGGTTAGCCGCACTGAGCGATGACGCGCAAGCGGTAATTGTTAAAGTTTCTAAAGCCGTAAGCCCGGCGTTGAATGAGCTTCATCTTGCGATGGAA
>JBGSPC010000018.1:0-3380 GCA_041738805.1 Terrimicrobiaceae bacterium | reverse complement strand
CGGAAATCTGCAAATCGCTAAGAGAATGGCGCGAGGGTTTCGGAATTTTCACTACTTTCGAATTGCCGCTTATCTCAAAGCCGGTGGACTCAACCTCAAAATCGCGCACATTTAAGCCCACTCAAAACGACGAAGAGTCAGCACTGCGAGGATGTTGCTATTAAATGCCTCACTCAAAGCTGTGAGGGCCGCATCAGTATTTGCCGCCCCACGATAAAGCGTGATACCATTCGTGAGATCCGAGGAACTCGGTGGAACGGCCTGACCCTCAACAATCGCCGCGTCGGACATAATCAAGGCCGCATACGAAAGCGCCGCAGGAAACACGGGTTCCGTGGAATAGTTTCCTGTCATCAAATCATACACCCACTTGGCCCGCTCCACCCAAAGATCCAACTCTCCGATGGCCGCTTCCGCCGCGGCAATCTCCGTAGCAGTGGGCGTCGTCTGGAAAATGTCATTGTAAGTCTGAACAATAAAAAGTTCCTGGTTGTTGATCGGAGTGTCCACCGTGTTCACCATGATCACGCAGGCCACATTGAAAAACCCGACACTTCCACCGGTCGGCAGGGACAGGGCCACCGTGAAAATGAGAGATTCCCATGGCACAGTGCCCGGACCGAATATCGGTGGCGGATAGATTGGGATGGTGATGGTTTTTTCAACCTCATTGGCCGCAAAATCAAGCACCCCGGCGGTGGTCTGATAATTCACTCCTGAGATCGCCGTGCCATCCATGGTGGTGTAATTGACCGAAAGCGGAGAGCCCGAGTTGCCAAGCCGGGTGACCGTCACGCTCACAGTCCCATTGCTGGCATTCACCGGAAACTCCCGCCCGGAAAACTCAACCTGAGGCGCTCCGGTTTGCGGGTTGGCATAAATTGTCCTCACATCCCGAAGCACTCCATCAATATCAAAGTAGAGAAAATTGATCGAATTCTCATCCGCAGTCACCAACTGCGCGCCGTATTCGGAAACCCGGACTTTGCTGCCTTGGGTGACAAAGGAAGGATCAAATCCCTGCTCAGGAATGAATCCCCCGACCCCATTCACAAAATACGGGATCGTTGGCTGACCATACACAGGTTCCTGATTTGAACCGGCATCGGGCATTTCCAACCGCTCGTAATTGTGGATATGACCCGTGATCACCGCTGTGGCTCCCCAGGCTTGGAATGGCCACCGCGCTTCAGGGTATTGGTTCGTGGCCCCTCCGGAAGAGGAATTGTAGGGCGGGTCATGAAAAATCACAATTTTCCAGCGGGCTTGGCTGGCCGCAAGCCGTGCCTGGAGCCATTCTCCCTGAACCGCATGCTCCGTATAGTTGCTGTTCGTTCCGTTGCCATTTTTGAGCGGTTGATCCGCAAAGTTCTGACCGTAGGGCGTGGTCGGATTACTATCAAAAACAAACAGGTGCACGCTGCTCGGGCCGGAGGCCGTGCCCAGTCGCACATCGTAAAACCGGTTGTTCTCGGTTTCACTGAAGGGGGCATAGTTCTCAATTTCCTTGGAAAACAATGAACGTCCGTAGCTCTGACCCACCACTCCATCGGCAAACGTCACAGCGGTGTTTGGGGCGGCAGGAAGCCCGACGCGGAGCGCATCGCGAAAATACTGAAGGTAAGGATCACTGAGCGCTAGGTTCGCAAGTGTCGGCGGCTTGTCATTCGACACATCCCCATAGTCATGATTCCCAAGGCACGGAATGAAGCGATTGTAGGACGGTGCCCCCGGAGGATATGGATATTGAATCGGAATCTGGGTGGACTTCGGATAAATGTAGCCGGTGAAATTTTTCCCGATATTGATATCAATTGTCTCGGCCAAACCGAAGACATAATTGTTGTCCCCAGCCGAGACGATAAAATCCGGATTCCAACTCCGAATCATCGCCGCCACATGGTCGAGCGGAAAGGACTGATCCGCAAGCGTCTCCCCAAAGTCACCAATCACCGCAAACCGGATGGCCCCGATCCCCGTCGGAGTCGTCTGTGCGGCAAGTTTCCCCGAACCAAGAGTCAGAGCAGCCGCCCCGCTCAATCGCAGGAAATCCCGCCGGTTCATTCCAGCCTGTGTCCGATTTTCGTGAGGGTGATGATGATCGTTTGGGGGAGTCATGTTTTTGAGATTCCGATGCCTTGCAGACCGTTATCCATGCTCCCAACTTTTGCCAATACAATTGGCACGGTTTTTCTTTTCGTATTCGGCGTGGGCCTTGAGCACCGGCCATTTCTTGAGAGATCTGGCCCGCATTTTCCTGGTCTTGCTGTTGGTAAAATTCAGAAACCGCCGCACGATTTACTGACAGACCTTCGGCCTTCAACTGAACCCACCCCACTTTAAATCAAAACTGGATCGCATCGCCCAGCGCTTTTATTATTGATTTCTGTGCATTGCTTGCTCATATTTCAATAATGATCAAGCGGGTGCAACTGATGTCAGCGTTGAAAACAGCCTTGATGCGCAGTCGATGCGTGGGATTGTCGGGGCCGCGGCAGTGCGGCAAGAGCACGTTGGCACGTGAACTGGCTGGAGCGGAGAGCGAGTCGGCCTTTTTCGATTTGGAGGATCCTTTGGCTTTGGCGAGGTTGAGAGATCCCATGCTTGCCTTGTCGCCGTTGCGCGGGCTGGTGGTCATTGATGAGGTGCAGCGGATGCCGGAGCTATTTCCATTGCTGCGGGTCTTGTTGGATCGCGATCCGCTTCCCGCCCGCTTTCTGCTCCTTGGCAGCGCAGCGCCGGAACTTCTGCGCGGGGCTTCCGAGAGTCTGGCCGGGCGCATGGAGTTTTTGCAAATGGGCGGTTTCCGTTTGTGCGAGGTGGGCGACGATCACCAACGCTCCTTGTGGTCACGTGGTGGATTTCCACTTTCCTGGCTGGCAGCGGATGATGGGGACAGCTTTCGCTGGCGGGCGGCCTTTGTGCAGGCCTTTGTGGAGCGGGATTTGCGCCTGCTCGGTGTGGATCTGCCGCCGGTGATGGTGCGCCGTTTTTTGACAATGCTGGCGCACTACCACGGTCAAACATGGAATGCCTCGGAGATCGGGCGTTCCCTGGGCCTGGCGCACACAACAGTTAATCGCTACCTCGATCTCATGGCGGGGGCGCTACTCGTACGGGTGCTTCCGCCGTGGTTCGAGAACATAGGCAAGCGTCTGGTAAAATCCCCGAAGGTTTACATCAAGGACAGCGGCTTGCTCCACCAGTTGCTGGGCTTGCGAACGTTTGAGGACTTGGAGGGACATCCAAAATTGGGAGCGTCCTGGGAGGGATTCGCCCTCGAACAAACTCTGGCCGCATTTCAAGAAGAGGAGTCCTATTATTGGGCCACGCATGCCGGGACTGAACTGGATCTTCTGCTGTCGCGCGGACAGCATCGC
>JBGSPC010000254.1:0-2854 GCA_041738805.1 Terrimicrobiaceae bacterium | reverse complement strand
CGAAAGGGGCTGTTTGGGTGAAAACACATCATGGGGCAGTTTTAAGTGCCGGTCGCTGTGCCGCTCTGCCTTGCTGCGTGAAATGTGAGGACTTCACTTTGCTGGGATGGTGTTGGGGCAAAATCAGGGAAGCGGATTTTTACGCTCAGAGCCTGCAAGGTGTCGGAGAACTGGGAAGCCGTCGATGGGGCCTGGGGGGGCGAGTTTATAAACGTGACCGCAAAGTATCTGTCCTGTGCTGCGGCGGTGGCTGGCAATCGCATGCCGGTCTGGCTGAAATACCATGTCTCGGAAGGAAGAACCGTGCTCACATCGGAAAAGGAGGCCTGATTCAGTTCGGCCCGCACGGACCGTGCAATCGACGAGAGTGCAATTTCATTGGCCGACTCTCTTACGGTTTTCAGACCGCTGGGCAGCAGGGCCAGGACACTCATCAGACCGAAGGACACCACTCCAAGAGCAAGAGTGACCTCGATCAGGCTGAAAGCCCTCAAATGGCTCGCACGACGCGAAACCGGAAGAGCGGTGGGAAGAGGAACTGATGGATTGTTCATGGGGAGGTGGGGGCTTGGTGTGGTTTTCCGAGCTGTGGGCTGGGAGCCGTTATGTAATCACAATGTAGATCACAGCGCTTGAGCATCAAGAGGCTGCTTGTTTTATCGTAAATCTCCCGCAGAGGCAGTGATTTTGCGGCACTGAGGCAGCAGGGGCCTCAACTTTGGTTCAATTGAACATTGTCAAGATTGACCTTGCCGATTGCTGATATCAGATTCCCAACCATGCCAGTCCCCCTGCGCCTTTCCTGTCGCTTTCGAATTCTCATTCCGATCCTGTTCGCAATTCCCATGGCTGCAAACGGCGAATTGCCAGTCCTCTCTCCTGCCGGGCAGGCACCCTCCAGTGACCTGCCCACACATTCCGCGCGACCGTCTGACTTCGATAAGTTTTGGGATGACCAATTGACGAATCTGGCCAAAATTCCGAAGGATATCCAATTGACCCCCGGTTCTGCGGTTGTCCCCAAAGATGTTGTGTATCAGGTTTTTTCTCTTGCTGTGTCTGAATCAGGACGCGTGCAGGGACAATTGGCCCATCCGAAAACTGCAGGAAAATTCCCGGCTCTGGTCATCTTTCAGTGGGCAGGAATCTATCCTCTCAAGCCAGGAACGGTGATCGAGAAAGCCCGTGCCGGGTGGCTGGCCGTGAATGTGATGGCGCACGACCTCCCTATTGATGAGTCGCCGGAATTTTATGAGAAGTTGGAAAAAACAGCTTTGAAAGGTTACGGAGACATTGGCTGGGACAACCGGGAAACCACACCATTTTTACGGATGTTTCTAGCCACGCGAAGGGTTCTGGATTTCGTCAGAGGGCTGCCTGACTGGGATGGTCGAATCCTTGTGACCCATGGGACCAGCCTTGGTGGAGCACAGGCCTTGGTGGCGGCAGCGCTTGATCCGTCAGTCACTGCAGTGGTGGCTCACGTTCCTGCCTTATGCGATCTGCACGGAGACCGGCAACCTCATCCCTACTGGCTCAAACGGGCAAGTGAGCTGGGGAAGGACCCGGCCAAGGCTCTTGAAGCATCGGCCTACTATGACGTTGTTCATATGGCACCTCGTGTGAAGGTGCCGGTTTTTGTTTCTGCGGGGTTGGAGGATGCGAGTTGCCCGCCGGCAGGCATCACGGCGATGGCGAAGACCCTTTCCGGCCCAAGCGAGTTGATGTTGCTTCCCGGTGCCAACCACAAAGGCGAAGGAGGAACCCACCAGCCGGCTCAGGATCGAATGAAAGTTTGGCTGGCGGCACTTCAAAAATCTCAGCCCATACCCCCATCTTCCCCTTAATGGTGGGAACGAAAGATTTCCAAAAAAAAGGTCGGTCGAAATTCCACTTATACTTCGGTCGGCCTTGTCGTTCGATATCAGGTTTGTTGAAAACTCAAATGGTCAATAATAGGAAAGCACGAGGACTGCCAAGTCTGCGTGACGCATCGGGCAGGTTTCACTCATGACCGAGGACTCCGCGCGGTGCTCATAGGCGCCGAGCCGATTTTCAGGCGTTGAGCAGCTTCAGGGATTGTGAGCAGGGCAACCACATTTCCCTCTTTCCGGGTTTCCCAAAAATTTTTCCACCCGATCTTTCCCTGATTTTCCCTAGCGAAAAACGGCCTCCAACGGCACTTTTTGATCACCAACGATCACCAAGCGATTTTTGGGTGATCGCCAGCAGAGCCTTTATTCATGCGGCTGACAGAGGGAAATGCCACTCGGAAGAATGGCGACCCTAACGGGATTCGAACCTGTGAAGTCGTAAGCAAGCGGCTTTGAAGAACCCGAGGTTGCGCGTGACGCCTCTACACCTTCGCGATCCAACCTCGAATTTCAAGTGCTTTGAGCCGAGCACGAACCGTGGAGACTTTACCTTCCTCCCAATCAAACGCGGTCGGAACGTTATCGGGATCACCTGCACCAGGGTCAATAAGATCGCGAAAGACACCGAATTTGGTGACGGAATCCTCAACAGAGTAAAGACGCGCGTGCGCCGTGGGCGCTCCGTTCGTCCATTCCCAAACAGCCTCCTTGTTTTTTTCAGTCGCTATGAGGAGCTTCTTGACTGCCAGTGCGATTTCTTTATCCAGGCCATCCGTCTTCAAGGTTTTCAGCGTTGCTGCCACGTCTTTGAGGGTATCTTCCGGACGCACACCCTTCAGCGTTTCATCCAAGCCGACAGAGGACACCTGCTTGTGCCAATAATGGCGCTGGATGGTTTCGATCGTATCGCCCGACCAAGCAGATACTTTCATGATGGTGATTGAGGAGTTATCCGAATTGCAGAGGTTGGAGATATAGCT
>JBGSPC010000219.1:0-2351 GCA_041738805.1 Terrimicrobiaceae bacterium | reverse complement strand
TGCCGCTTCCGTAGGAACCTCTTGCGATTCGGACTCCCTTTCCCTGCGGGAATCACGGACATCGACTCCTCGAACCATGTAAGAGCTGTCCCAGTCGCCATCGGCCCGGCCAGGTTGATGAGCGGAAGCAACCTGTTTCCGACCGAGGTCGAGGGCGGTCTCCGAGGATGTTTGGGGTGCGGTTTCGAGTTGGCGGAGCCGATCTGAACCCAGTGCTGAGGAACTGCCGATGGCCCCTGCCGAAGGAAGACTCTCCATGAGCTTGTCCTCGACCGCAGTCTCGTCAGAGGCGCTCATCGCAAGCGCCACGGAGGCGCTTGACGCAGGCGGAGCAAGGGTGGGTTGCGTAGCCTCTGCGGTGGCGGTGAGGAATTCCCCCGATCCGCCCTCAAAGTCTGGGGGCTCGATGGTTGTCTTGGTGATCGATGTCGAAAGGAACAGCGTGATGATTGCGCCCATGATCAGGCAGGCGGCGATTTGAGCGAAGAGGGGTGATGTCCACCACCGTGGGGTGGTGGGGATGGTCCGGACTTTTTTGGGGACTTCGAGAAGCGGGATGCCCATGGTTTCAAGGATCTTTTTGCGACGTTCAGGCGAGAGTTGGATGCGGGGGTTTTCTGATCTTACGGAAGTTCCCACGAGGGCATGAATGGCTTCGATGCGCCGTTTGAAGATCGCGAGTTCGGGGTTCTCGAGGAGAAGGCGCTCGACTTCTGCGGCTTCGAAGGCGGAGGTTTCTCCGAGCACGTGTGCGACAACACGGGCTTCCAGCGCGGGATCAAGCCAGGGTTGGGGTTCGGGTTGGTTGGTGTCGTCGTTCATGGTGTTCATCCGAGGATCCCATCAATGCCAACATGGCGAAGGGCGTCGGCGAGGCCCTTGATGACATGGTGAAGTTTGTAGCCGACGTTACCCACACTGAGTCCGGTGCGGTTGCTGATCTCCTGATACTTGAGATCTTCGTGGTATTTGAGGTGGATGAGATTTTGATCTTCGGGGGAAAGCTCTGCCATGAGGAGGCGAACCATGCCGAAAGCTTCCAACCGGCCAAGGGCAAGGTCGGGCGGGATATCGTTACTGGGACCCTCCGGATCTTCGACGGATGTCTCTCTCGCGTGATCGCGGAGGTGGTTGAGGGCCAGATTACGCAGGCTTCGGTAGAGCCAAGCGCGAGGATTGTCCAACTGATCCCAAAGCTGATGTAGCCGCAGGAAGGCTTCTTGCACGAGTTCCTCGGCCACAGCACGACGTCCAACCAACCCGATGGCAAAACCGAGAATCGCACTCTCCTCGCTCTCAAATAACTCTGTCAGCGTGCCTTTCGGGGGAGGCAGCGGAAACGCCACGATACCGGACGAGGCTTGGGGCTTTTCTGAGTCTCTGATTAAGGGTTTGGTCATGCTGGGGAGGACGAACTTGCCCTCCAAACTAACAAGACACGCAAGGAATGACATCCTTAGAAACTTTTTTGCTTTTTTAATCCGGGGAGCAGGTGCGAGGGCCGCCGCCGTTCGATTCGGAGACAATCACCATTGCTGTGGGCTTGCCTGAAACCAAAAACAAAAAAACCGACTGTTCTCGCGCCATCAGATGGTTTGGTGGTCGCTGCTGTCCTACATGTGGCGGGGCAGATGGCACAGCTGGCTGTTCAAAGTCTATTCCAATTTTTCTTTGCAATTTTGAGTGAGTGTCCTCTGTGGGATTCTCTACAAAAGTAGCAAAATGGAGGTTGCCAATGCTTAAGCACTTTTCAAATTCCTCCGCAAACGATACGACTTTCCGGGTGAATTTGGAGCAGTATTTGAGATTTTGGGCGAAGGAAGTTGACAAGGCCATGGGGAGTTTCCTTCCGAAAGCCACCGTGCGGCCTTCAACAATTCATGAGGCCATGCGTTACAGTGTCTTCGCCGGTGGCAAGCGCCTGAGGCCGATTCTTTGCCTCGCAGCCGCTGAAGCCTGCGGGGGCGAGCACAAAATGGCCATGCCTGCGGCCTGCGCCGTGGAACTGATTCACACGTATTCGCTGATTCATGACGATCTCCCCTGCATGGATGATGATGACCTGCGCCGCGGCATGCCGACGTCCCATAAGAAATTCGGGGAGGGAATTGCCGTGCTCGCAGGGGATGCCTTGTTGACCGAGGCCTTCCGGGCATTGGCCGGAATGGCGCCGACAAAACGTCATGCTGTGTCTGATTACGTGAAGGCACTCGCCGAGGCCGCAGGGAGCCGGTTTCTGATTGCGGGTCAGGTTGCCGATCTGGAAGGGGAGGGGAGCCCTGTCAGTCGCGAACAGCTGCGTTTCATTCATGAAGGGAAAACAGCCGCCATGATTTCTGTGAGTTTGCGTT
>JBGSPC010000204.1:0-2225 GCA_041738805.1 Terrimicrobiaceae bacterium | reverse complement strand
GCTCCAATTAGAAAAGAGGCAACACAGTTGCAGGCAATTACCCTGAAGGCCCTTCAAGCCTTCCTTGGCCGCAAGGCAGCGGAATTGTCGCGCAGCATGGTGGAGCATCTTCGCTGGGACTTAAGGTCCGTGTTCAAGCTGGCGATAGCTGAAGGTTACACGCAGCGCGATCCGACCGCCGCCCTCTTTACCCCGAGGGAAGCGGAAACGGAACCAACCCGCGTCATGACAGGAAAGGAGGTCGAACAGTACATCGGTGCTCTCGCACTACGCGAGAGCGTTATCGCGCATCTTGCGATCTTCGTAGGCATGCGACCTGGAGAGATCCTTGGGCTACAGCGCCAGCATGTGAGCGAGGATTGCCGGGCGGTGACGATTGCGCAGCGGCTTTATCGCGGCGACATCGACACGCCCAAGACCAGATCGTCCCGGCGAACCGTCGCCATCCCGACCAAGACCGCATCGCTGATGCAGGAATGGATGGGTTTGGTCGCGGACAAACCGGAGGCGTGGGTGTTCTCCTCGGAGAATGCCGAAACGCCGATGTGGCGCGATAACGTCTGGTACCGGGGCATGAAGCCCAAGCTCAAACTGATCGGTTTGGATTGGGCGAACTTCCAGGTGCTACGCCGGACACATGCCAGCCTTGGACACGAGGCGGGGATTGATCCGAAAGTAGCAGCCGACCAGCGCGGTCACGGGATCGGGGTAGCGTTGGATGTTTATACCAAGGCCAGTCTCACCAGACGGGCCGAAGCAGCAGAAGAACTGGAAAACAGCGTCTTCGCGGCTTAATGGAGTGTAGTGGAGTGGAAGAAGTTGCTGAGTTCTTCGTAACTCATTGAAAAGTTTGGAGCGGGAGACGGGACTCGAACCCGCGACGTCCAGCTTGGGAACTTGCACGTCATTTGGAAATAAAGAACTTCTGCGTCCATGGCGTAAATCCTGACCATAGAAATACGCTGAGTTTTCACGTTGTCCCCGAAAACGCGCCTAAACGGAGTAATCGGAGTACAAAATCCGACTCGTTCAGGACCTGTTCTTGAGATCGCGGGATTGCCTTTTTCAAAGAGGTGATCCATGGGGCAAGTATGCTCCGAAAACCGAGGCTTGACAAGAGCTGGAGACGTCCTTCGGGAGACTCACGCAGAGTTCATTGTCTCGAAGCAAAAGCGCAAGAAGGCAGAGGGCATCTGCCTCGTACGCGAGAAACGCGAAACCGCCTCCCAGACGCTGGGATTCACGGCGCGACCGTTCGTGCTCTGCGGGCTTCCGATTCGGAGGCCGCCAGAAGGGCAATTGCTCTTTGAGCGCAGGAACGGGCATTTCACTCTTCAGATCACTGGTCACCCACAGTTCGGTCTACCGTTTGGGCAGGATCGTCTTGTGCCGATCTTCTTGGCGACGATGGCGGTCCGGCAACAAAGTCGAATCGTGCGGTTTGAGTCAGCAGCTGAGCTGCTCGATACGTTCGCTCTTTCAAAAGGAGGCAAAGAGTACCGCCGGCTGGTGTCGGCGTTCGAGCGAATCTTCGGGGCGACGATCTTCTTTGGAACTGAATCGGGCCGATCCGCCTCCACGTTGATCCACCGGTCGCGGTTCAACTTTCTCTCCGAGGCGCAGATTTGGTACAACCGTGATTCGGAACAGCCTGCCTTGCCACAGGAGTTCGCCAACGTCGTGGTGCTGAGCGACGAATTCTATAGGGAGGTTTCAGCGCATCCGATCCCCGCAGATCTCGAAGCGGTTAAGGTGTTGGCATCCGCACCGGCCGTTCTGGACCTGTTCGTTTGGCTGACCTATCGCTGCTTCTCGGCAAAGGGTCCGGAACGGATTCCGCTGTTTGGAAGCTTTGGCTTAGCTCAGCAGCTCGGTTGTGTGGAGTATTCGCGACCGCGGCGATTCAGGGCAATGCTCGAAAATTGGCTGGCTTCTATCCGAAGGCTATGGCCAGATTGCCCGGCTATTGTTACGAGCGACGGTGGAGCATTGCTTGTTAACCATTCCGAAGCGGTTCTTCCGCAACGAAACTCTGGGCTTCATTTTGGTTGAGCTTGGACATCGCGGAGTCGGAGCCGGTTTCTGGATCACGAGAGGATCTTCCCGCGCTGTTGACCTCGAAGGTGAAAAGGCCCAACAATCATTAGCTTGCGTACCCGGACCAATCGATGTACACTTGAAACTTGCAGCGACTCTACGCAATTCTGCTGTTGCTAGCGACTAGC
>JBGSPC010000089.1:0-2140 GCA_041738805.1 Terrimicrobiaceae bacterium | reverse complement strand
TTGAATGAGTGATAAATATCTCATGAGTCATCCGATTCGCAAATGGATTCCCGTTCTGGCTGCCATCTTTGGATTTGTGATGGCGCTTGGGCTGCTGGGGGCCACTCCGTCAGGCCGGGCGCTTTTTTCTGCGGCGAGAGGTCTCTCGGAAGCCGGGCACCTTGGTGAGCCAACGCTGGTGGACTTGATCCTTGCCAGCGTGTGGCGGGTTGGCGGGTCGGCAGCACTCTCTTTGGTTTTGTGGGTTGTGGATTGGTTGGTATGGGGGGTGGGCTTTGCTCTGATTTTTGCGGTCTTATCATTTTTCGTGCGAAGGTGGCCACGGCTTCGTTCGCTGGTGATGTCCCTTTTTGGAGCGGCGGCCCTTTTGCTTTGCGGCTTTTCCATATGGAACGCGGTGTGGACTTGGAACCAGAGCAGGCGGGATCTGACCCTCGTTGCTCCCGTGGAACTTGCCGGTCTTGCCAAAGGCGGGAACAATCGGATTTTTGCGAATCCCTCGGCCCATGCCGTGTTGGTGCTCTTCGGGTCACAACCCGGAGATTCCCTCATGGATTCGGCTGTTTTGTCCTCGCAGCCATCCCGTTGGCGGTCGGCATTGCGGGAGAAAGATTGGAATGTTGTGATTCTTGCGGGACCGCATTCCGAGTTCCAACCGCTTTTGGATCATCTGCTCACCTCCCCCGATTGGAGGCTTGAAACGCTCACAAATTTTGGTTGGCTGTTCAAGCGGGAGCGGGCGCCATCAAATCCCCTTCCGAAACCCGGAGACATAGATCGGGGCTCTCCTGGTGACTCAGCTGTTTACCTGGCTCAACTCTCATCCCAGTTTGATGCAATGAAGGCCACCGTTCCCGCCCGCCTTGCCATTGAGCGGGCTCTCGAACTGGCTCCCCGCGATGACACCGTGCGGATTCATGCCGCTAATTTTGCTTTGGCCAGAGAGCGTTGGCAGGATGTTTTATCCCATGCCCGCGCTGCATTGCGAATCAACCGCTCCCTGTCTCTGGCTCATGCCCTCGCTGCACGCGCACAATTGCAATCCGGTGATTTTGATTCTGCGGAGAAATCCGCCAAAGCGGCTCTCGCCATTGCTCCAGCTGACCTCGCGACCCGGTTTCTTCTGGCAAGAATTCAACGATCCAATCGAGCCTTCCGGGCCGAGTCAGAAACACTTGAGCGCCTGATTTCTGACTCCAAAAAAGCCGGGCTCCCGACAGCCGGCTACCTTGCCTATCTTGGCCAGTCCTATGCGCAGGTTGGCAATGCGGCGGCCTCCGCAAAATGTTACCGGGATGCGCTGGCTACCGATCAACTCAATGACGAGCAAAGGAAGGCCGTGCTTGAGTCCTTGGAGATTGTTGAAAAACGCTCCCAGGGCCTTCAGGAATCGCCGTCATCGAACTGAGCCGATTGGTTTGACTCTTCGAACGGCTCCGCTTTAAGGTTGCCGATTAACAGATTCCCGGCTGCCCACCGGGACTCTTAAATTTATCGGGCGCAACCATTACAAAATTATCCCCTGATCCCCTATGGCCAAAGTCGCACTGAAAAACGTTTTTAAAATCTACCCCGGAGACAAAGGAAAGGACGTCACAGCTGTCCAGAATTTCGATCTCGATATTGAAGACCGCGAATTTGTGGTTTTTGTCGGCCCCTCGGGATGTGGAAAATCAACCACACTCCGCATGATTGCCGGGCTTGAAGAAATTTCCAAAGGAGATGTGTATATCGGTGACAAGCGGGTGAATGATGTGCCCCCCAAGGACCGTGATATTGCGATGGTGTTTCAGAACTATGCGCTCTACCCGCACATGTCGGTGTATGACAACATGGCGTTCGGCCTGAAACTTCGGAAATATCCAAAGGCTGAAATTCACAAACGGGTGCAGGATGCGGCTGGGATTCTGGGCATCGAAACCCTGCTCGAACGCAAGCCCAAGGCGCTTTCAGGCGGCCAGCGTCAGCGTGTGGCTGTTGGCCGGGCGATTGTCCGCCAGCCCAAAGTCTTCCTCTTTGATGAGCCCCTCTCCAACCTGGACGCCAAAATGCGTGTCCAGATGCGCACAGAGATCACAAAACTTCATCAACGTCTTCAGGCCACGATGATTTATGTGACACACGATCAGGTCGAAGCGAT
>JBGSPC010000084.1:0-4693 GCA_041738805.1 Terrimicrobiaceae bacterium | reverse complement strand
CTGGGTGCCGCGTTGGCGTGGGGATTGTATCATTCCACAGATCTTTTTCCGCAACGGACGTCCTTGGTGGAAGCGACGCTTTTCCTGGGTGCCTCGATGTGCATCACGGCCTTTCCCATGTTGGCCAGGATTATTCATTTCAAAGGCCTGACCGGCACGCCCATGGGCACGGTGGCGCTTGGCGCGGGAGCCATCGACGATGCTGCGGCCTGGGCGCTCCTGGCGGTCGTTCTGGCCAGCTTTGACAGCCATTGGAGTCACGCCTGGGTCAACATTGCAGGGGGTCTTGGCTATGTGGCTGTGACCCTGGGGTTGGTGCGTCCGCTCCTCAACCAGCTCAAATCATGGTTGGTGCGTGATGACAGCTTGACCGAGGCGGGCCTGGTTCTGGGACTTGCGCTCATGGCGCTTGGGGCCTGGTTCACCGACCTCATTGGACTCCATGCGGTCTTTGGTGCCTTTGTGATGGGTGCGGCGATGCCGAGGGGCGTGGTTTCGCGTGACATGATCGCGCGGATCCAGCCGCTCACGGTCGCCCTTTTGCTTCCGCTGTTCTTCACCTATTCGGGACTGAACACAAAAATTGGCCTGCTGAACACCGGGTTTCTCTGGGCGATCTGTGCCACTGTTTTGATTGCGGCCATTCTTGGCAAAGGGGTCGCTTGCTGGCTTGCCGCCCGCGCCACCGGCCTGTCGAACCGGGATGCCCTCGGAATCGGCACGTTGATGAATGCCCGCGGCTTGATGGAACTTATCATCATCAACATTGGCCTTCAGCGCGGCATCATTTCGGAGGAACTTTTTGCGACTCTTGTGATCATGGCTGTCGTCACCACGCTGATGGCCTCACCTCTTTTTGACCGGCTTGTGGGTTCGCATAACCGGAAGAAAGTAATTTGAGAACGAGACTGGCGGAAAACCTCTTCCGCCCGTCAAGCCCAAAACATTGTGCACAAACCGGCTTGTGGGCCCCGATTAATGAGGGTCTGCAGAGTTATGGTTCCCCAATAATTGCCAAAAATGCTGGACATGGGGGTTTCCGACAGTCTCAAGGTCCGGAACTGCCAGCAGGTCAGGCATTAGGAGTGACGTCTTATTCTGCATTGGTTTTCTTCTCAGAGCACGTACCCGATTCTGGCTTTCTCCGCATAGGCTCGCAAGGCTGCTGATGGAATTTCGGTAACCAAGAATGCATCCATCGCCTCTTCGACGCGCTCAGGGTAGAAGCAGCTGAACTCGCCATAACCGTGAATCGCAGCTTCCTGACAGGCCAAATGCGGAAGTCTCAGTGTATCCGCTAGAACGGAGAACACACAGTCGGCAAGGCGGCCTTCATCATCCGTGCCTTCTAAACATCCTAACGCATTGATGTCCCAGAACATGTAGCACGTTGGATTCAGGCCGGATCGTGCCACATGGCCGAGATGGCTCAATGTCTCCGTGCAACGAGCTTGAAAGCAATCGCGGTAAAGCACGAAAATTGATTGTATCGCAGATAGCCTTGTCTCCATTGGCACCTTGGAATCTTTGAGGGAGAACATGAAGTCACTGCATGCCGTGGAAGCCAGAAAGTTGATCCCCTGATTCACTTGAGCGTCCGAAAACCGGGTCAGATCACGTCCTGACTGGGTGAAGGTCTGATCAATGAGTACTGCACAATCCTCCTCCGAGGCGTCGAACGTCGGTGCTTCACTCGACCAGTGCCATTCGGGATTCGTGACCGGGTGATCAAAAATGAAGCTGATCCACTCCTCGTAGCGGGCATGCATATTTTTGCAGAACGTCCCCGATGACCAATCACCGCTTGCTTCTGGCGTGCTTCCTGCCCGCGAAGCGGATCAGCAGGAAGCATGACAGAAGTCCCGAAGGGATGGTGATTCGGTCCATCGGTCTGTTCGACTTATTTTTTGTTAATAACAGAACTCATAGCCGTTCTAAACGCTTTTTTGCCAAGAGCGCCAATTGGGCGTTTGGATCTCTACTCATTGCAATAACATGTTGAAATGCATCTCTAGCTTTTGCTATTTGCTTCAACTTGGAGAGGGTGTCGCCAGCTCGAAACCAATAGGTAATTTCGTTCGGATTTATTCTGATCGCTTTGGCGATTGTGGAAGCCGCTTCAGAATACTAGGCCATCTCGTAAAGGCACCCCGACATGTTATACCATCCTCTTCCGCTATTGGGTTCAAGTGTGACACTCTGTTGGTAGCAGTTCAGGGCTTTCTCAAACTCTCCCTTGGAATAAAAAATGTTGCCTTTGTTGCTCCAAGCCGTGGCGTCACTGGGATCGAGTTCAATCGCTTGTTCGCAAAATACCATTGCCTGATCATTCCTTCCGAGTTCTAGAAGGACGTTCCCACCATTTGACCATGCCATTGCGCATTCCGCGTCAATGAGGGTCGCCTTTTGAAGGCAGTCAAAGGACTCTTGTAACCGATTAAGTTGGTAATATACGACGCCTAAGTTAATCCACGCGGAAAGACTCTCCGAATCAATGGCCAATGCGTTTTGGAAACACGCTATTGCGTCAGTGTATTGCCCTAGTGAGCAAAGTGCCGAACCCTTATTATTCCACTCAGCAGGCAAAAGCCTGGGCAAATTGTCGATGCGTTTAGCGTGAGTCCTAATTAATGGCTTTGATGGGCTGACAATACTAAGAAGCTCGCCAAAACTCGAAGGGCGGCGATCCGGCGAGGCTTGAAGGCACGTCTCAATTACGTTGAAGTAGGGCACATCTATCCGGGGCAGACGCATCCGCATCTGGTTCTCGTAGGTCTTCTGTAAGAAATCTGGAATATCATTGCTTTGTTGTGGCACAAAAGGCGGAGAGGCGTTGCCAGTTCCCATCTGCCACAAGACCAGCCCAAAACTGTAAATATCAGAAAGTTCGCTCGGTGCTTCTCCTCTGAGGACTTCAGGAGCAATGTATCCCGGAGTGCCTCCAACCTGAGGTTTACCTGTAGAGCCAATTTTGCAATTTGGTGTGCCATCGTTTGCAACGGAGACAATCTCCGTTTCGCCACTTTCGTTTCTCCGTGTCACAGACAATTCCATCCCTGCATCTCTGCATAACTCTGCTGCGAGTTTCTCTCTTTGCGTTAAGAATCGTTTTTGGGCCGCAACAAGAGCAAGTCCGAAGTCACCAATCTTCATCGTTCCATCTGTTCCAATAAAAATATTTTGCGGCTTGATGTCCCTATGACACAAAACTCCATTTTGAATCACATGCATCATTCCAGCGCAAAACTGAGAGGCCCATTTCACAGCCAACGAAGCTTGAATGGGAGTGCCGGTGAGATAGTCAATTAGTGTAATCCGCCCCTCCTGGTCAGGTTGGACATACTCCAGACAGATATAGAGCGCGCCATCAATGTCCTGAACCCACTTGGTCCCCACAATAGCTTCATGACATCCTATCGTTGTGAGTAGCAACGCTTCCTTCTTAAATGCGTCGCGCTGTTCAACGGAGGCGAAAGCGTTAGCCTTATAGACTTTAGCGGCCCAGTATTCCTCAGATTGAACATGCTGGACCAAGTATACCTCACCAAATCCACCCTCACCAATTTTCTTAACGATTCTAAATGTTCCTCCAATAGTGACTCCCGGCCTATGACGCTCCTCAGGCAAGCTCTGTTGCCTCCTAATCGGAACAACCACTTTTGCCTTGTTGCCTTCAAAAATCTGTTTGAGTTTAGTCCACATAATGACCGACTAATAGGAGTTCTTATTTTCGATATACACACTGGTTCCATGACAAACGCCATCCAGAAAAGAGGCAATCTGCTTCATTCCATTTTTGAAATTGACAACATCAAGACGTTGAAGAGTCCGCAGATGCAGGTTGCCGGCAAGATCAGTCGGATAGCGAAACGACATGGAAATGGGATCAATCGCAACAAACTCGTTAATCAGTGTTTCAAAATGTTTAAGGTCTTGTTCATCGTCTTCAGGCCATATCTGTTGAATCATCGGGCGTGCATAGCCCCACAACCTTTCAATCTTATGATCGCACCTCCAGTCGGGATTAATGTCTAAAAGACTATGGCACATCTGAATCAATTCCTTAAGACGCAACTCAACGTAGTGACGACAGAGAAACACGATTGGATAAACCAGTCCATCTGGTCGAAAGCCATCTTGCTCCCAGCGATAGAAGAGTGCCTCGTATGCTGATTGGTAGCCAAGAGCATATTGAAACCAGTCGCGATGAGTGTCGGGAATCCACGCCACATCAAGAGAGGCTGTTCCTTCACGGAAGAGAACAACCGAACCGTCTGGCCAAGGAATCTTTTCGTTATCGAGATTCATCGTGGAGGAAACATTTATTTTGTCGAACAGTATTATTGAGCAACACGCAGTATTTTACCTACAAATGCAGCGTGTTGTAGAACTCCTGCAAATACGACACTGACGTGCAGATTTCGTCCGTGGGATCTCATTCGGATTCTTTAGCCGCAAGGCGACCCTTGATTCAAGAAATTTCAGGATGCGTCAGACCAATGTTGGAATCAAGATCCAGAGGGCTTGGAAGACATGTGACGGCTACGCCGTGGGGTGTTTAGAGGTGGCGCGGAAAGCGTTGCCAATCAGAACTAATTTTTAGTTAGTTTGCAGAGGTCTCAATGGGGTTGGTTTTTGTTGTAGGTTGATTGTGTTCCGGGAGCAAGGTTTTCGCTGGGCTTGGCCGCCCGGA
>JBGSPC010000078.1:0-26755 GCA_041738805.1 Terrimicrobiaceae bacterium | reverse complement strand
GGTATTTTGAAGGCGGGGGGCGCATATTTGCCATTGGATCCTGAATATCCGGCGGACCGCCTTGCGTTCATGATCGCGGATTCGGGGGTTGGGGTCATTGTGACACAGGAAAAGATCCAGCCATTGCTGCCGGCCGCTGCGGTCCGGTTGGTCAGGCTCGATGCGGACTGGCCCACGATTGAGACTCAGAGCCCTCCAATCGAGCCGGTCATGATGCAGCCGGAGAATTTGGCCTACATGATCTACACGTCCGGTTCCACGGGCCGCCCCAAAGGCGTGATGATTACCCACAGGGGAATCGTCAACCACATGCGCTGGATGAAAGAGCTTTTCCCTTTGGAAGCCGACGATCGGATTTTACAAAAAACCCCCTTCAGCTTCGATGCCTCGGTGTGGGAATTTTATGCTCCTCTCTTGTCGGGGGCACAATTGGTAATGGCCTCCCCGGGCGGCCACGCCGATCCCGGATATTTGATCAAAACTATCATCGCCGAGCGGATCACCCAATTTCAGGCCGTCCCCTCCTTGCTGAAAGTATTGACCCAAAACCCCGGTTTCAAATCGTGCCGGTCCTTGCGCAGGGTTTTTAGTGGCGGGGAGGCCCTGACAGTTGATCTGGCCCGGCAAATTTGTGAAACCACAGGAGCGGAACTGCACAATCTTTACGGGCCGACGGAGGCAACCATCGATTCGACCCATTACCCGATCCCTGGTGGGACCATCAAAGAGGATGCTGTCCCGATTGGGCGCCCCATCTCCAACCTGCGGGCCTATATCCTCGATGATCAACTCCAACCCGTTCCGGTCGGCGTGGCAGGTGAGCTACATATCGGAGGAACCGGGATGGCGCGGGGTTATCACAATCTGCCGGAATTGACGGCTGAAAAGTTTATTTCTGATCCTTTCTGCCAAAAACCGGGAGAGCGGATTTACAAAACCGGAGACTGGGCCCGTTATCTTCCGGATGGAAACATCGAATACTTGGGGCGGCTCGACGAGCAGGTAAAAATTCGTGGTCACCGGATTGAGTTGGGCGAGGTAGAAGCCGTGGTGAGCACGCACCCTGGCGTTCAGCAAGCAGCTGTTTCGGCCATGAACGAAGATTCCGACAGCCGGGTCCTTGTCGCCTATCTGGTGGCCAGTGGGAAACCCGCTCCATCTGTGATGGAAATGAGAAACTTTTTAAAGGGAAAGCTGCCCGAGGCCATGATTCCATCACGTTATGTCGTGGTCGCTGCGCTGCCACTTTCTCCAAGCGGCAAATTGGACCGCAAGGCGCTGCAACGACTCGAGGGCCAAAACCTTTCTTTGGGCTGCGGTTACTTGCCGCCGTGCACGCCATTGGAGCACGAACTCACCAGGATCTGGCAATCCTTGCTTAGCCGTGAACAGATCGGTATCGGCGACAACTTTTTTGAATCCGGCGGTCATTCCTTAATGGCGATCACCCTTTGCTCAAAAATTGGCAAGGATCTGGCTATCGAGATACCGCTGCCGTGGATCTTTGAATTCCCCACGGTCCAATCTCTGGCTGAGCGGATCGAGATTGCGGATGGAAAATTCCGCACTGTCCTGCCAATGCCGCTGGCCAACCGGGAAATGCCTTTGCCCATGTCATTTGCACAGGAAGGGATGTGGTTTTTGCAACAAACGGTGGCAGACCCCTCAACCTACAACATCTGCATGGCCTGGCATTTGGTGGGACCTATCAATCGAGACATCGTGCGTCGGAGCTTGCAGGTGATTCAGGCCCGCCATGAAGCGCTGCGCACCAGCCTCATTGAGGAGCATGGAAATCTGGTACAGCGCATCGAAAAGCTCTGTCCCCTGCCTTGGCAGGAGGAGGATTTCCAACGTTTGACGGCTGATCAGCCGGGATTGACTTGGGATATGCGATTGCTGGAGGAGGCACGGCAGGCTTTTGATTTGGCCCGCTCTCCTCTGTGGCGTGTTCTCTGGGTTGAATGCGGCAAGGAGGAGCATCTCTTTGCGTGTACCTTTCATCACAGCATCATGGATGAATGGTCGATGCGGATGTTCTTCCAGGAGTTGCATAGCCTTTACAAGGCTCATGGAGAGGAGGAACACGCGCTGTTGCCGGATCTTCCGGTGCAATTTGCAGATTTCGCTGCGTGGCAGAGGCAGCAGATGGACGAAGAGCAGGTCTCGGTCCATGGCGCATATTGGCGCCAGCAACTCCAGGATTTGCCGCCGGGTCTGGACCTGCAGGGGGACTTGTCAGAACCACCTCGAAGAAGCGGACGCGGGGCCTGCCATAGGTTTCACATCAGTGGAGAGGTGGCTGCGAAGCTTACCGCGTTGTCCCGTGAAGAGAGGGCAACGCCATTCATGACCGCGCTGGCCGCATTCCAAGTTTGGCTTTACCGATACACCGGGCAGAGCGATCTGGTTGTCGCCACCCCCCTCACGGCAAGAGACCGTCAGGAAGTTCAAAATCTGATCGGATGCTTTCTCAACACCCTGCCTATCCGCAGCCGGCTGGAGGGAAGCGAGGGATTCCGGAAGGTTCTTCGGCAGGTGCGGCACACGGTGATTGAGGCCTTCGAGCATGCCCGGTTCCCGTTTCAAAACATGGTGGAACTGGCGGTCAAAGATCGCAATGCAAACCCCTTCCCTCTTCATCAGGTGATGTATGTTTTTTTGGAGGAAGATTTGCCGGAATTGTGTCTGGGCGAAGCCCGGGGACGGTTAATCCCCGTGCACACCCGCACGAGCAAGTGTGACCTTTCCTTTAGCGTGATGTCATCGGAGCAAGGGTGGGAATGTGAATTGGAATATGCTTGCGGCCGGTTTTCTGAAGAGGCGGCGACACGGCTCTCCAACCATCTCAAAGAGGTGCTGGAGTCAATTGCCGAATCGGCAGAGGTGCCGGTTGATAAACTGCGCGTCATGCCCGCATCGGAGCGGCATCAGATTCTCGTCGAATGGAACCCATCGAGACAGGATTATCCGCGGGACAGATGTGTGCAGCAACTCTTTGAGAAACAAGTGGAGCGAACTCCGGAAGCCGTGGCCGTGCAGTCAGGAGATGTTTGTTTGAGCTATCAGGAAATCAACAGCAGGGCGAACCGGTTGGCGCACCATCTGCGGAGTCTGGGCATCGTGCCCGATGCGCTGGTCGGCCTGCAGGTGGAACGTTCGGTGGACATGATTATTGCCGTGCTCGGAATTCTGAAGGCGGGAGGAGCATATGTGCCCCTTGATCCGAAGTTGCCTCACGAGCGGCTTCGGTTTCTTCTCGGGGACATTCGAGCCCCGCTGCTGATTTGTCAGCGTTCCGGGCAAGAGCGTCTTAAGACTCTGATTGAGAATCCTGACAGCCAGATTCTGATCATGGAGGAATTGGCAGAGGTGACAGCGAAGTATAATGAGACCAACCCTCCGTGCCAGAATAGCTCCTCTGATTTGGCTTACGTGATGTACACATCCGGCAGTACTGGACAACCCAAAGGGGTGATGGTTCCTCACCGTGGAATTGTCCGCCTTGTCATTCACCCCAACTATGTCGATCTGGGGCCGGATGATGTGTTGCTGCAATACGCGCCACTCTCATTTGACGCATCGACCTTTGAGATCTGGGGCAGTCTGCTTAATGGAGCCCGATTGATTATTCCCCCCGCTGACTTGCTGGATTTGACGGAGCTTGGGAATCTTATCACCGGGAATGGGATCACCACGCTTTGGCTGACAGCCGCTTTGTTTCATCAAATGATGGAGCAACAGCCCAACGCGCTGGGCAAGGTGCGGACCTTGCTGTCGGGTGGGGATGTGTTATCACCCTCCAGAGTGGCCGACTATCTAAACATGCCTGACCACGGCCGCCTTGTTAACGGATACGGTCCAACAGAAAATACCACCTTCACTTGCTGTGGGATATTCGACCAATCGTCGCAAGTTGGTGGGTCGGTGCCTATCGGCCGCCCGATATCAGGCACGCGGGTCCACATTCTGGATAGACGTGGCGAATTGGTTCCAACGGGCGTTGTGGGGGAGCTCTACGCGGGGGGGGATGGACTCGCCCGAGGGTATCTGAACTCGCCGGCACTCACTGGCGAACGCTTTGTTGCCGACCCTTTCAGCACGGACCCTCAAGCCCGGATCTACAGAACCGGAGATCTCGCACGGTGGCGGCCTGATGGGAGTATCGAGTTTATGGGGCGGGCAGATCATCAGATTAAGATCCGCGGATACCGGATTGAATTGGGCGAGATCGAGCAGGTCCTTCGCCAATGCCGTGGCGTGTATGACGTGGCTGTGATTGCTCAGCAGACAGCCGACGGAGACAAAAAGTTGATTGCCTATCTTGTCGCGGCGGGAGGAGACCAGATTGATGCTGCGGGCTTGCGGTCAGAATTGGCGGAGGTGCTTCCCGGTTACATGATTCCCCACAACTTTGTGATACTGGACCAACTGCCGATGGGCACGAATGGAAAGCTTGACCGCCTGGCCTTGGCGGGGCTTGAGGGCGTTGAACTTGCCTCTGGCAGGGAGTATGTGGTTGCGAGCACGGAGCTGGAACGGAGACTGGTTGAAATCTGGCAGGCTCTGCTGGGGAGGGAGAAGGTTGGCGTTCATGATAACTTTTTCGAGCTTGGCGGCCACTCGCTTCAGGCGGCACGCCTGGCCGCGGAGATTGAAAAGCTCGTGGGGCACAGGTTGCCGGTCGCCGCGTTTTTCCAGTCACCAACAATTGCCTCCCTGGCGCTGCGCATAACCGACGACGAATGGGCCCCGGCGTGGAGTTCCCTTGTGCCGCTACAACCCCAGGGGTTCAAGCCGCCTTTGTTTTTGATGCATGGCTGGGGCGGAGATGTGTACGGGTTCCTTGGTTTGGCGAAATGTCTGGCTCCAGAGCAGCCGGTTTACGGGGTCCAGGCTGTGGGTCTGGATGACAGTCAACAGCGACACGCCACCGTGGAGGAGATGGCCTCCCACTACGTGGAGGAAATCCGTGCCTTGCAACCTGAGGGCCCCTACCAACTTTGCGGATATTCCCTGGGGGGATTGATTGCCTACGAAACCGCCCAACACCTCCGAAGACAAGGTCAGCACGTCGCGGTATTGGCCCTTCTTGACAGCACCCCCATCGGCCCGATCCCACCCGCGTTACATGCCACGCTCCTCGTTCTGCGGCTACCCGGCCGATTCCTTTTTCATGCGCGTGAATTTTGGGCCATGCCTATGGGGAAACGGATTTCTTACATCCGGGGTCGGTGGTATGCCCTGCGCAACCTGCTCGTTAAAAACCGCAAAAAACCAGGTGTGACAATGCTCCCGGATCCCGAAACGGGCATTGCCACAGTAGAAAAACAATCTTCGGATCATTTCCTGGAGGCCACGAAGTCCTATCGCCCCGCCCCCTATTCCGGCGCGCTGGATGTTTTTGTGAGTGAAGAGTCCAGTTTTTCCACACGGTTTTATTGGCAATTCCTGGCCCGCGGCCGGGCCCAATTTCACCGCATTCCCGGCCGTCACCGTGAAATCCTCTCGCCGGAAAATCTTCCTGCCTTGGCCGGGGCCTTTGTGCAAACGATTCAGCGTGCCGGCCGAAAGCACAGGAACGAGCTTCCCCAAAAGAATCCCCATGCGAATCACCTTTCATGAGTGGCAGAACATTGGCGCCGACCGGAAGATGGCGGGGCCTGGTGAAAATGATGTCGAGGTTTGGCTTGGCGGGGTGCCTGACGGAGAAGCAGAGCTGTCGGCCTGCTTACAGATTCTTAACGAACCCGAGAGGTTGCGGGTGGAGCGTTTCCAAGTGCCAAAAGCGCGGAATGAATTCGTCTTCGGGCGGGCGATGATGCGGTTAATTTTAGGTTCGGTTCTGAAGACGGATCCGGCGGAGATCTCCATTGATTACGACAAACGTGGCAAGCCGCGGTTGGGAGGTGGATTCTCGGAAAATGACCTGAGTTTCAATCTTGCGCACTCCCACTCGCTGGTGGCCATGGCGTTGACCCGGGGACGCGCTGTGGGGATTGATATCGAGTGGATGCAGCGGGAGGTTGACTGGTCGCTCATTGCCGGTCGCATCTTCTCAGCGGATGAACTCGGCGAGCTGCGCTCGTTGCCAGAGAGCCAGCAGAGCTTGGCATTCTTTATGGCGTGGACGCGGAAAGAGGCCTATCTGAAGGCGACGGGCGAGGGACTGAGCGATGAAATTTCGGCTATTGAAGTCACCATGAACCCGGGGAGCCCGCCCGGGTTCGTGCGGTTGCCGAAGGCCGCAAAGAACCTGTGGGATATCCATAACATCCCCTTGCCGCCCGGATTTGCAGGAGCGTTGGTTGTCGAAGGCTATGAGTGCGCCCTTCCAGAGCGAAGGGTCGGTGTTGAGAGAATCCTCTGATTTCTTATTGGCCGGAAGTTTTTTTCCGCACCAAGGGTTTCCAATCCAGGACGGCCTTCGGGAAGACATCGAATGGAAATTCACCGGGATCGGCATGGGGAGAGAGGTTGGGGGGAAGTTCGCCTGTTGTCAGGGTGAACTGCTCTGTGGCCACAGCGCTTGATGGCATGCCCTTCTTGAAGGCGCGCGCCCGAACGGTGGTGGATGCTGATAGCGGGAAAGGCCTCTCGTAAAGCGGCGAACTCGTATCAGGTTCGGAACCGTCCAGGGTGTAGCGAATCTCCAAGCCCTGTGTGCGGGAAGTGAAGGAGACCTCGACCGTATTGTTAAAGACGGCACCACGGGGATGGATATCTGGACTCCAGATGAGTTCGGGTGAGCAGGCGGGCATTGGCAATGGTTGGCCGCGGGTGGGCGTGCCACGCAGAATGCCGTCCGTGTCATAGGTCATCGGGTCGATGGCGAGATCGCGATCCCATCCGATAGAGGAATCGATTTTTTGATGGTAGACATGCCAAAGCTTGCCATTCCGATCCCTGGTGACGGCACCATGCCCGGGGCCCTTGATGCGTTCCAAATCCTGAAAGACCGGGTTGTTTTCATACTTCACAAACGGCCCGATCGGGGTGGGAGCCAAAGCAGCGCCCACGGCATAATAGATGGATTGGCCATCGCTGCCGGAATAGAGCAACGTGTATTTGCCATTGTGCTTCAGCATGTATGGCCCCTCATTGATCGCGAAATTTTTCTTTTCCCAATCCTGGGAAATTTCAAAACATTTTGTCACCGGCCCCCCTGTCTCGGTGGGACTTTTCATCGGAATACAATACATTGTGAACGTCGGGGTGGTGGTAAAATAAAGATACAGGCGTGCATCATCATCCCGGAAAAGATGGGCATCGATTCCAGGCACCGCCAAAAAGCCAAGGTCCGTGAAAGGGCCTTCAGGACGATCCGCCACGGCGACCCCGATCTTATAACGCAAAGTGTAATAGAGGTAGAACCTGCCGTCCTCAGGATGATGATAAACCTCCGGGGCCCACGCACCCTTCAGGGACTCAGGCAGGATCCTGGGGCCCTTCGTCCAATGGACCAGGTCTTTGGATGTGTGGACGACGTTTCCGCTGTTTGTGGAGTAAAGATAATATGTGTCCTCGTGCAAAAGGACGGCAGGGTCTGCGGCCTTATCAAGGATGGGATTGGAGAAGGTGGCACCGGGTTCGGAGGCCGATGCAGAAGCCAAGCCCATAGTCAGCAGGAACAGGACGGAATAACAGAAATGTGAAGAGGGCATTGAGGGGGCGGGATGAAAGGCTTTTTGATCCGGATCAGCGTTCGGTTTCCTGTCCGTGGCGGCGTTCTTGCCCGCCACTCTTATGCTGCACGGGTTGACACACCAGCGCGACCAAAAGAATGAGACCCACACCCACCCCGGCAAACATGGGCCAGGCTCGTTTACGGGAAGCAAACTGCCAAAGCCACCGCCAATGCACGGCCAGATGTAAAAGAACAAGAGTAATGAAGCTGTAACTCAACCACGTGTGAATGTCCCCCCAGTCATGGCGGTTCATGCCGAAAGCAGAGAGCCCCTGTCCGCCCCGCGACCCGGGCGGAAGCCGGAAAGCCAATAATAATCCCGTGCCTGCCAAGGCGCAAAAGTTAAACCAGAGGCCAAGGTTCAAAACCCGGCCTGAAAGCTGGCGAAGCAGGGGTGTTCCCATGGGTGTGTAGAGGCTATGGCGTTTCACATCCGGGAGCGAGCGAAGTTTTGATGAGAAACACCCAGGCGCGTTTTGCACGGAAGCGCTTTGGGTTCGCTTCACGACATCTCGTGGACGAAGCCTGGGCATCTCCGAATCGGAGGAGATTGTTGTTATATGGTGAATCAAGCGGTCGAAAATCTTCTTTCCACTATGGAAATCTCCAGAGCCAAGTGGGCGGGCAAGGGACTGCCCGGCCCTACCATCAAAGGTGCGCTTCGCGCTCACGCCAGTTCGTAATTCCCTGGGTAGGGCGTGGCAGTCCCTTGCCCGCCCACTTTTTGCTCTCCGAATAGAACTGAAGATCAACCTCACCAACGTTTAATCACACCCAAATGTGCAAGTTGCGGGAATGCCAGCTTGCGGAGGGGCAACATCTCATGCATTCTATAAGATTGTCGCGGTGGGGACTGATTGGCAGGTCTTTCCCGCGTTTTTTGATGACTATCCATGAATAACACCTTTTCCGCCCGCACGAGCGAGGCGCTGATTGACGAAAATTATGAGCGTTGGCTGACCAACCCGAAATCCGTGCTGCCGGATTGGGCGGCCTTTTTTGAGGGTTTTGAGCTTGGTCATGCGAAGAGCGAACAGGGTGTGAATGGAGAGGCGGCGCCCGCAACCAAGGAGGATATTCAGCAGCAGATCCGGGTGGATGGGCTGGTTTATGCTTACCGCACGCTGGGACATTCGATTGCGGACTTGGACCCCTTGGATGACATCTCGCGGGAGAATCCGCTTCTCAGCTTGCGGGAATTGGGTTTTGACGAAAAAGATTTGGATCAGCAGGTATCGAGTCGATTTTTTCGCGAGGCACGGGTGATGTCCCTTCGCGGGATGATCGACGAACTCCGGGCGATTTATTGCGGCACGGTGGGAGCGGAGTTCATGCACATCCAGAACCCCAAGATCCGGAACTGGGTCAGGGACCGGCTGGAAAACCGCAATCCCGCCATGAAGGCCGACGCAGGACTTCACCGCGAAATTCTTCGGAAGCTGCATGAGGCCGAGACGTTCGAGAATTTTCTTCATACCACCTACGTGGGAAACAAGCGGTTTTCGCTGGAAGGTGGCGAGTCGTTGATCGTGGCCTTGGATGCCGTGCTTCAGAGTAGTCCGGGGCAGGGTGTGGCGGAGATTGTGATGGGCATGGCGCACCGGGGCCGGCTGAACGTGCTGGCCAACATCCTGAACAAGCCGCTGGACGTGATTTTCAACGAGTTTCAGGGCACCTTTTCTCCTGACCTGGTGGGTGGAAACGGGGATGTGAAATATCATTTGGGCTTTCAGGTTGTTCGCAAGACGATTTCCGGCGAAGAGGTGGCCATCCGGCTTGCGGCAAACCCCTCCCACTTGGAGGCCGTGGATCCTGTGGTTCAAGGCAAAGTCCGCGCGAGGCAGCGGATTCTTGGCGACACGGTGGAACGCAGAAAAGTTCTGCCCATTCTCGTGCATGGCGACGCGGCGTTTATCGGTCAGGGTGTGATTGCCGAGACGTTTAATCTTTCGCAATTGCCCGGATACCGCACGGGCGGGACCATCCACATTGTGGTGAACAACCAAATCGGGTTCACAACCATGCCGGCTGATGCCCGCTCCACGCCCTACTGCACGGACATGGCCAAAATGATTGAGGCCCCGATTTTCCATGTCAATGGCGAGGATCCTGTTGCTGTCATCGAGGTCGCCCAGATCGCCCTGGAATTCCGTCAGACTTTCGGCCGCGATGTGGTGATCGACATATATTGTTACCGCCGTCATGGACACAACGAAGGGGATGAACCGAATTTCACCCAGCCGAAGCTTTACGCAAAAATCAAGGCCCACCCCCTGCCGAGCGATGTGTTTCTAGGTCAGATCAAGGCCATGGGAACGATCAGCGACGAGGAGGCCGCCGGCATCAAAGAGGAGTCTATCAAGGAACTGAATGCCGCGTTGGAACTGGTGAAGGGGGATGGCCCCGCTGATGCGGCGAAGGGGGAATTTGCGGGCTCGACAGCCATTTTTCAATTGCCCTACTCGCATGAACCTGTGGCAACTGGAATCTCGAAAGAGGTGCTTGACCGGATTGTGGGCGTGTTGACCACCGTGCCTGAGGGGTTCCGGGTGTTGCCAAAAATCCGTCGGATTTTGTTGGAGCGGCGCTTGCAAATTTGGAAAGCGGATGGCCCCTATAACTGGTCCTTCGCCGAATCGCTCGCTTTCGGTTCGCTGCTTCTGGAAGGAACTCCCGTGCGTCTCTCCGGGCAGGACAGCCGCCGGGGAACATTCAGTCAGCGGCACAGCGTGCTCTATGATGAGGGAACACGTGAGCGATATATTCCTCTCTCAAATCTGGAGCCTGATCAGGCAAGATTTTGCGTCTACAACAGCCCTCTCTCCGAATATGCCGTGTTGGGTTTCGACTATGGCTACTCCATGGATTTTCCCGAGATGCTCTGTCTTTGGGAGGCACAGTTCGGGGATTTTGCCAACGGAGCCCAAATCATTATTGACCAGTTTATCGCAGCTGCTGAATCCAAGTGGGGGCGGCCAAGTTCTCTGGTCATGCTTCTTCCTCATGGCTACGAGGGCCAGGGGCCTGAACATTCCAGTGCAAGGCTGGAGCGTTTCCTGCAACTCTGCGCCGAGAACAACATGCAGGTCTGCAACCTGACCACCCCGGCCCAATATTTTCATGCGCTCCGGCGCCAGGTGCATCGCGGCTACCGCAAGCCGCTGATCATTATGACGCCCAAAAGCCTGCTGAATCACGACCAGGCTGTGTCCCGAACTGAGGATTTTACGAATTCCCGGTTTTACGAAATTATTGCCGACCAAAACACCCCGACGCCGGAAAGTGTGGAGCGAATTATTTTTTGTTCAGGGAAAGTTTTCTATGATTTGCAAAAATACCGTCAGGAAAACGGATTGGAGCCCAAGGCAGCCCTCATTCGCATTGAGCAGTTGTATCCATTGCACGTGGAAAAAATCCGGCGGGTTTGCGCTCCCTACATTAATGCAAAAAAACATGTCTGGTGTCAGGAAGAACCGGAAAACATGGGGGCCTGGACGTTCATCCTTCCCCGGCTCTTGAATCTTTTCCCGGGATACGTTCACTATGCGGGGCGCGCTTCGAGTGCCAGCACGGCAGCCGGCTCCATGCAGGTTCACCTTGCCCAGCAGGCTGCGCTGGTCAAACAGGCATTCGAAGTGTAGTCAGGAGTTATCAATGAGCATCGAAGTCAAAGTCCCTGCCGTGGGGGAATCTATTTCCACGGGCATCCTTTCGGTTTGGCACAAAAAAAACGGGGAAACCGTCTCCGCCGGGGACGTTCTTTTCACGCTGGAAACTGACAAAGTTTCCACTGAGGTCAATGCTCCGGAAAGTGGCCTCCTTCACACGGAAGTTGCCGAAGGCGAAGAGGTCAAGATTGGGCAATCCGTGGCACGGATCGAGCCGGTAGCGGCCGGTTCCCCGCCACCCGTTCCGGCTTCTCCAGCCGTCACCGCAGCGCCTCCTCCCCTGCCTGCTCGTGCACCAGAGCCCCCGCCTATTCCCATAGTCAGGGACGCGGCCCCGAAGCCCCCGGTTCCTGAACCCATCAAAAGCCCACCTGAGCCTGCCGAAGGACGTCAGACCCGGAAAAAACTCTCGCCACTCCGCCGCAAAATCGCGACCCAGCTCGTTTCAGCCCAGCACAATGCCGCGATCCTGACGACCTTCAACGAGTGCGACATGAGCTCAGTCATGCAGCTTCGCAAGGAAATGCAGGAAGAGTTCACCAAAAAACACGGGGTCAAACTCGGGTTTATGTCGTTTTTTATCAAGTCGGTGGTGGATGCGCTGAAGGCGGTGCCATCGATCAATTCCCGGATGGACGGCGAGGAGTTGGTGCTCAATCATTTTTATGATATCGGCGTGGCCGTCGGAACGGATCGTGGCCTGATGGTTCCGGTGGTGCGGGATGCCGACCAACTGAGTTTTGCCGGAGTTGAGACAGCCCTTGCAGCCTACGCCGTGAAGGCCCGTGAGGGAAAAATCTCAATCGAGGATTTGCAAGGAGGCGTCTTCAGCATTTCCAATGGCGGCGTCTACGGATCGCTGCTCAGCACCCCGATCTTGAACCCTCCCCAAAGTGGCATCCTCGGCATGCACAAAATCCAGGAACGCCCAATGGCCGTTGATGGAAAAGTTGTCATTCGACCCATGATGTATCTGGCCCTGAGTTACGATCACCGGGTGGTGGATGGCAAGGAAGCGGTGACATTTCTTGTCCGGGTGAAGGATTGTATTGAGAACCCTGCCAGGCTTCTGCTGGCAACGTGAGCAACGTGGACGGAGTGCTTCGCCCCTCCGGGAATCTCCTGGACTTCAATTGGCAAGCTCCGGACGGCACAGACTTTCCCGCCAGATGCTGGGGGAATGACACGACAGCGGAAGCGGTTATCGTATTTGTCCATGGTCTGGGAGGTTCTATCGGAGACTTTGATTCAGTGGCTTCGTATCTCGCCTCCAAGGGCTTTGTGAGCTATGCGGCCACCGTTCGAGGACAAGGGCTGGACCCTTCCAAAAGCCGGCGCGGCACGTATCTCGAGCCTGCAGCGATCGCAGGTGATCTCTCGGCTTTTGCCAAAAAAGTGCATCAAACGGGAAAACCTTTTTTTCTGTGTGGCGAGAGCCTCGGCGCTCTGCTGGTGGCATGGAGCATCGCAGAGGATGTCTCATTACCGCCATTGGATGGAGTCATCTTTTCTGCTCCGGTCGTGACACTCTCAAGAGAAACCCCGCTGGCCGTTCGGTTGGCCCTTCAGTTCGCAGCGCGCGTCATTCCCCGAGCCAGATTGAAACCCAGTTGGTTTGTGAACGGAACAAATCAAATCCCGAAGACGTCACGGGATGAAGAGTGGCTCACCCTTCAACGCTCGGGCCCCCAGCATATTGGCGCGTTTTCGTTTTCGGTCCTGGACGCCATGGGCCGGCTCATGGATCGCATGCCTCAATGCGCTGCAAAAATTCAAACCCGAAGCCTGGTGCTTGCAGCCGGGAAAGACATTTTTATACGGACCGATCAAGTCAAAGCCTGGTTTGACAGGCTCCCTTCCCGGGAAAAAACCTTCCTCGAATATCCCGAGGCCTACCATGTCTTATGGAACGATTTTGACCGCGAGGCTGTGATCCGGGATATTCACCGTTGGCTTGCTTCCTGAGAATTGTGACCTCATAAGAGATCTGTGGCAGAAGAAGCAAAGGGTTATTCAGATATTGCAGGGTCGATACTCGTGCTGCTGCAAAACCATCCTTCCGGGCTAGATATTCATGAGCTGCGGCACTTTCTAAAGAACCGTGGACCTCAACAGCACCTCGATCGGAGGTTGAGAGAGCTCGACCCCCATTTCGTCATCAGCCGCATGAGGGTTGGAAGACGCTCTGTCTACAAGTATGAAGGAATTCGTCCAGCTGGAGAATGGGATTTTGAGCAGATCAGCAAACAGCTCCGAGCTCAAGTGCTAGATACCGCTAAGGGGCGATGCCAAATGTGCGGCAAAACAATTAAGCAAGATGGTGTTCGGATGCACATCGATCATAAGATCCCACGCTCTTGGGGAGGTAAGACTGAGATTGAAAATCTTTGGGCGATTTGTAGTGTCTGCAACGAAGGAAAGCGAGATTATTACGCAACCTTCTCGCCTGAGTTAATGGAGAAGATCCTTGCTTTCCCCGGCGTTCACAATCGGATAGCTCACCTACTTAACGCAATGTCCCGCAATTGGGTTGATCGTGACCTTATTGAATTCGTTGCTAACTTTGATGACTTCCAAGAAGATTGGCAGAAAAGGCTTCGTGAACTTCGTTATCTTGGATTTAATATTGAGACAAAAAGAGAAAAAAAAGGTCGCAGAACTCTAAGCTTTTACCGACTTCAGAACTGGATTCCTTTCACAGAAGATTTAGGCATCATGGCGAAACGATATGAAGCAAATCGTGCCAGTAAACGCAAGGGTAGCGAAGAAGCTTAAGCCGTTCATTTCATTTAGGATGCTTTTATCTTTGTTATACTCAGGCAGCCTGCATCTGTTTCGTTGCGAGAGCTAAGGCTCGGTGAATCTCACCTGCTATTGCGCAGGCGACCGGAGGAGGAAACGCATTTCCTACCTGCCGATATGCGGCGGTTTTTTTCCCACTAAATTGCCAGCTCGCAGGAAAGCCCTGAATTAATGCCGTCATGGCAACAGTTAAGCGCGGCATACCCACGAAATCTGGACCGGGAGCTGCGTTTGCGAGCCCCAGGCCATCAACCCCAAGCTTAGCCCAAGCGAGACGGGCGCGCGTAGGTCCAAGATCAGGCCCGCCATGTTTTTTGCTCCCACCCACGAGGGTTGGTGCAATTTCATTTGCTCGCCTAGCCCAATCTAGGCACCCCTTCCAGCCATTCTCCATCATAAGTTTTTTAAGAGTCTCTCCAACGGTCGGAGATTGCACCATGATGCGGGTGGGCCAGGTAAAGTGCTTCCATTCATCTTTTCTCAAAGCGACGAAAGTTACCCTGGGTCGCAATTGGGGAACCCCAAAGTCGCAAGCGTTATAAATCTTCCAATCTCCCTTGTAACCCAATGCCCCAACCTGGTTTTGGAAATCAAGCCGGAAGTCTTGGAACATATTATCAAGAATCCCCCGAACGTTCTCGATCATAATTGCCCGAGGTTGGATCTCATCGACGACACGAAGGGCAGCTGGAAAAAGATTTCTTTCATCATCCGATCCCAACTGCTTTCCCGCTTTTGAAAATGGCGGACACGGAAGACCTCCAGCAAGCAGATCTACTTTGTGGCGGTAATCAACCCCAGACCATTTCGTGATGTCAGCCTGAACAACATTCCAATTCGGGCGATTTAGTCGGAGTGTGTTTACTGCATGCCCATCATATTCAATCAAGGCAAGGTGGTGAAAACCAGCTTGTTCTACCCCTAAAGCTTGACCTCCAGCGCCAGCACAGAGCTCTAGCGAAGTGTATTCCCTGCGGCCTGAATACTCATCGTTGATTTTAATAACCTTCATTATCGTTCTAATTTTTGCGTTTTCGGTATGTGTCAGAGAATTTTTTTGTTGGAGGAGGAGTCGATTCTGAAGTCTCAGCAAGCCGAGGGAAAAGAGTGAGTTGGCTCCGGTGCCGAAGATACTCTTCCTTTTGAAGAAGAAACCACTCCTTCATTGTCATTCCATCCTTTCGGACTGCATCATGAAGTAACTGCTTTTCCTCGGGGTCGATCTCTAAAACAATTCTGCCTGAATCACCGCGTGCCATATAATGTCATGTTATGTCACATAATCATGTCACATAACAAGATTTATTTTTCTACTTCTGGAGAGTAATGGAAACATGAAAAAATGCGTCTTCACGCGGCCCTTTGGCTGTTCTTGAGGGTTGAAGAGCAATCTTTCTTCCCAATGGCGATGACATGGTCTTGGATTGCGGGGTCATGGGACTGACCTTTCAGCGCGGCAATCTCACGGAGGAACGTCCCGGGCTCGTGGGCCGCTTTGCCGGGACGCTGTTCTTCGGCGTCTTTTTTCTTGCCGGGCTGCTTTTCTTTTTTTTCATCGGGCGTGAAGTGATTCGCACCCTCGAGACGTATTCGTGGCCAAACGTGCCGGCGGTGATTCTATCAAGCAAGGTGGTGGAGGAACCCGATGAGGAGAACCCGTATTCGGTCAGTGTGCAGTTCCGATACACATGGAACGGAACCGAACAAATCTCCAACCGGTTCCAGCGCTCGCTTCAGCGGTTTGCGGACTACAGCAGTGTTTCGTCCCTCGTTGCGGCTTATCCTCCGGGTCACGAATCCGAATGTTTTGTGAACCCGAATCAACCCGAGGCGGTCCTGCGTCACGGAGATCTCTGGATTGGCCTCTTCGCCCTGATTCCGCTGGTCTTTGTGCTAATCGGTGCGGGGGGCATGTATGGATGCTGGTCTGGAGGCAAGGAGAAAAAGGCGGGACCAGTCTCCGATGGGAATAGGGGTCGCGGGGGAGCTCGTTGGTTCGGGTTACTGTTTGTCGGGGTCGGTTTCGCCGTGCTGGTGTTCTGGTATCTGCCGAACACTTTTCATGGACTGGCTTCCTTTTCCTGGGTGGAGACGCCGTGCACGATTGAGTCCAGCCGTCTCGTCGAAGTGGACTCCGACGATGGAACGACGTATCGGGTGGACATCCTCTACCGCTATGAACTCGAGGGAGCGGAATACCGCTCAAACCGATACAAGAGCTTTCCGGGCTCCTCCAGCGGGCGTTCAGCAAATCAGGCTGTTGTGGACCGTTACCGTCCGGGATCGCAGTCCGTGTGTTTTGTGGAGCCATCAGCACCGCAGAATGCCGTGCTGATGCGTGGATTGGGATGGGAGGCGGCAATCGGCCTGCTGCCACTGGCGTTTATTGGGGTCGGGCTGGGGGTTTTTCTCTCAGGTCGTTCCAAGCAAAGCGCAACTCCTGTGCTGGCCGGCCCGGCTGATATGGATTTCGGTTCCCGCGAGTTGAAGCCCCGCGTCACCCCGCTCACCCGATTCATCGGGATGGTTTTTGTGGCTGCCTTTTGGAATGGAATCGTCTCGGTTTTTATTTTCCATGCGGCAGATGGATGGCGGCAGGGGCATCAACCCTGGTTTTTGACTCTCTTTCTTGTCCCGTTTGTCCTTGCAGGGGCGGGCTTTCTGATTGCGGTTTTTTACTCGCTCTTGTCTCTCGCGAATCCGAAGCCCGTGGTGCGTTTGACGCCCGGTGTTCTGACCCCCGGCTGCTCTTTTGAAGTGGCATGGGGTTTGCGGGGCTCGGCGGGACGTTTGCAAAACCTGACTATTTTCCTTGAGGGGCGCGAGGAGGCCACCTATCGCCGGGGAACAGATACCCTCACCGACCGCCATGTCTTTGCACGGTTTGTGATTGCCAAGGCGGAGAATCCGCTGGAGATCGCTCAGGGCTCGGCTCGGAGGGACTTGCCTAAGGATGTGCCTCCGGGCTTTGCCGCTGAAAACAACAAACTGCTCTGGTCACTGCGGGTTCATGGCAAGATTGATTTCTGGCCGGACCTTGGCGAGGAATTCGAAGTTCAGGTTGCAGCCGCTCAAGCACGATGAATGCCACGATCACACTTCCTAAAACGGATTTTGCAGCCGGCGAAACCATCAGCGGAGTCGTTTCATGGCATGGGAGCCAGGATGTGCGCACGGCGGAGGTGCGGCTGTTTTGGCAAACCCAGGGGAAGGGGTCCAATGATGTCGGGGTCGCGGCTGTGGAAACTCTTGATCTGCCCGGTCCGAGCGGGCAGCGGGAGTTTTCGTTTGTTGCACCGCCTGCTCCTCCGAGCTTTTCAGGCCAGCTGATTTCGCTGGTTTGGGGAGTCGAACTGGTTCTCGATCCCGGAGGATCTGCCTCTCAGAACATCGTTATCGCACCAGGTGGGAAAGAAATCCTGCTCAATCACCCGGAATGGCTGGAGATGGACGACCCTTCTCCAACGAAAGGACTCCAGAGCTCATGAAGGCACGGGACAACCCCTTCCGCAGCGAATGCCTGGAGAAGCTCGCATTCCGCGAACCGGGATTTTGCTGGGAGGACCTTGATGCTCGACTGATTGCTGCGGGTGGACGAGGGGCCATCGTCGGGCCGGAGGGACATGGCAAGACGACCCTGCTTCTCGAGTGGCGTGACCGATGGGAGGCGGATGGCTGGAACACCGTCTGTGTGCGCACGGAGCGTGGACAACGACGATTGGGGGAAGCTCAGAGACGCGGGTTGGTCAGTGCGGAAACCGTTTTTGCAGACAGCGCGGAGCAGTTGGACTGGATCGGGTGGAGGGAATTCCTTGCGCTGACCCGATCGGCACATCGCGTGGTGATCACGACTCACCGTCCCGGACGCTTCGCCCCTGTGCATGTCTGCCGCACTTCAGCCAGCCTTCTTCACGAGTTGGTGAACGAACTACACGTCGCCGAAAACGACTGCCAGTCTCTTTGGCATCGTCATCGAGGCAACCTGCGGAATGCCCTGCGCGAGCTCTACGACAAGGTGGCTGCTAAGGGTTGATGAGAGTAGTAAATTGGTCAGGCCACGCAAGAGAGTGCGCAATTCGAGAGAAAAACCTATTCCGAGAGCAATGTGGTTTTAACCCGCAAGAAACCTTCGCTGGTGTTGTTGAGTTGCCATGTTTGTCGCTCGAAACCAGACGACACCCCGGACTGGTTCACCCCGCTCACTTTGACCACGGGAGCTGTCCACGCTCCTGTGAGATCGGTGCTGCCCTCCGCGACGACGATCAGATTTGCGTCATTGGTGCGCGCGATGAACGTGATTTGCAGGCTGTTTCCGAACAAACTGCCGGCGGGGAGAATTTCCATATTGTTCCCTGATGGAGAGCCGCCAAGAGCATAGGCAATGAGAGCGGGAACACCGCCAACGATATCATTGGCAGCAAGACCGGGGAAGGTGCCTGCAAAGGTGGGACCTGTCGGTGCCTGGATCGTGCCGGAAACCGCCAGCTGAGTCATCGCAGACGAACTGCTGGCAGAGAGGATGCCATTGATCGGGCCGATGGGCCCTCCTGTTGCGATGCGAACGAAAAGCGGGGAAGAGAGAACCGCCCCGCCCGATTGCGAATAGATCAGGCTGGAAGTATAACCGGAGTTGGCCGTTTTGGAGATTTCAAATCCCGGGGGAGCGGAGACGGTGATGTTGGCCGTGAGGTTTGTCCCGGCAATGGTGAGTGCAGAGGACGGCGTGCCGGGGCTTCCCTGGCTGGCAACAAGCCCATTGGCATCGCCAGTGAGCGTCAGGCCTGACGGAGAGGCACCCGTATAAAACACGGAAACGTTGTCGACAAATGCCCGCCGGGCGGTGGTTTCGATGATGACCGTGGAGCTGGCGGTGCCACCCGTGAAGTTGAGTGTTTTTGTCTCAAAGGCATCGGTCATCAGCGCGGTGTACGAGACAGTCTGCACGGGCAGACCGGTGACAGTGACCCGAATACTGCCCTCAACCGTGGTCCAGCCTTTCACGTCAAAGGATACTGAAAACACTCCTCCATTGGCACTCAGATCCAGTGTGCGGCTGGTGAGAGAGCCGGGATTGTTCGCGGAACCCAAGCGCACCGTCCCTCCGGCCTGAAACGCCCGCGTCACCGCAGGAAAGTTCGTGTTTCCGGCCCATGCAGTGTTCGAACCACCGGTGGTGGTATTGTTGCCGACGGTGATCGAGGCAAAGTTTTCGGAGAAAACGGTGGTGGTGATAGTCGCGGCGGCAATTTGGAAGGTGAGTGTGGCCGGGCCTGTGCCATACGCATTGGTGGCAGCGATTGTGGTCAGAATGGTTCCTGAAACCGTCGGTGTGCCCGAAATGACTCCAGAACTGCTCATGGTGAGACCGGCAGGCAAATTCGTCGCGCTGAAGCTTGTTGGCAGATTGTTGGCAGCAATTTGGTAAGGGATGAGGGGCGCATTGATCGTGCCGGTGGCGGAGGTCGCACTGGAAATGACGGGTACGCCATTTCCACTGAGAAGGATGAACGTGCCCGTGCTAACCGCGCTGCCGCTGGTGGTGGTGACGGACACCGGCCCGGTGGTGGCACCGGATGGCACAATAGCAGTGATCTGCGTGCTGGAATTCACGGTGTAGCCGGCGTTGGCTCCATTAAAAGCCACATGTGTGACGTTGCTGAAATCGGTGCCTGTGATAACCACGCTTGCCCCCGCAATCCCATTGCCCGGTGAAAAGCTGGAAATCGTCGGAGCTGCCGGGCCGGGTAGAAAAGTGAAGCTGGCCGTGCTGGTCCCCGCGCCAATGGCGTTGACGACACTAACCGGTCCCGTGGTGGCTGTGCTAGGGACGCGGGCGGTGATGCGAGTGTTGGAGTCGATTGTGAAGCTCGTCGCGCTGACACCATTAAAACGCACCGCCGTCGCGGCACTGAAATCCGTGCCGTTGATCGTGACGGCCGTTTGCTGCACGCCACTGGCCGGTGAGAAGCTGCTCACCGTGGGAGCCGCACTCGTGGCAGTCACCGTGAAATTGGTGTCATTGATATCGAAAAAAATGTTTCCGACAGCCTCGACTTTGACTCGACCCTGGAGGGTGGCATTGGTGGAGGTGTTGGGAATGATAACGGCCTGCGAACCGTCATTGGGCGTGCTCTCGAGGAGGACAATCGGGAAGGTGTTTCCACCATCAGCGGAGTAGCTGATTTTGACATTGGCGCAGCTCACGGGAGCGGCTGTGGTGCCGGAGACATCCCAGGTGACCGTTTGGGACGTTCCAGCCACCCAGGTGGTTGCGGTGTTGGGTGAGTTGATCTTGAAAGGCCCGGCAGTTGTGGTGGATCGGACTTGCGTTGAAGCAAAATTTTGTCCGCCGCCACCCGCCCGGTTGTCGCGAACTGACACGCGAAATGTCATGGTGCGCGTCGTGGTGGGAAGAATCTCGCCGACGACGTAATTTGTTCCCCCAACCGAGTAGGTGGCAGGAGGTTGGTTGGCGTTATTCAGGATGTAGGTGAGCGATGGGAAAAAGCGTGTCGGAGAGCTCACCGGAGCGTAGGAGCGGAAGATCGGCGAAGCCCCATTATCCACACGCAAAAGCGGGTTTTGCTCCGCCCCCAAATCAAACTCTTCCCAGCAGTACGTGAGCTGGTCACCGTTGGCATCAGTGGCACTCGCGGTGAGGGCAAACGGGGTCTGGCGGGGGATGTTGTAAAATTCCGGAAGTGCGGCAATCACAGGCGGACTGTTTCCTGTGAAAGTCACACTGTAGGCATTGCTGCCGGTTCCGATTCGTGTGTAGTCGTCGATTTCCTGGTAGCTGCTGGTGTGAAAATAGTCGTCGCCTTGGAATTGCAAATCCTGGGGTGCGCAAATGCCGGCATAAGCCATGATTGTGCTACCGCTCCCGGGCTCATAGGCCGTGTCTGCATTGCGCGTGCCGCTCCCCACGGCGTCAGCCGTGCCATTAAAGGGATGATTGGCCCCAAACTGATGACCTATTTCATGTGCCACATAATCAATATCGAAGGAGTCACCAACCGGACTCGGACTGCCGGTGACCCCTTGGGCCTTGAAGCCGGTATCGCAAACGGAACCCAGCACCGCAATGCCGCCACCACCGGTGCTGAACACGTGACCGATGTCATAGTTGGCATTGCCAATGACGGAATCCACCCGCGCTTGATTCTGGTCGAGCATCACTTCTCCATTGTTGTTGGAATAAGGATCAGTTTTGGCATTTAAGAAAATCAGTTGGTCCGTGTTACTCACGAGCATAAGCCGGATCGCAAATTCACGCTCGTACACAGCATTCACCCGATTAATGCTTGTCACCATGGCGGCCAGAACTTTGGATGTTGTGACCGGCGTTGTGGCGACTGCCGCCGAATATTCTCCCGTGGCGGCCAGGGCCAGTCGGTAGGTGCGAAGATCGGCACCGGTCGGGCGTTGCGCGATGACGGCGCGCGCTTGAAGAGAGCTCAGATTGACCGACCTCCCCGTCACACCACACTGGAGCCGCTTGAGTTTTGCGGAGTTGGAAAAATCCCGCGTGTAATAGGACATCACAATGGTGTCATCATTGGTCCAATAAGGGTCGATGAAGTAGCGGCCGTTTATGGAAAGAACCGAGGCACGCAGACCGCGATCCGTCATATCAAGGCGGCCCGTGGCGGTGGGATCATCGATGCCTTGAATGACATAGGTTTTGATCTCGGGAAACCTGGCCGCCAGGCCTGGCTCCATGATGGGGGATTCCCAGGCCCGGAAGCGCCCGAATCCACCTTCCGGAAGCGGCAGTTGGATTTCAAGGCCCGCTGGACGGGCTGAGGGATTCTCAGCAGGAGCAGCTCCCAGGAGGGATTGCATTCCTGCGCGATTGAGAGAAAGGGTGCGGTACTTGGTTGGAACAATCTCGCGGCGGGCAAAGATGCGTTGAGCGCTGGAGAGTGTGGAGACGGCCTGTGGGTCGATGATATCTTGCCAAAGCGAGGCCGTGGTTTGTGCAAAAAGATCCGGCACAACAAACAAAGGAGCCCCCATGAGGAGGAACCGGAGAATGAAGTGAAGACGAGTGAAAACAGAATTATTTAGCATAAAGACCCGGAGACCCTCAAAAATCATCCTCTGGATTTGGAAAAAAACCAATCCTAACATTTTCTCTTTCCTCTCCGCATGACTCAGGGTTTCCTGATGCTGTCCCCGGCCGGATTCAACCGTTTCGCGACGGCATCATCACGCCAGTTGCCTGATCTGAGTGGAAATCATCGGATCACCTTTCCGGCCAAAGCATTCAGCGGCATGGTCGTTCTCCTGAAGCGGCGTTCGTTCGCTGTCCAGAGATTGGGGAGAAGACCCCATAGTTTTCACCCGTCGCGTGGCTTATCGATGGGGTGGCGAAATCATCGCCAAAACCAACATAACTCATGAAAACCATCCGCATCCTATCCTCAATCGCCATCGCAGCCTCCATCATCGGGGCCGCTCACGCACAACCCAAACCCGGAGACATCGTTGAAGTGGCCTCAAAAAGCAAGGACCTCAGCACGCTGGTGACCGCAGTGAAAGCTGCCGGCCTTGTGGAAGCTCTTCAAGGTGACGGCCCACTCACCGTTTTCGCCCCAACAAACGAGGCATTCGCCAAGATCCCCAAAGCCACGCTGGATGACTTGCTCAAACCCGAGAACAAGGAAAAGCTTGTCGCCATCCTCACCTATCATGTTGTAGGTGGAAAAATCATGGCAGCCGACGTGAAGACCTCCGACGTTGTAACGCTCAACGGCAAGAAACTTGCCATCAAAGTAGCCGATGGCGTGGTCACGGTTGACAAAGCCAAAGTCCTCTCCACGGATATCCCTGCCAGCAATGGCGTGATTCACCTCATTGACACGGTCGTGATGCCCTGACGATTCTCCGCCACGTGACGGTTAGTCATCACAACAAAACCCAGCCTTCACGGGCTGGGTTTTTTGTTTTGAAAGGGGGACAAAAGACCCAGGCATTCAGAAAAATCCCTCTCTCACGGCAGACGGCCCCGGGCGGATTTTCTCCACCAATCAGGAGACTTTCCTCATGCGCCGAAATAAGCCCGCCAAAACAAACCCGGCCATTGCCGTCAGGGTGACAGTGCCGGGCTCTGGAACGATACTGCTCGGATCGCGGAACTCGAACATAAACAATGCCACTCTGTCGTGATTGAGACGAACATCAAAGGAGGAACCTGTTCCTTTCGATGAGACGGCATGGGCAGGGTTGTTAAACTGTGAGTCGCCAGCGGCTGTGAAACCCGCAAATCCACTGACGACCGGTGCCGCGACAATGTTGGTAGGGGAATACGTGCTGTTCGAAGAGAACGTGGAGGTCGAGGTGTAATAACGTTGGTTGAAATCGATGTCCAAAGACGTCACTTGCAACGCAAGACTGTGCGGGGTCGTGAAATTGTATCCACCACCCCCATCGGGCGTGACATTAAAGAAGCTGAAGTTGAGATCCAAGGTCCACTGCCCATCGCTTGTAGGTGCGTTATTTGCCGTGTTGGTACCCGTCATTCGGACATAAACCGAAAGCGTCCCGGCGTCCGTTAAACCCTGACTGTCAACCGTGCGGGCTACCATGAGGGAATCCGTGCCGCTGACTAATTTTCCTGTCGGGTTCGTTGCGCTGACCCTCAAACCATAAAGATTGGCACTGCTGTCCTTTACCAGAAATTGACCGACAACTCCCGTGTTCCAGAACGTCGTGTTATCAGACGAGCCCGAAGTGCCTATTGGAATGACTGCCGTTGTTCCCACAGTTTGGGATTTGACACCATCAAGCACCAAGCTGGCAGCGTTCAGGCCGGGCGCAACCAAGGCTGCCGCGACAAAAGCCATGGTTACGGGGTTTTTAACTAATCTGAATTTCATCTTGCTTGTGCGCCAGGTTAAGCGTCGGCTGAATTATTACCCAAGATTACAGAAATGCAATTGGTCGTTTAACGTTTGAGAAAAATTCCCATGGTCGATGGCCTGACAAGGGGGCACTGGGTGAGGTTCCAGGGGATAACGGCCGTGTTTTTATTGCCGAATCCCGCAACACCAGCCCACAATCCGCCGATATGGCATTTTGGGATTTTGAGGACAACCGTTACAAAGGAGCCCGGGCCCTCTTGATCATTTCGATTCTGGGGGTTCTTGTGACAGCACTTGGGCTGACCTTGCTTTTCTGGTCCTACGATGAAACCCCGGCCGAGCCGGCGGCTTTTGCTCCCGCACCGGAGCCAACCCCCGCACCTCCCCCCGGCCCGGAGGAGTTGCGGCTTGCGAAGTTAAAAGAATTGCGAATCGCGTTGGGGGGTGCTGTGGATGAGCGCGATGCAGCAAAAATGGAATCCCTCTCTCGTGCCATTCTGGAAATTGAGCCCGAAGACAGCGGGGCGTGGAGCCATGTGGGTCATGCCCGGGAAACCCGCGGGGAATTTTCCGAGGCTCTGATCTCTTATGGGAAGGCCATACAGTTCTCGGAATCCGAGCCCTATTATCTTTATCTGCGTGCCCGCTTGCACCGCAAGCAGGGCGATTTTCCGGCAGCCATCAAGGACCTTGAGGAGGCCGCACGGAGAGACCCCGCAAGCGCCGGCATGGCCAACTTGCTTTTAATCTATAAAATCCAAGCCGGAGACGCGGAGGAAGTCAGGCAGATCGTTACCACGTACGAGCAAACCCAAATTCATGCCCAATCCAACCTCTGGCTTTTCGGTGCGGCCGCCCTTTCCTTGCAGGACGGCAATCTCAACCGGGCGGCCCGTTATCTGGATGCCTTTCGGAATGTTGCAGGTCCCGCAATCCTTGAGGAACTCCTTGCGGATCCTTTCTTTGATCCCTACCGCAACGAAGCCGTGTTGTTGCCCTATTTCTCCCGTTCGATTCGGTGAGAAAGCCGCGGTTTTAGGCGATTTCGTGAAGAAAAGCGTTGCTTCAACCTTGGGCTTCATGGATTCATTGTTCTCTTATGTGGCGGACACCTTTGATATTCCTACTCACGGCAGGGTTGGCTTCTGCCCAGCCCGAACCGACCCCCTCTCCCACTCCGGCTCCTGCCACGGAAAGTGAACCCGCCAGTCCAAGCCCGGAGGCCACGCCAGCGGCAGCCCCGGAGGCAACAACGGTAACCACCACAGTTGAGACGACCGAAACCACGGTGACCGAACTTCCGGTGGGCGAGGTCGGCACCCTGCAAACCTTGGAACCATCCTCCGGCGGGGCTCCTTTGACCACCGAAGATGTGATTCCCTTGCCGCCCCCCACTGATTTTGCGCTTCCGGATGAGGCTTTCACGGACCCGAATGCTATTGTGCCTGATGAAATGCCCCTCGCACCCCCGCCCGCCGTCGTGGTTGAGAGTGAGGCCGAAAAACAAAGGGAGTTGAATATCCGCTACCGCGAAGTCCGCGTCAAAGCGGAGCAGGATCCCAAAGTGGCCCGGATGTTGGAGCGGGCGGATGAGGCGACCTCGCTCGAAGACCGCCGCGCAGCCTTGCGGGAATATTACCGTCTGCTGTTCAAAAAAGTGGCCTCCCTCGACAGTTCTCTCAAAATGAAGAGTGAGATGATGGAAGAAGCCTACGTCCGCCGCCTGGCCCAGACCCGGCTCGAGCCCACCATCCCACTCAATCCGCCTCCCACCCCGGAGCCACTCAATTGAGCCCGCTCGACCCTTTACCGGAATCTCCGGTCAGCCGTATCAACCCGGCCCTTCGGGAGATGAAGGTCATCACCGGCTCGGCCCACCCCACCCTCGCCAAAGCGATTTGTGCTTACCTCGGACAGCCACTCTGTGATGCCACAGTCGCCTCGTTTCCTGATGGCGAGACATTTGTAAAAATCAACGAAAACATCCGTGGCCGCGATGTCTACATTGTTCAACCCACCTGCCCTCCCACGAATCAGAATCTCATGGAGCTGTTGATTCTGGTAGACGCAGCCCGCCGCGCAAGCGCCTACCGCATCACGGCCGTGATTCCGTTTTTTGGTTATGCCCGTCAGGACCGAAAAGACCAGCCACGCGTGCCAATCACGGCAAAACTCGTCGCCAACCTGCTGGTGGCGGCCGGCGTGAACCGCGTTTTGACCATGGACCTGCATGCCCAGCAGCTCCAGGGCTTTTTTGACATTCCTGTCGATCATTTGCACGCCCTGCCCGTGATGATCCAGTATTTGCGGAGCCTCGGGCTGGATGATCTGGTTGTGGTGAGCCCGGATGTGGGCGGGGTCAAAATGGCCTCCGCCTACGCCCAAGCCCTCAATGCCGGGCTGGCCATCGTCGTGAAAAAGCGCAAAACCGCCACCGAAATCGAGCCGGTGGCTGTGATTGGTGACGTCGAGGGGCGCAATGTGATCATTGTGGACGACCTCACGGAGACCGCCGGAACCCTCAACGGGGCAGCTGGCATTCTCAGGGATCAGGGTGCCAAAAATATTTATGCTGGCGTTTCCCACGCTGTTCTGACAGATTTGGCGGTCGAACGGTTGAGGAACTCCGAAATCAAGGAGCTCATTACCACGGACAGTGTCCCCGTGCGCAGCTCCGGCGAATCAAGAGTCAAAGTGCTCTCGGTCGCCCAGTTGATGGGCGAGGGCATTCG
>JBGSPC010000041.1:0-11345 GCA_041738805.1 Terrimicrobiaceae bacterium | reverse complement strand
AGCGACGGATCCAACTACCCGGTCGACAAAGCCTGGCCGGCCGATCTCATCGCCATCGAGCGTTTCCTGCCCAACAGCCATACTGGCCATGTCAAATGGCGAGAGATAGAGGGAAAGAAATACTACATGCCAGGCGAGGTCTGCGATCCCATCGGCCGAGAATGGTTTTTCACCGAAGAAGACCAACCCCGCAGCGACGAGGAACTGCTCGGCATTTATCTGGTGAGTGTCAGCCGCGGGACCAATCTCCTGCTCGATGTCGGGCCCGACAAGCACGGTCTCATACCGAACAAATACATTAGTGCCCTCCAACGGCTTCGGAAGAACCTCGATCTCCTAGGATGATGAACCAATCCATCGACCTTACCGGCACTTGGCAGCTTCGCTGGAACGACGGCGAACGCGGCGAGCGCCCCAAACGCGTCCTAGCTGGTGACGTGGACTGGAGGCGTGCGTGGCCAGCCATGGTGCCGGGCAGTGTGCACGAAACCCTGCTTGAGCACGGCGTGATCCCCGACCCGGCGATTGGCACCAACGTTCTCTCCTGCCGCTGGGTCGAGGAAACGGTCTGGTATTACCGCCGCACGTTCACGCTGCCTCGCCTCCGCAAGGGCGAGCGAGCGTGGCTCTTGTTCGAAACACTGGACCTTGCGGCAACCATCTCGCTGAACGGCAGCGTCATCGGCACCCACGCGAACGCGTTTCATCCTTGCCGCGTGGAGGCCACAGCGGCACTGCGTGAGGGAGAAAACGAATTGGTGGTCGAAGTTGAGAGCGGTCTCTATCATGCCATGACCCGTTCCTCCGAAGGCTGGGGGCTGCGACTGAATCATCGTCTGACCAAGTCCAACTGGCTGCGCAAAACCCAGAGTCAGTTCGGGTGGGACTGGTCCCCTCGCCTCGTTAATGTCGGCATCCCCGGCAATGTCAGCCTGGAAATTTCCTCCGGCATCCGCTGCGATGGCGTGGTTGTTCTTGCTGACCTCTCCGCCGATCTTAGCCATGGAACCGTCACAGCCAAGATGATCGCGGAGAACCTCACATCTGTGGAGTGTCGGGCAGAGCTCCGTGTTCGTATCAAAAAATCCGGCGGGAAATGCTGCGTGCCCGTGATTCTTAAGCCGGGCATGAATGCCCTCGAAGCACAACTTCCGGTTGCCAATCCAAAGCTCTGGTGGCCGGTGGGTCATGGTCAGCCAAACCGCTATGAAGTGACGATTGAACTGATCGTGAAGGGCAAGGTAGAGGCCAGTTCCTCACGCAGCGTCGGATTCCGTCATGTCCGGATCAACCAAGAGTCTCATCCGGAAAAGGGGCGCTATTTCATTCTGGAAATCAACAGCAAGCCGATCTTCTGCAAAGGGGCCAACTACGTGCCCGCCGACCTCATCCTCAGCCGGGTGAACCGGGATCGTCATGCCGTGCTGATCGATCGGGCGCTTGAGGCGAATTGCAATTTTCTCAGGGTCTGGGGCGGCGGCGTTTATGAAAGCGACGACTTCTACGACCTCTGCGATGCACACGGAATCCTTGTCTGGCAGGATTTCATTTTTGCGTGCGGCAAATATCCGACCACCGACGAAGCCTTCCTTGCTGACGTCACCCGCGAGGCTACCCATCAGGTGCGGCGATTGGCCCACCATCCGAGCCTGATTGCCTGGTGCGGCAACAACGAGATCGAGTGGGGCGATTGGGAGTGGGACTACCATGAAGGAGTCGCCTATCCCGACTACGCACTTTATCATCTCGTCCTGCCGAGGTTGCTAAAAACAGAGGACCCGGGCCGATACTATCAGCCCAGCTCGCCGTTCTCACCGGATGGGGAGTCACCCAACGCGGACCACATGGGCGATCAGCACCCATGGAGCCTTGGTTTCGGTGACAACGATTTCCGGAAATACCGCGAAATGATCTGCCGCTTTCCGAATGAGGGCGGCATCCTGGGTTCCAACAGCCTCCCCGCAACGCGGGAATGCTTCGGCGGTGCAGTTGAAAAAATCGGCTCTTTCGCGTGGGAAGTCCACGACAACTCGGTGACCTCTTGGGATAACATTCCCGCATATTCCCCGGACGGGATGATTGAGGAATGGTTCGGCAAACCGATCTCGGCGATGAGCATCGAGGACTATGTTTATTGGGCGGGCGTGCTCCAAGGGGCCGGTCTCAGCGAATACATCAAAAATTTCCGCTGGCGCATGTTTGATAGCTCGGCGGCTGTCTTTTGGATGTTTAATGACATGTGGCCCTGCACACGCAGCTGGACCATTGTGGATTGGAAGCAGCGCAGGAACCCGGCTTTCTGGCCCGTACGTCGTGCATTCGCACCCATCTCAGTCGTGGTGACACGCGAGGACAAAGCTATCCGCATCTTCGGGATCAACGAAGGACCCGAAACCACAGTCCGATTGCGATATGGAATCCTTGCGTTGGCGGGAACGTATCCCCTCGATACGACACTGCCTGTCACGTTGCCCGCCAACACCAGCACCTTGCTTGCGGAGTTTCCATCCGCCCGTTGGGACAAACTCGGTATCAAGACCCATCTGGCATTCGCTATCCTCTCAAATGCAGCTTGCGAACTTGCTCGTGACACGCTCATCCTGCCGCTCTTCCGTGAAATGCGATGGCCAAAAGCAAAAGTGCAAGTGACCCGGCGCAGCGGAAATGTGATTTTCACCAGCGACACGTTTGCATGGAGGGTCTGCCTCGATCTGGATGGTGAGCACGCTCTCCCTGATAACTTCTTTGATGTTTACCCTGGCATCCCGACCGTGCTCCCATGGCCGACAAATCTCGGCAAACCGAAAATTCTCCGCATCGGTAATGCAATGGCTTGAGAGTATGCATCCGCGATTAACTGAACTATGGTCATATAGCGCACCAATATTTGAGGTTACACCAAGCGAGGAGTTCTACGACGAAAAAAAGGGTCACGAGTTTTCCGGCAGAGCTGGATTTGAACCGCGTCTCCCTTAGGGAAGTCGACGATATTTGGCGGATTCAATGGCCTGCATGTAATTCTGAAGCGCCTGATTGCAGGAGGGCGGGAGTGACAGGGAGGCATTATCCGCGGAAAACGAATACGTCCACGTGCTGCCTCCATCGATCAGCTTATACGGCAGTTTGGTGGATGCGTTGATCCAAGCTTCTTTAATGACGGTCAATTCCTGATCCGCGTTTTTATCATTTTCTTTGATCGCTTCCGCCGCAGGTCTTTCCCCCACACGTTTCATTGCGGTTTTTACCCAGGCGATGGATATGCCGCCAGGTCATTATCTCGCTAGAATCCGTATGCAACATGCCTGCACACTTCTGCTTGCAGCAGATCAACTCATCAAGCAGATCGCTGCCCAAGTTGGCTATCCTCGGGAGGAACAGTTTTCCAAGCGATTCCAGGCTGTGATAGGCCTCTGCCCGAGAGCTTATCGTGCACAAAAAAGCCCCTTAGATGCTACAAGTCATAGGGAACCCAACAGCCCCAATCCGGATTCAGCGGCACTCTGAATCGAAATCAGCAAGACCCTCAACGAAAGTTTCCTCGCCTTTGCCCAAGCTCAAAGAACGATGATGACCAACTGAACCCGAGAGGTGGTAGGCATGTCGTGAGGCCCGTCGTTCGGTCAGTGGACTTTCTTTGCAGGAATTCCAATCAGCACGTTTCTGCCGAGGCGGGATCGACCAGGATGGGTGAAAATGTTCCGATGGCTGTGCCGCGGAGGATGGAGGCGGCGGCGGTGCGGCCGAGGCGGCGGAAATCGTAGCGGAGGCGTGTGTGGGGGGCGTGGAGAACTCCCGTGCCTTGGGTTCCAATGAGGTGGGTGGTTGGAGAAATCAGGGCTGCGATGGCCATGGCCACGTTGTCCTCCGGGCAAATGACGGCGTCATTTTTGGCAAGGAGGGTCTTCAGCTTTGCCGGGACTGACTGCCATTCCGGGAAAAAAATCTCTGAGATTTTGAACTTCGAGAGAGTTTCTTTCAAGTTTGCAGTGGCGGAATCGATCGCGGGATCGCCCTCAAAAGGGATGACGAGGGCCACCTTGCGAAACCCCTTTTTTTTCAAGTAATCCGCAACCATGGATGCAGCCATTTCATGATTTGGACCAATGCCCGGACAGTCGGGCGTTCCTTGCCGAAAGAGCTGGAGACGAGACCCTCCGGGCCAACGCTGCGCGCTCAAAACAGAGGCTGCCCACATGTGATCAAGAATCAGTCCTCCACAGCCTTTCGGGATCATGGGAAGAAGGCGCCCAATTTCTTCGGACTGCGCTTTTTTCTTTGCAAAAACCGGCGGCTCGGTCGGTGACGATTGCCGGAGGAGCAGGCGGGAGCTGAGAACAACAAGGGGGCTCTCATTGGCCGCGCAGACCTCGGAAATTCCCTCCAGAACTTCCTGATACAGGCGGCTCCATTGCCACACCTCGCGGCCCACAAAGCAGATTGGTGCGCCACGAAGGGTGTTGCGCTGGGCCGAGGCTGCGTAAAATTTTCCTGAGGGACTTTGCCAAACGTCCCCTTCGGCCGCCATGTCGCGGAGAATGCGGAAGATTGTGGAAGGGTGAAGCTTCAGCTCCCCGGCGAGTTCTCCAAGGGTGGGGAGGGGGATGTCTTTGGTGAGCGCCTCGATCCGCTTCAGAAGAGTTGCCTTGGCTTCACGGGCGAGCAGGGTGGGTTTGCGTGGCATGAAAGAAGTTTCGGCCGCAGTGCGGCTATTTGCAATAGATAATGTCTTTGCAGACACATGTTATCTGCGATTTATAACGGCATGGACAAAACGCTCCTGGTTCTGGCTGCGGGCATGGGCAGCCGTTACGGCGGGCTCAAGCAGCTTGATGCCGTGGGGCCTTCGGGAGAGGTGGTGCTGGACTATTCGGTCCATGATGCGCTCTGGGCGGGGTTCAACAAGGTCGTCTTTGTGATCCGTCGGGATTTTCAAAAGGAGTTCGAGGAGACGGTCGTGCGGCGATATGACGGGCAGGTCGCCATCGAACTCGCCTTTCAGGAATTGGACGACTTGCCGGAGGGGTTTACCAAGCCACCGGCGCGCAATAAGCCGTGGGGGACGGGCCACGCTATCCGGGCGGCCCGGCATGTGATTCGCGATCCATTTCTGGTGGTAAATGCGGATGATTTTTATGGCATGGAAGCCTATTCAAAAATGGCAGGTTTTCTCAACCGCGGAGGGGAAGGATTAAGCATTGGGATGGTTGCGTATCCTTTGAGCAACACACTCTCGGAACATGGGGCCGTTTCCCGAGGCATCTGCACGGTCGCCGCAGATCAATCGCTCATCCGGGTCGAGGAGCATACCGGAATTGTGCGGAGGGCCGGGGAAATCCTTGGCACGGATTCCAAAGGGGACGTTTGCAAATTGAGTGGCGCCGAGATGGCATCCATGAATTTCTGGGGTTTCACGACGGAGGTGTTTGCTCATTTGGAAAATTTATTCGGGAAGTTTCTCGTCTCGGGGGGGATCGAGAACCCGAAGTCGGAGTTCTATATCCCGAGTGCGGTGAGTGAAATCATTGCCTCGGGTGCGGCTCCGGCTTCAGTGCTTTTTTCCGCCGGGTGTTGGTTCGGGGTGACCTACAAGGAGGACCGCGACGCGGTGGCCACAGCCCTGAGCCAGATGGTCCAAGACCGGCTCTATCCCACACCATTATGGAATCACATCTCATGAAATCCCCGGTTGAAGGCGTGATCGGTCAGTTTGCCATCCACGGCTCCTATCTGGAATGCCGCCCCTATGGCAGCGGACATATCAATGACACGTTTGTTGCGGCGTTCAGTCATGCCGGCACTCGGGTGCGCTATATTTTTCAACGCGTGAATGAGCGGATCTTCCAGCAGGCTGAAAACCTGATGGAAAATATCCAGCGGGTGACGGAAGCAGCCGCAGCAAAACTCGCGGCCGAAGGCGTGATTGATTCGACCAGGCGGGCCTTGCGGCTTATTCCTGCCAAAAACGGGCGTCCGTTTGCGCGCGATGCCGGGGGGCGGCTCTGGCGCTGCTACCTGTTTATTGAGGGCGCAAGAACCTATGACATCATTCAGAACCCTCGGCAGGCCTTCCAGGCGGCACGGGCGTTCGGGGAGTTTCAAAAACTCGCAGCCGGGCTGAAAGGCGCACGGTTGCACGAGACGATCCCGAATTTTCACAACACCCGCTCCCGCTTCAACCGGCTACGCGAAACCGTGGAGGCCGATCCAAAAGGTCGGTTGACCGAGGTCGGTGCAGAATGGGATTTTATCCTCTCGCGGGAAGGCCTCGTGGACGTCTTGCTCGACCTGCAAACGAGCGGTGCGATTCCCGAGCGAATCACGCACAATGACACCAAGCTCAACAATGTCATGATTGATGATGCAAGCGGCGAAGGCATTTGTGTCATTGATTTGGACACTGTCATGCCGGGTTTGGCGCTCTATGATTTTGGCGACATGGTGCGAACGGCAACCAGCCCGGCACTGGAGGACGAACCGGATATTTCCAAAGTCTGCATGCAAATGCCGATGTTTGAAGAACTCGTTCGCGGCTACCTCTCGACGGCCGGGGATTTTTTGGTCGAAGGAGAAATTGCCCACCTCGCTTTCTCCGGGAAGCTGATCACGCTGGAAATCGGCATCCGGTTTCTGACCGATTATTTGGAGGGGGACGTCTATTTCAAAACCAAGCGGCCCGGACATAACCTTGACCGATGCCGGACACAACTGGCACTGGTGCGCAGCATCGAGGAACAGGAATCCGCTATGGAGGCCCTCGTCCGGGAGGTGGCATGATGAAAATTCTTGTCACAGGCGGGGCCGGGTTCATCGGCAGTCATGTTGTGGAGCATTATCAAGATCGTGCCGAAGTCGTGGTCTTGGACAATTTCCGCACCGGCAAAAAAAGCAATCTGGACGGGCTGATATGTGAACTCGTGGAGGGAAGCATCGAAGACCGGGAACTCCTGGGGAAAATCATGAATGGCGTTGATTATGTCTTCCACCTGGCAGCGATGGTGAGTGTTCCCGAGTCCATGGCCAAGCCTGCGGAGACCGTCAATCTGAACGTTCATGGATTGCTCAATGTTCTTGATGCGGCCAAATCAGCCGGAGTGAAGAAGCTGGTTCTTGCCAGTTCGGCGGCGGTCTATGGTGAAAACCCGGTTCAGCCGAAGGTCGAAACCATGACGCCTGATCCTCGGAGCCCGTATGCCATCACCAAGCTTGACGGAGAATACTACTGCGGCCTGTATCAACGCGAAGGTTGGCTGCAAACCGCCTGTCTGAGATTTTTCAACGTTTTCGGCCCGCGTCAGGATCCGAACAGCTCCTATGCCGCTGCGGTGCCAATTTTTCTTGCTCGAGCCAGGAACAATAAGCCAATCACAATTTACGGCGACGGAGGCCAGACCCGCGATTTTATCTTCGTGAAAGACATCGTTGGCGCACTCGCGTTTGCTGCCGAAACACCGGACGTACACGGAGTCTTTAACGCGGGTTATGGGGAGGCCATGACGATCCTCGAACTGGTCGAGGAAATCCTCAAACTGACCGATTCGCAGTCGAAGCTGGATTTTCAGCCCAAACGGGCTGGCGACATTCGCCATTCCACTTCGAACCCGAAAAAGCTGATTCAAGCCGGGTGGAAACCCCAATTTGATATTCCTTCAGGACTGAAGCAACTCATGTAAAACAAACCCCCTCCCGGAACATAAGAAAATGAACCAAAAGGGATATCTGTTGGATATGGATGGGGTGATTTACCGGGAGAACCAGCTTCTCCCCGGAGCCAGGGAATTGATTGCGCACTTCCTGGAGAACGGGACGGCCTTCGTGTTTGTGACCAATAACTCGGCGCCGACACCTGAGGACCTAGTTGTGAAACTCGGTCACCTCGGAATCAAAGATCTGTATCCGAGGCATTTTTATACCTCCGCGATGAACACAGCGGATTTTCTTGCCGAGACCCACCCACGCTGCACGGCCTTCGTGCTGGGAGAATCCGGCCTGAGCACAGCCCTTAAGGAGGCGGGCATCGCGAATGATACGATCCACCCGAGTTATGTCGTGGTCGGGGAAGGACTGCCATCCGGTGAAAAGATCGCCAAGGCCCACGAGTTGATTGAAAAAGGAGCCCGGCTCGTATGCACGAACCCAGACTATTGGTGCCCCGTCAAAAGTGCCGTAACCCGTCCTGGTGCCGGAGCTCTCACCGCTTACCTCGAAGCCAGCACCGGCCGCCGAGCCTATTACCTCGGCAAGCCGAATCCCTACATGTTCTTTCGCGCCCGGCGGCTTCTGCACCGCCAGACCCATGAGGTCATGATGGTGGGCGATACGATGGAAACCGACATCCGGGGAGCCATCGAAATCGGCATGCAAGCCTGTCTCGTCCTGACCGGTTCGACTCAGCTCGCCGATTTGGCGGACTACGTTTATCAGCCCACCTGCGTGATGGCCGGAGTTGCCGAGTTGCTTGCAGAAATCACCGGCGAACGTACTTCAGACCGTTCTTCCAGCCCCGCTCTTCAAGCGATCCCCAAGCCGCATTTGCACGGCGAACGCCACCACACCGAACACCCGACCCGTTCGCGGCCACGGCCCGCGATGACGAGATAACAGACGCCGTTTTCTTGAGAAAAAAGCCATCCTCAATCTTCGCACACTGACACACGCACAAATCACTTTCCCCCGGGGCACAACCAAACAACACAAAGGGAATTATGGTATTTGCCGTCCGATTGCTTGAAAAAACCGGTGCCTTGGGCGCACGGGAACGCCGAACACTGAGGTTACGAAACCATCTGTATCGCTCGCCATACTGGGAGCGGGTCAATGCCACGGCCGCCGAGTTTGCAGAAATCCTCGCCTCCAGTCTGCGCAAAGGCGTCTCGGCAGCCAAACGAATCGCCTTTCCGGCTGTGGTGATTCAGTCGGTGATGCTGGCCGTGGCGCTGAGTTATTTCTTTTACCCGCCAGCCAACGAGGCGATGCAGAGTTTCGTGCGGTTGAAAAATCAAATGGGAAGTTTGGTTTTCTCGTTCCTGAGCATGGGGGCAATTGCCGTCTTTGCCGAGGTGATGAAGCAACCTGGCAATGCAAAATGCGACGGAGCAAGCCGCCTGCTCAATGGAGCTTATGCATTTGTGGTTTTCGGGTGCCTGGGCGTTGCCACGGACCTGTTCTATCTGGGTCAGAACGCTCTCTGGAGCGGCCTGCCGGGGGGGCCTCGCGTGCTCGCCAAAGTCCTGACCGATCAGTTCTTTTACACCGTGATTTTCGCCAATCCCTACCAAACCTTTCTGTATGTCCTGAAAGATTGCGGATTCAACCGGCAGCGATTTTTGCAACGCATCACGCCCTTCCGCACATTCTATGTGGGGGAAGTTCTGGCCGTTCTTATCACTAACTGGGCCTTTTGGATTCCGACGACGTGCATCATTTACATCCTGCCTCTGGATCTCCAACTGGTGATCTCCCGGCTCGCCGTCCTGATCTGGGTGCTCCTGCTTGGTGCCATCACCGCGAAGGAGGCCCGATGATTGCGCCCGGAACCGGCATCACGGCGGCAGGCACATGGATTGTGGACTATGCCAAGGTCATTTCCCAATTCCCTGAAGAAGGGTCATGCGTTTCCATTTTGAGCGAGGCGATCAGCAATGGGGGAGCACCCTATAACCTTCTGGTGAATCTTTGTCGTCTTGGAGCCCCGTTTCCCTTGAAGGCGGTCGGCTGCCTCGGCCACGACATTGACGGAGCCAGCATCATGAAAGATTGTCAGTCTCATGGAATCGCCACCGCTGGAATGCGGACGATTCCATGGGCTTCGACTTCATTCTCCGATGTCATGACGACTCGGGAAACGGGCATCCGGACCAGTTTCAATCATGCCGGGGCCAACGACTTGCTTTCCCCGGAGGATTTCGATTTCGAGCACGAAAGCCCCCGTATTTTCTTTCTCGGGTCCTTGTTTTTTCTGGCCAAGCTCGACGCGCCCGACCACCGGTTTGGCACTCTGGCCGCCTCGGTGCTCGCCCGTACCCGAAAGGCAGGTGTCCTGACCTGTGTGGACATCGAAAGAAGCAATATCCCGATGGCACTTTTCCGGGAGAGCGGCAGGGCAGCCCTTCGGCAAACAGATCTTATCATTCTCAATGTGGAAGTCGCCGAGTAGCTGTCAGAAATTCGCGTGCGTTATCCGAGCGGCACTGACCTGACCGCCGCAGAAGATGTCGCCCGAGAATTGCAAACAATGGCCAGCGCGAAAACGGTCGTTCTCCGATTTCCCACGGGGGCGCTGGCGCTTTCAAGCTCTGGAGAACGGGCGATCGAGGGCAGTGCAAATCTTCCAAAATCCCGCATCGTCAGCGCGACTGGCGCTGGGCACGCATTCACAGCTGGTTTTCTCTTCGGATACCACGAGGGATGGGATTTGACAGCGTGCTTAAAAGGCGGACACGCCACAGCCGCGGCGTGCCTCTCAGATCAGACAACCTCTGGCGGAATACGCACCATGTCCACCTGCCTCAAGCGATTGCAGTCCCTTGGACTACGCTCGTTGGAAGCCCGGCAAGCCCAAGGCTCAGCTGGAGTGAATCCGAAAGCCGCCATCATTTCATGAGAGAACATTCAGCTTGCCCCGAAATCTTCATTCCTCAATTCGAGACCGATACCGGCATGCGGGCGACGCATCTGGGCATCGGAGCGCATCAGGACGATCTGGAATTCATGGCCTTTCACGGCATCATGCGGCCGAGCCATCTGGAAAACAGATCCTCACCAATCCCGATTTCACAGAAGACAAGCTGAACAGGGAGTTGCAACAGATCGAACCCGCAAGAGGAAGCTTCACCGTGACCGATAAGGGCCCCAATGGATCACTCTGTGCAAAGATTGAGCTTCTGGAACCCGGCGATGAACACTGGAAAATGAGTCTCTTCCAAAATGGTTTCAAACTCAGCGCTGGAAAAAGCTATAAGATCACCTTCATGGCCAAAGCGGACCGGTCTCGCTGGGTCTCAGGAAAACGCAGGATTCCTGATTTCGTTCAGGCCGGGAAATTTCTAATTCAGCATCCGGGCTTTAAAGCCCGATGCGGAGGATCATCTGACGGTTATTTTTAACCGCAAGGCCTACGTCCTGCATTTGAAGGCAGAAGCTGCTTCTCCTGCCGAAGTGAGTTTGGTCGCGGCCACAATGGCCAACCTTCACGTTAAAGAGAAGCCTGTCTGTGTGGTTGCCGACAAGGCTTATGATAGCGATCCGCTGCGTGAACAAATGGCAGCCCAAGACATGATCTTGCTGGCACCGCATCGCACCGGGCGCACCCGTCTCACCTACAACGATGGTCGGCGACTTCGCCGCTA
>JBGSPC010000016.1:0-27221 GCA_041738805.1 Terrimicrobiaceae bacterium | reverse complement strand
TCCGTGATGGCATGAAGTCATGCAGCAACCAGCGCTGGGCAAGCTGAAATGATTGGTCCAATGTCCTTGGTGGAACCCGTGAGTGCTTGCAACACGCACAGGTGGCCGAAGGTCCAAAGGTTCGATGATGACACTGAGCTGACTGCTCCAATCCGTGATTGAACCTTGGCGGAAAGCACCATCGTGGGGCGCAAGACCCCGAATGCCTGACTGCAACCTTCCGTCCGTGGATCAACTCAAATCGGCTGCCCGCGCTGGTTGCCTCTACCCTTAACCGGGCCAACAGAGAAAAACCATGACAAAAAAAACATACAAACTGAAAACCAAGAAAGCTCCCGCGGAGGGGGGCGAGGTGGAGACCTACCTGGCTCCTGCGCCTCCTTCCCAAGGAAAAATTATCGGACTCGATTGCCACCCGGATACCTTCACGGCAGCCGTGTTTGTCGGGCAAACCCCACACGATGCACGCAAGATCGGAAGCCGGGAAAACCTCTCGATGGAAGCTCTCCTGAGGTGGGCCGCCGCGGAGTTAACCCCGCAGGACATCATCCTGCTGGAGGCGGGCGGCAACAGCTTTGAGGTCTGCAAGCGCCTGAGCCGCCTTGGCCTGAGAGCCTGCGTGCTGGAGAGCTGCCACGTTGGCAAGCACGCCAAGACTTATGCCGACAACGACAAGATGGCCGCAGCCCGCATCGCGCTGGTCTACCTGGCTGGCAACGCTCCGTGCGTCTGGGTGCCCGACGAACAAAGCCGTGAGCGTCGCGAACTGCTCCACGCCTACCGCAAGGCGGTCACCGACCACACGGCAGCAACCAATTCGATCAAAGGGTATCTCAACGGGCACGGCATCCGGCTTGGCAAACACAGCCTCGAAGAGAAGAGCACCTCCCAATGGATCGGCGAACAAAGGCAATGGTCTGTGCTTCAATCCCAGATCCTTGACGAGCACTTTGCTAATGTTGCTGAGTCCAAAGAGCGACGCAGACGGCTTTACCGCTTGATCGGTTCACAGATAGCTGAGGATCCTCAAATGATGCGCTGCATGAAATTGCTGGGCGTTGGTATCGTGAGTGCCTTCGCGCTGCTGGCGGTCATCGGCGACATCCGTCGCTTCCACAATCCCGAAAAGCTCGTGGCCTACATCGGACTCAATCCCGGTCAGCGCCAAAGCGGCAAAGGTAAGGACATCCGCCTGGGTGTCGGACGGCGCGGCAGGGGCGACATCCGCCACCTTCTCATCCAAGGGGCTCAAGCCGTTCTTCGCAGCGGTCGCAATACAGTCCTTGGCCAATGGGGCTGGAAACTTTTCGCCCGCAAAGGCAACCGCAATACGGCGGTGGCCGCCGTTGCCCGCAAGTTGTTGGTCCAGGTCTGGCACATGCTCCAAGGCAACCCGCCCACAGCACTGGAAACTGACAAGAGCTTTCGTCTCAAGCTCCATAAACTGGCCGTCGTCCTCGGTACTACCATGCGCAAGAAAGCCGGGTTGGGCCAGTCGCTCTCCGACTCCGTTAATGCCCTGCTACAGCGCTGCCTCCAATGTCCTGATCAGCTTCCAATCCGAGAACCGATCTGATGGGGGCTGTGCGCCCCCAAACCCCGCACCGCTCGCCGCGGCAGGCGTTCGGGGGGAACTCTCAAGAGCCTGCCTGCGGCAGGAAGACCAAAAAATAATGCAGCGAAGCCTTAACTTTTTTATTGCATGACTACATGCCTGACATCCGTGGTTCATTCCCAATTTCCTTTTTAGGTTCATCACACCACGTCACCAATCGCGTACCGGGCCATCCCGCGATTTGTCGGAAAAGTCTCCCTTGGTTTCCGTGCTTCCACGGATCTCGCTAAAGTTGAGGGGGGCTTTTCCGCCTGTGGGAGCTCCTTCGGCTCCGGGGATTTCTGCCGGTGCGGCGGCGGGTTCGCCCGGCTCCTGCTCGCCTGCGGATTCCGCAGCGGCGATGAGCGACTGATCCAAACGGTTCCGGAGTTCACTGAGACGCTGTTGGGCTTGTCCTTTTAATTCGGCGGCATTGTTTTTGCCTGGAGCCATGGCCTCGGCCTGCCCAAGGATTTGGGTGGCCTTTTCCAGATGACCAATGCCTTCAAGGAGTTTGCTATTCCCTTGCTTGCCGGGGGGAGCGGTCGCCGCGACTTCGGCCCGCCCCATATCCTCCTGGGCCTGCAAAGTGAGCTGTTCGGCCAGCTTGTCCTGGATCTTTGGGATTTGGCTGCGGGCCTGGTCATTTGTGTCATTCAAAGCGAGCGCATCCTGATAGTTCTGCAATGAAGTGGTGTATCTGGCGGCGGCACTGTCAGGGCGCTTTTTGAGGGCTGCGGCGATGTCCCCTGCTTCTTCCATGCGCGCGGCATTGGCCATCAGAGATTCCTCCATGACTTTGAGGGCTTCATTTTTGACGGAGGTGGCCTTGGCGTTCTCCGCTTCGAACTCCAGGGCGATATTGGAATTCGTGATGGCTTCGTTCAGGAATTTTTGTTGATCGCGAAAGCCCACATTGTCGGGAGTCTTGGAAATTTTTTGAGCCTTGGCGAGTTGCTGCTCGGCCGTGTTGGCATAATCGGAAGCGGTGGCGGCCCGAAGGGCCTCCATTTTTTTGGCGAGCTCCGGGTTTTCAGGATCAATTTCGATGGCTTTGTTGAGGGCGCTCACGGCCTCTTCATAGAGGCCCTTTTTTTTTCTCGGATCGACCTTCGGGTGGGCGGCCTGCTTGGCGAGTTCTTCGGATTTTTCCTGCAGGCTTTTTGAGAACAGTTGCCTGGCCTCCTCTCTTGGCTCAATCACTTCCTGCATTTCCGGAGCAAGGGTGGAGGCTTTTTCCAGCTTCTCAAAGGCCGAGCCGGATGCCTCCAGGCGGGTGCTTAAAAGCTGGGCGGTTTTGGCTTGGTTGAGGGACGTCGAGCCGGCCTCGAAAAGCACCTCCGCGAGCAGCTTTTTTGTGACTTCGAGGTTATGTCGGGTTGTGGCATCCGGGTTTTCCACCATGGTATAAAACTCAACCGAGCGTTCCCAGGCGACGATGGCACCTGCCGGATTCCGGGATTTCCGGAATTCCTGACCCATGCGGAAATGCACATTTCCCAATTGAAGTTTGGCGGTCCTTCCCAACTCGGGATGGCGGGACACTTCGGTGAATGCTGAGATCGCACCTTGAAAGTCTCTGCTTGCCGAAGAGGCGATCCCATAGTTGAAGATCAGGTAGGGATCTTTCGTTTGTTGTTGAGTGGCCTCCCAAAGGAGTTTTGCAGCTTGTTGAGGATTTCCCTGGTCCATCAACTGCCGGGCCCCGTCGATGGTTTGCGCGGTGGTTCCTGCCGCACCCGTCCGCATGGTCAGCATCAACACCGCAACAAAGGGAATCATCAGCCCGAGCCCCGCCTCCCCGGTGATTTTGACGGCCGGGGGGGCGGCGTCGGTTTCGGGAATCTGAATGGCGGACCTGAGCCGGGGAGGATTGGCCAGCCGTGAAGAGATGGCCATTTCCGCAGCCAGTAACAGCAAGGCCAGGAGAAGCGGGATCTGAAACAAATCGTCGTAGTCGTTCACATCAATTTTTTCCATGGTGCCTGCCATGGGTTTCAGGGCTTCGGTGTAAAGGGTCTCCCAAAAATTTCCATCCGGCTCAAAACGAAAATACTGGCCCCCGCCTGCCGCAGCGATGTTGCGAAGCACGCGCTCGTCCAGCCGGCTGCGGGCTGTGACCCCGAACTCATCCCGGATGAAGCGTGTGGGAGGTTTTGAGAAATCCTGAGCAATCCCTTTGGCTGGAACGGGCACGCTTCCGCCAGCCTCCGTGCCGACCCCGACCGTGAAGATGGACATGTTGGAAGAGGCTCTGATGGTGCCGGCAGCACTCACAGGATCGCCATCCAGATTGTCGCCGTCACTGACAATGATCAGCGCTTTCTGCCGGGCTTGCGTCGCTTCGAAGGCCGCCGCCGCCATCTCGATTGCTGAGGCAAGATTGGTGCCGCCTTGAGAAATCGAGGTGTGGCCGGTCTGGGCAAGAACCTCGCGCAGGGCCGTGTAATCATTCGTGAGCGGGGCCTGCACAAAGGCATCTCCCGCAATCAGAATCAGGCCGATGCGGTCGCCATGACGGGTCTCCAGCCACTTTGACAGAGAAGCTTTCACCGCATCCAGGCGGTCGGGTTCCACGTCTCTCACCAACATGCTTTTTGAGACATCGAGAGCGATAAAAAATTCGGCCCCGGACTGTTCGGTATCAAGGGATCGCGGGCCGATCATGGGCCGTGCGGCAGCCAGAATGAGCAGGCCCAACGCGGTTAACACAAAGGCCCACTTGCGCATTCGGGCTTTTGGGTTCACGGAGATGACAATTTGTGAGAGACGCTCCGGAGGACCAAAACGCGCCAACCTTTTTGCGGCGAGGTGTTTGGATAACCACAAAAGGCAGACCCCTCCCACCATCAGGAGAGGAAGGAGCCAGAGAACAAACGGGTGGGCAAAAATCATGGGATTCGCATCCAAAAAGAGTTTCCTGCCACCCATTCAAAAAGCACCAGGAGCGCCCCGGGAATCAGCAACCACAAAAACAGTTCGTGATAAATCATGGAACGGCGGTCTTCGTATTCCCGTTTTTCCATGCGATCAATTTCCTGGTAAATCTGCATCAAGGCATTGGTGTCTGCGGCCTGAAAGTATTGGCCGCCGGTTTTGATGGCAGCCTGACTGAGTGGATTGTTGGCCACTCCTGAGGCTGCGATGCGGCTGATGTTCATGATTTCCAGCGCATACATGCGCACGCCTTTTTCTTTGGCATAGTCGGCTGCATCGAGCGGGTTGCTGCCGGCATTGTTGAGGCCGTCGGTCACGAGGATCATCACTTTTGAGCGGTCGGGATTTTCTTCCAGTTTGTCAACGCCTGCGAGGATGCCATCGCCAATGGCCGTTCCTCCTTTGAGCACCACCATTTTGTAAACATCTTTGATCCAATTGCCGTCCGTGGTCAGCGGGCTGAGCAGATAGGTGTGCGTGGCAAATCCGATCATCCCGATTCTGTCATTGGTGCGATGATCCACAAACTCGGAGATGGCCCGCAACAACGCCTCACGACGGGTGAGTTTTTCGGAACCCAAAACAAAATCCCTGGCATCCATGGAGCCCGAGCAGTCGGTCACCATCATGATATCAATGCCCTTGCTGGGGTCGGGGCGTTCTCCTTGCGGAAGCCGTGGGCGGGCCATCGCGAGAATGAAAAGAATCAGCACAAAAAACCTCAGCCTTCTCAACATGCGGCCCGGACTGTGTCTGGGGCGACTGCCCAGGGCAATCAGAAGGCCGGTCGAGGAATGGGCAACTCCTCCCACCCGGCCCTCGCCGCCATAACGGGTAAACCACCAGACCAGCAAGGGAAGCAGGAGCAGCCACCACGGTTGACCGAACTCGGGAAGCGTCATGACCGGAGTGATGGCGGAGGCTCTGCCTTCACCGGGGTTGATTGAATGATGAATCGCTCGGCTGTTTGATAAAGCTCTTCCATGCCGGCGACGCCCAGCCCACCCAGGGCAAACTTCACGGAGTCACAGCGGAAAAGAAATTCCCCCAGACCCGAACGCTGGGCCACCCCCAAGCCTGCGGTTTTGCGGGCTTCATAAAGAAATTCCTCCGTGGACAGTCGTGGCGCCAGCAACCCGTAACGCGCCTCCAGATAGGCGCGCAGGATATCGGAAATCTGTTCCACAAAATCGCGGACCCGGCCCTCCGCAATGAGGGGGCGGATGGCGGCAAGTTTTTTCAAGGCGAGCGATTCGGGCGGGATCTCCGGCTTTTGAAACAAAGAAATCTTTCCCGTGCGTGTGAGATACCAAAGGCCCCAGACCATGGCAGCGAGCGCAAACCCCGCGATGATGGCAAACACGATCCACCGCAGGTCGGGCGGCGCGATCATGCTCAAATCTTCAATAATGTCGTCTTCGGGTTTCATCGACGGCTCAGTGAAGAAGTTCCATAAATTATTTTAGCGCCATCCATGATTTCAATTTCCCCGCGCACGGCTTCTGCGCTCGAAAAACGTCTTCAGGTCGACAAGGTAGGGACGGTCGGTTTGCGCTTCAATGAGGTCAATGCCGGCCTGGCGGATCATTTTCTTTTTGGCGGCATGTTGGGTCATGGCCGCTTCGTGATATTTTTGGCGCAAGACAGGATCACCGGTTTTGATTTCAACGAGTTCCCCGGTCTCTGCATCCTCCATGGTGACCCATCCTGCCTCCGGCAGTGAAAACTCGCTGGGGTCGGAAATATGGATCGCAATCAGGTCATGCTTTTGGTTCGTGACTTTCAGTGCCATCTCCAGGCCGGTATCAAGAAAATCCGAGATCAGAAAAACAATCACCCTCCGGGGGAACACATGATTCAAAAAGTGAAGCGCGGCGCTGCAGGAGGTGGTGCGTTGCTCGGGTTCGAAATAGAGGATATCGCGGATCAGCCGGAAAACATGTGAGCGCCCCTTCCCGGCCGGCACATAGTGCTCCACATGGTCTGTGAAAAGGATGAGCCCGACCCGGTCACTGTTTCTCAGCGCGCTGAATGCCAGCACCGAAGAAATCTCCGCCGCCAGATCCCGCTTGGATTGACTCCCGGTCCCGATGATTCCCGACGCACTGAGATCCACCATGACCACCATCGTCAACTCGCGCTCCTCGCGGTATTTTTTGATGTGGGTGATCCCCGTTCGGGCAGAGACATTCCAATCAATGGCCCGCACGTCATCCTCAAACTGGTACTCACGAACCTCCTCAAAATCCATGCCCCGGCCCTTGAACGCCGATTGGTACGCCCCGACAAGCAGTTCCTGTGCAAGGCGGTTGGTCCGCACTTCGATCTGACGGATCTTACGCAGGTATTCCCGCGGAATCATTGGTCAATGCGGGCGGGGGTTGTCAAGGCAGTCATAAGCCGGCTGTCAGGGAACAGTCACTTTGGCCAGAATCGATTGAACGATCATCTCGCTGGTGATCTCCTCGGCCTCGGCTTCATAGGTGCGGAGAATGCGATGACGGAGAACGTCCATCGCAACGCTGCGCACATCAAACGGCGTGGCATGCGCCCGGCCTTCCAAAAACGCATGGGCCTTGGCCGCCAGCACCAGATTGATCGAGGCCCGCGGGGAGGCTCCAAACCGGACAAGGCCTTTAAATTTGGGATTCAGGGAAGCGGGGTCACGCGTCGCCAGAACAAGGCGTGCTATATAATCCTTAAGCGCCGCATCCACATAAATGCGATCACAGAGACTCCGCAAATACATCACCGTGGGAAGGTCCATCACCGGCTCCGTCACTGGCTTTGCGCCCGAGGTGCCCATCAGTTCCATGATGCGGATTTCCTCTTCCAGCGTTCCGTAATCCACCACAACTTTGAGCATAAATCGATCCACCTGGGCCTCGGGGAGAGGATACGTGCCCTCCTGCTCGATGGGGTTTTGTGTGGCCAGCACAAGGAACGGCTCCGGCAAAGGGAACGTCGTCTCACCAAGCGTCACTTGGTGTTCCTGCATCGCCTCCAACAGAGCACTTTGCACTTTGGCCGGCGCGCGGTTGATTTCATCCGCCAAAACGATATTTGCAAAAATCGGGCCCTTTTTGGCCAGATACTCGCGTGTCTCCGAATTGTAAATCAAGGTGCCCACAATATCCGAGGGCAGCAGATCCGGAGTGAATTGAATCCGGCGAAAGACGCCCTCGATGCATCGGGAGAGAGCCTTGACGGTTGTGGTTTTTGCCAGGCCCGGGACTCCCTCCAAAAGCACGTGGCCATCGGATAGCAAACCAATCAACAAACGCCGCACCAAATAATGCTGACCAACCACCACCTTCGACATCTCCCCGATGATCCTGGGAATCCATGGAACCGCCTCTGCGACTTCAACGGCCAGTTGTTCGAGCTCCGCTTGCTGCATTTCTTTCATAGTGTCTGTGTTAGCTGAATGCTCCAGTCCCGGGAGATTTCGATACTCTCCAAACCCTCTCCGGGGGTGCAGAGATGTGTTTTCGCCCCCCGCACGGCGCGCAAGAACTGCCGGGCCTGTTCGCGCATGGCGCAATCATAAGGGAAAACCGGAAAGGTCCGGATGGGTGCGGCCCCGTCTTTTCCATTGCTGAAGATTTCCAGGGAGCCCGGCCGATTGATCGCAAGCGGCGGCGGCAGATCGATTTTTATGTAGCCACCTTCGAAACACACCATGGCGTTTTCAATCCAATCACTCGTTGACCGGTAAGGAGTGAACTCGAAAGCGGCCGGGACTCCACTTGCGGATTTAACAACAAGGAGCACCTGCGAGGGGTCAACGTGGACAATGGAATAGGGCTCGCCAAGCAGGAGACGCATCCAGTCAAATTGATGACCGTGACCCCCGGAAAATAAGGAGCATAGCTTGCGGGCCGCTTCGTTCATGCCGGGGAAATCCTCCGCTGCTGCCACCTCGGGCGGAAAAACACCTGAGCCGGAAATGACATCAAACCGCCCCCCGGCAATCCAATCTCCCGCCAGACACACGTGGATTCTCACATAAGTCATTTTCCCGAGCTCCCCGGTCGATTTGAGACGCTCAATCTCGTTCATCGCTGCAAGTGTCGCGGGGTCACTGCGTTTGTGAAAACCCACTTTCAGGACCGTGCCGGTCTTGTTTGCCGCTTCAACAATCCGGGCTGCTCCACCGGGGGATGCGGCGAGAGGTTTTTCGACAATGCAGGGGATGCCGGCTTCCAAAAAATCGATCACCACACGCTCTGCCGATGGAACGCATGGGAGTGTGAGAACACAGGCGTCAAGGCTGCCATTGTTTATCAAGGCGGCGTGGGATGTCTCCACCCGGGGAATCCCGAAATGTGTTGCCACCCGGCCCGCGAGATCGGCATCCGCATCCGCAATGGCCACCACCTCACATTCCGGCAACTTCGTATAATATCTCAAATGAGAACACTGCGCCTGCTTGCCTGCGCCGACAAATCCGACGCGTAATGTGGCAGGTGATTCAGAAGGGGAATTCATCACAGGTTTAATATGCCATGCCATGGTTAGGGGCAAGGAGGATGAAGCCAACGGGTCGCGATTTATACCTGAGACACGTGCCGGGGTGGTGAAGTCAGGGCGGATTTAAAACTCATCATAGGCGATCTGATGGGTGGGAACGCCGAGATCTGCGAGCATTTTGGTGCAGGCTTTGATCATCATGGGCGGGCCGCAGAGATAGAATTCAATACCCTTCGGGTTGGGGTGGTTTTGGAGGTGATGTTGGAGCACAACCTCATGGATAAAACCGGTGTGCCCGGTCCATTCATCTTCGGGCAGGGGGGACGAGAGGGCCAACTGAAAATCGAAGTTGGAATGTTGGGTGGCGAGGCTCTGGAAAAATTCGCCATAATAAAGTTCCTGTTTCGAGCGTGCCCCGTAATAGAAGCTGACCTTGCGGGCGGTGTGTTCTGTTTCAAAGAGGTGGCTGAGGTGGGCCCGCAAGGGTGCCATCCCGGCTCCACCACCGATGTAAACCATTTCTTTTTGGGTGGGCTTGATATGAAAGTCACCGAAGGGGCCGATGGCAGTCACCTGGTCGCCGGGTTTGAGGCTGAAGACATAGCTCGAACCCACGCCCGGCGGGCAATCCTGGCCGGGGGGTGGGGTGGCGATACGGACATTGAAGCGGAGGGTGCGTTCGGTCTTTTGGTTGCTGGCCAGCGAATAATTGTTGCGGCGGGTGGCACCCGAATTCCGTGACACCAGGTCGAACACATGTTGCTGCTTCCAAACCTGCGCATAAGGTTCCGGGATATCGAAATCGCGGAACCGGATTTCATCATAAGCAGGAATGTCAATTTGCAGGTAATCACCCGGCGTGAAGGAAACGGCAGCATCCACAGGCTCAAGCACCAACTCCTTGATGAACGTCGCCACGTTTTGATTGCTCACGACCCGGAGCTGATAACTTTTTTGCGTGCGCGCTCCCGCTCCCCCTATGCGCAGGATGTTGAGGTGGAGGCGGCCCTGGCGCTCCTCCAAGGGGTAGGTGGCCAGCCCGCGGCAGACGGGAGCACGGGCCGGAGTGCCGTCCGCCAAATGAAACCGCCCGTTGTGTTTGGGGCACTCAATGATGTCATCTTTCACCAAGCCATCGGCCAAATGGGTGTTGCCGTGCGTGCAGATTCCGTCCGTGGCATACAGGGCCCCGGCCGCGTCCCGGATGAGGGCAAAGGTTTTTTTGCCATGATCAAAGCGAATGACGTCAGAAGGTCCAAGGTCTGCTGCGGCGCAGACTTCTATCCAGCCTTCGGAATCGGGTTTGGCATCCACTGGCGGGATTCCAGCAGCGGTTCCTTCCGGTTTGGAAGGAGCCGGAAGCTTGCGTTTGACATGCCAGGCCGGGTCTTTGACCTGGCGCAGCACGGCCGGAACAATTTCTTTCCAGGCATTCCACAGACCCGGGTAAGGTACCGGACAATCATGCTTCACGGCCGTGTGCAGACGCGGCAAGGCGTGATATGGAACCAGCGGGAACATGTGATGCTCCACGTGGTAATTCATATTCCAGTAGAGATACCGGTGGATGGGATTCATGTAGACCGTCCGGCAATTCAGGCGGTGATCGAGCACGTTTTCGGCAAGCCCGGCATGTTGAGTCAGACCATACACAACCATCAGCCAGGACCCGTAAAGATTGGCGAGCCCCACAAACAGCAGGGGGAGAATGCTTCCCATGGCCACAGCAAGAGCAATGACCGCCGCGTAAATCGCCAAATAAATGCGCGCGCGGAATACGATTTTCGGGAACTCGGATTCGGGGATGTAGGTTTTTTCATCATCAGTCATCCGGCCCAATGCATGAATAAGGAGGTGTTTGAAGTATTTGGGATAAACTCCCAAATTAAAGAATCCCATCATGATGGCCTTGATGTCAGGGGGACGTGGGACAGCAATTTCAGGGTCCCGTCCGACGATGATCGTGTCGCTGTGGTGTCGGGTGTGACTCCAGCGCCAGACTGTGGATTCGCGCATGACCATGAAGGATGCGATTTCGTAGAGGGCATTGTTCATCCAGTCCGTTTTGAAAGCTGTTCCGTGACCGGCCTCGTGCCATCGTGAATCCGACGTGGAGGCATAGAGCACGCCGTAGATCGCAAAGGGAATGATCGCCCACCACGAGCCCCACAAGGCAAACGCGGCATAACCCGAGCCCAAGATGAGCGCAAACCAGAGAATCGTATCACGAAGGGCGGGTCCATCCCGCCTTTCTAGCAACTTGCGCATGGTTTCCCGGGGGACGTGACACTGGTACCAATCCGCTTCGGCAAGGCCGCGTTCTATGGCCAAATGAGCATTTTCGCCCGTGAGGCTATAATCGAGTTTGGCGGGCGGTTTGCTGAGAACGGCTGTTCCGTGGTCTTGGCTCATAATGCTGTTTTGTTTGAGTGGGATTTTATTCAGTTGAGAATGCGTACAGGGTTGTGTGATGGGAAACCTCCCCTGGTCGCAAGATGATATTGCCGAGTGATGGCGTGTTGGCACCATCAGGATATCCCTCACACTCCAGGCAGAGTCCGGCGTGGGGGCCATAGGTTATTCCTGATTTTCCTCTCAGAGTTCCATCCAAGGCGACGCCCGTATACAGCTGAAGACAATCCTCGGTGGTGCTGACCGTGAGGCATCGGCCGCTCGCGGGCTCGTAAAGCTTTGCGGCTTTTTGCAGGGTGCGGCCCGCCTCCCGCGGATCTTTCAGAAAATAAAGGTCGCCATGGCGCCCGTGAAGGTCCGGCAACACAGCACCCACCTTTCGAGCCTTGTTAAAATCATTTTTTCCAACAGCTTCGCGGCGGCCGAGGAGTCCCAGGTCTGTATCCACCGGAGCGTAAGCCGCTGCGAAAATTTGCAGCTCATGATCCTCAATCGTCCCGTTTCCCTCACCTGCCAGATTAAAATAGGAATGTTGGGTGAGACTGAAGGGAGTTGCCCGGTCGGTTGTGCCTTCGGTCTCAACGCTTAAAACGTTTTCATCGGTCAAGGAATAGGTGACCTTGGCCGTCACATTTCCCGGATAGCCCTCCTCACCATCGGGACTCTGATAACTAAGTTGCACACTCGAGCCGCTGATCGGGCCCGGCACCCAGAGCCGCCGATCAAACCCCGTCTTTCCGCCATGCACATGATTGGGAGATTCATTGGCTGCCAGGCTGTGGCGGGTGCCATCTAAGACAAACTCCGCCCCCCGGATTCGACCTGCGACCCTGCCAACCACTGCCCCGAAATAGGGATGAGGGGCGAGGTAGCCCGCAAGGTCCCCGAATCCCAAAACAACATCAGCGAGACATCCTGTGCGGTCAGGAACCATGAGCGATGAGATCGTGGCTCCATAAGTGAGGACTTTCATGACCATCCCTCCACGGCTTTCCAGTGTGAATATTTCAACAGTCCTGCCATCGGGCAGAGTGCCATGGGGGGACCTTTTCATGCGTTGCCAAAAGAAAGCATGGTTTGCTCCACATGTCCTCTTGTCACATGACAAAAAGTTATCATATTTTGTCATATGCTCGAAAATCTCAAGCTGGGCCGGAAATATGACGGGTTTCTCTTCCTTGCGGAATCTGTTCGCAATCCCCCGCGTTTGAACAGCCATCACCACGTGGAGCTGGAACTCAATCTGATTGTGAGGGGTTCTGTGACGTATGTGGTGGGGGGACGCCGTTTCACGTTTGCCAAGCGCACATTGTTATGGATGTTTCCCGCTCAGGAGCACCAACTGGTGGACCGGTCGGATGACGCGCAATATTTTGTGGCGGTGTTCAAGCCGGAGCTGATTATGAGGTCCTGTCGAAGCAGGGCCTACGTCGATTTGCGCAGGAAATACATCGCAGGAGACGGGGTGCTACACACCGTTCTCGACCCGGAATCCTTCGATCTCATTCGCAAAACCATGGAGGACCTCATGCAGGGATCTTTGGATGCGGATGTGCTGAACCGTGAGGCCGGGTTTGGTATTGGTCCGGATTTCTGTTTTGAGCATGGTGATCCCGAAGGACTCAATGCCGGGTTGCAGCATCTCCTTCTTCAGTGTTGGCGGCGTCAGCGAAGCAGTCCAGCTGAAGGCAAAGACATCGCCCTGCACCCGGCCGTCAGCCGGGCGTTGGAAATTCTGAGTGCGGGGGGGGACACACAGGATCTTGCTGGCCTGGCAAAAAAATGTGGTGTCAGCGAAGCCTACATGAGCCGCACATTCACAAAACAAATCGGGGTCCCTGTCAGCCGCTACCGTAATTCGCTCCGGCTCTCACGATTCTGGTCGATCATCCGTCAGCCCACTCACAAAACGTTGAGCGAGGCAGTTTACGAGGCGGGTTTTGGCAGTTATGCGCAGTTTTACAAAGTCTATACCCAGGCGTATGGCTCGGGACCCCGAGCCAGCCTCTCCCGCATGCGAGTGGAAAACTCGTAGCGGAAAATAGACCAACTTTCTAATCAGCGATCTCTCCGCGTGAAGCCTCGAAAAACGTTCCGCTTTTCGCTACGCCGCTCAAGCCTTCACGATGGCATAGAGGGCGCGGAAGCCATCCTGCCATGTGATTTTTTTGCCCTCGGCATACGTGCGACCCGAGTAGGACACACCAACCTCATAAATGCGCAGCCCCATGCGCGCGGATTTGGCAGCGAGTTCAGGCTCGATGCCAAAGCCGTTTTCGGTGATGGGGATGGCGCGGAGTTTCTCTGACAGAAAAACTTTGTAGCAACACTCCATGTCCGAGAGGTTCAGGTTTGTGAACATGTTGGAAAGCAGCGTCAGGATTTTGTTTCCGACCATGTGCCAGAAATACAGAACGCGATGGGCGTGACCGCCAATAAACCGGGAACCAAAGACGGCATCGGCTTTGCCAAGGAGAATGGGAGTGATCAGAGCCTCGTATTCCGCGGGGTCGTATTCCAGATCGGCGTCTTGAATGATGGCCAGCGGCGCCGTGATCCGGGCAATGGCGGTTCGGGTGGCAGCGCCTTTTCCCTGATTGGTCGCGTGAAAGTGCAGGCGGATGCGGGGATCCGCAGCCGCGAGTTTCTCCAGCAGGGTGCGTGTGCCGTCAGACGAGCAATCATCCACAATGATCAGTTCCGCCACACAGTTCTGTTCAAGAACCCTGGTGATAATGGTCTCTGCCGTGGCGGCCTCATTATAAACCGGCATCAACACAGCAAGGCATGGCGATGGAAAAAGGGTGGGCATCATGAAAAAAAGCCTCAATCCCCGCCTTCTTGCAAGTCTGGAGAAAGGGGGGACTCCTGGATTTCGCAGGCCTGAGCCCAGAGCGTTTCCCCGAAAGCGGCCTTCGCCTTGCTTGAAAGGGCGGCGGCCAACGACGCAGATTCCAGCACGGCAAACATTGTGGAGCCCGAACCTGACATCGCTGCCGCCCGCACGCCTTCCTGATTCAGGAGCCAATTTTTTATGGCGGGGAGCAGGACATACTTGTGAAAGACGGGAGGCTCCAGATCATTGTGAAGGGTGATGTCATCGAGGATTTGAGTGGTGGCAGGATGATCTGCCATCTTTGACCAGGCCTGATAGGCCCATGGTGTGGGCACCCCGAAGGGAGGCTTGAGCAGTAGAAGTGGCCACCGGGGCACAGGCACGTGAGGGCCAATGATTTCGCCCCGACCCCGGCAAAGCGCCGCTTCACCCCGGATAAACCATGCCACATCGGAGCCGATCCGCGATGCGAGGTCCTCCAGCCGGGCAACCGGGAGGCCGGAATTCGTTAGCGCATTCAGCGCCTTCAGGATACTCGCACCATTGCCACTGCCTCCACCCAACCCCGCCCCCATGGGAATTCTTTTGAGAAGGTGAATGCGCAGCCCCATGGGCGTGCCTGTTTCTTTAAGAAAAAGTTCCGCAGCCCGCACAATGAGATTGTCAGATCCCGTGGGAACCTGCGGGTTGTCACACGTTAGTGCAATGCCCGGCGCGCCCGCTTGATCGATTGAGATTTCGTCAGCCAATGTCAAGGGAGCCATCAGCGTCTCGATCTCGTGGAATCCATCGGGCCTCTTTCCAAGAATCTTAAGATGTAAATTCACTTTGGCTGGTGAGAGAAGCTTCATTGGTGTCATCATCTCCACATGAACGACCTCGCCAAAGAAAAAATGATTGTGGCAGTTGATAAGCCGGACTTGCGGTCAGCCCTCCGGTTGGTTGACCAATTGTCCGGGGAAATCGTCTGGGCCAAGCTTGGTCTTCAGCTTTTCACGGCGGAGGGGCCGCAAGTGGTGCGTGAGATTTCAGATCGAGGACTGCGGATTTTTTTGGATTTGAAGTTTCACGACATCCCGAACACCGCCAGGGAAGCGATCCGCTCGGCAAGGAATTTGGGGGTTTCCATGACAACCATCCACCTCGCCGGCGGACCGGAAATGATAGCAGCCTGCGCCGGGGAAGCGGGGGAGATGTTGGTGTTGGGAGTCAGCGTCCTCACGAGCATGAATGAGGCGGATCTTGCGGCAACTGGCGTGGCTTCCAGCCCATCCGCGCAAGTCCTTGCGCTTGCCGCGATGGGGCGTGCTGCCGGGATCCGGGGCGTTGTGGCCAGCCCTCAGGAAATCCGGTTGCTACGGAAAGCTCACGGCGAAGCTCTCACCATCGTGACCCCCGGCGTTCGGCCGGTTGGGGAGGCCGCCGGCGATCAACGGCGGATGGCGACGCCCGCGGTGGCCATTCGTGATGGGGCGGATTATCTGGTTATTGGCAGACCCATCACGGGGGCCGATGACCCCAGGGAGGCCTTTTTGAGGATTGCTGACGAGATCGCTCAAGAAATCACGTGAGAATAACTCCCCGGCGTTAAGGAAATTTGTTCCAAATTCCCGGCATGCAGCCCTCCCTCACAGCGATGTCACGGCACAAACTTCAGGACATGCTCTATATCCCCTCGCCGGAAGCACTATGGCCGGAGGCATTCTCCGATGGAAACTTCGAGAGCGTGATGGCGAAATCAAAGAGGGTGGCCAGAGATTCTTCGGGAGGGATGTCTGCCGTTTGGAGGACAAGCTCGGGATTTTCCGGGACCTCGTAGGGGGAGCCGACTCCGGTGAAGTTGGTGATCTCGCCGGACCTTGCTTTTTTATAAAGACCACGGGGATCGCGTTTTTCACAAACTTCCAGGGAGGCATTGACGTAAATTTCGGCAAAAGGAATACCGTCGCGCGAGCAGATGTTGCGGACTTTGCTGCGATCTTCCTGAAACGGGGAAATCAGCGAGCAGATGACGACCAGGCCGGCTTCTGCCATCAGCTTCGCGGTCTCGCCGGCCCGCCGGATATTTTCTGTGCGGTCCTCGTTTGAGAATCCAAGGTTGGAGCACAGGCCATGACGGAGATTATCCCCGTCAAGGATTGTGCTGGAGATTCCCCGGCGGTGAAGGTGACCTTCGAGAGCGGTGGCCATCGTGGATTTTCCCGAACCTGAGAGGCCGGTGAGCCAGAGCACCACGCCGCGATGGCCATGGGCCTCGGCGCGGGCCTCACGGGTGACAGGGCTGACTGTCCACGTGAGATTGTCAGCAGAGACGGCATTCCGGGAGGCTTTGTAATCGGCTTCGCGGATGATGCCCCCCCCTCCGATGCGTTTGCCGGCGAGAATAACAAATCGACCCGTCGTGCCAATGCGGTCATGACGGTCAAACGCCACGGGCCTGCGGGTGCGGATCCGCACATCGGCCACTTCGTTTTTGGCGATGGCCGAGCGACCGCCTTCGATGGGTTCCAGGGTGGAGGAATCAAGCAAGCGCACGATTTCCACCACGCGGGCCTCCACACTTTGTGTGCCAAGCTTCAACGTGAACGGCAGATTCAACTCCAGAGGGTCGGCACTCAGCCAGAAGAGGCTCGCATGAATCTCCCGGCCTTCAGCAGGCCCCTCTTTCGGGGATCCCCCGATCTGTCCTCGCTCCACAAAAATTTGTTCTTCGAGCGTGATGGCCAGCGCTTCTCCGACGGTCGCGGAGAGGGGAGGGGTCTTCGCACCCCATGTTTCGATGGACTTCACGCGGCTGCGTTTCCCATCTGGCCAGAAGGCAATATCATCACCCACGCTCAAACGCCCGGCTTCGAGACGTCCGGCGAGAATCCGACGTTCGTCGAAGCGATAGATATCCTGAAGCACAAACCGCAGAGGCTGCCCTTCAGGTTCAACCGCCACTTCAAATCCATCCAGCGCCCCGAGGACATGAGGTCCATGGAACCAGGGCATTTGTGTGGAAGAACTCGCAATGTTTTCTCCAAGCTTGGCAGAGAGGGGAATGAAGTGTTGGGGAATGATGCCCAATTTCTGAAGGAACTCTGAATATTCCGAGCGGATCGCGTCATAGCGGGCCTGATCAAACCCCACGAGGTCCATCTTGTTGACCGCAACCACGATTTGCCGGATCCCAAGCATGGAAAGCAGGTAGGCATGGCGTTTGGATTGCTCCTGGATCCCCTCATTCGCGTCAATAAGCAGGATCGCGGCATCCGCCGAAGCGGCGCCAGTCACCATGTTTTTCAAAAACTCTTTGTGGCCCGGGGCATCAATGATCACGTATTCCCGTGTGGCGCTCCGGAAAGGCAGTTGGGTGGTGTCAATCGTGATATTTTGAGCCTGCTCCTCCAAAAGCGCATCCAGCAGAAAGGCAAATTCAAATTCCATGCCCTCCGCTTCGCTGGCGGCACGGATTTGTTCGACCTTGCCCTCAGGTAAAGAATTGGTGTCATGAAAAAGCCGCCCGATCAGTGTGGACTTGCCATGATCGACATGACCCACGATGACGATGCGCAGTTTCTGCGACGTGGAGTATTCAAAACCTGCGGAGAGGGGTTCGGTGGTTGGAAGTTCGGTGGTGGGCATGGTCACATGAAGCCTTTGGCGCGGAGTTTTTGCATGGCGTTCCGCTCATGATGGTCCTGGGCACGGCCAGCGCGCTCGGAAGTGCGGGTGGTCATCAGTTCGGCCACAATCTCCGGAATGTTCGAAGCTGTGCTTACCACGGGTTTGGTGATGGGCCAGCACCCCAGGGAACGGAAACGGTATTTTTTTCCGTCCTCCGCTTCGCGGGCAAAATACATTTGAGGAATGGGAATTTGCTCCCGTTCGATATAGCGCCAGATGTCGACCTCGGTCCAATCCAATAGGGGCTGGACGCGGATATGTTCTCCCGGTTCAATCGTGGTGGTGAACTGATTCCAGAACTCGGGAGGCTGGTCTTTGTAATCCCACTCGAAATCTGCATTGCGAGGCGAAAAATACCGCTCCTTGGCCCGGGTGGGATCTTCATCCCGCCGGATGCCGGTGATCAAGGCATCAAATTTTCTCTCGGTCATGACCTGCTGCAAAGCCACAGTTTTTAGTTCGTGGGTGACGGTCACGGGGTCATGGGTCTCATATCCGATGCTTTCGGAGTAGGTACCCCGCCCCGCCCGCGCCTCCTCATTGATTTTAACAATGAGATCGAGTTCGTAGTGTTTGAGCGCCCAGTCCCGGAATTCCAGCATTTCGGGGAATTCATACGTGGTGTCGATGTGCAGGACCGGATACGGGATTTTGCCGCAGAACGCCTTTTTGGAAAGCCAGATCAACACGTTGGAATCCTTTCCCATGCTCCATGGCATGCAAAGATTCGAGAAGCTATGATAGGCTTCCCGCAGAAGATAAACGCTTTGCGACTCCAGTTGATCCAAGTGTTCCATAATGAGGAATGACAACTAGACCAGTAGTTATTTGCCGGGGAAAGTAAAAAGTGCGGGGAATCTGAGAGCCTCGACGTATCTTTTGCGGTTAGCCGCATTGGCCCGCGTGGACCCTGCTCAAGTCACTTTTTTTGGTTGATCCTTTTGCCGAGCTGTTCCACCTCCTGCTTATTGCTTTCAGGTAGGGGATAACTTTTCAGCGTTTCGTAGAGCTGACGGGCCATCTGGGTGTTTCCGAGCGATTGGGCGTGGGAAATACGCAGTGCCAGGGTCTGCGGGGCTTCGGGGTACTTTCTGACCATCTGCTGAAAGATCTCATTGGCCTTCGCTGAGTCACCTGCGGAGACAGCCTCAGTGAACTTATGCGCCATGGGCTCCGCGTCGACAGCCAGCTGAATGAGTCTTTTTTCCCGGGCAGCCTGCGGCGAGGGAGGCGGCACCGGGGGAATGGGCCGGGCTCCCGCACCATTACCAACGGTGGCGGATTGGATGGTCGTCAATTCCGTGGTTCCGGACTGAGCAGAGGTCCTTCGCGGGGGTGGCGCATGAGGCGGGAATTCCAAAGTTGGAGTGGAACCAAGTGTCCAGAGTCGGTTCGACACGTCGTCTTCAAGAATCCTGCCGGCCAGTACCCCATTGGCGGAAGGCGTGAGGATGAACGTGTAATTGCACTGAACGAGCAGCAGCCCCATCGTTTTGTTAACCAGACCGGCTTGTTCCGCTTTGGCGCGGGCGTGAAGGATCTCATCATGAACAACCACTCCCCCGTTCTCAGCCTCAACAACCAACCGCAGTTCAAAGGGGTCATTGGCGTTACCTGATTCCTCAATCCGGCCCCGGAAGGGTTTTCTGTATTCAGACACTTGCGGATCAAAAAGAAAACCTTCCACGGGAAAGCCATCCGCCTCAGCACCCTGCTTGGTGAACTCGATGCCCAACGCCCCCTGGAAACCTCCGGTCTCCCAGACGCCCAGCCGCTTTTTGCCAGGCTGGCAAGCGGCCAGAAGAGATTGTTTTTTCACAGCCTTTTCACTTTGAACAAGCTCCCGGGATACGATGGCGTCCTCGAAGGATTTCAGGGCGGACGAGGATTCACTCTCAGCCTCCAGCAGGAGTTTTCCGCCATTGTCTGCTGAACGGTCCACCCATCCCTCTTTGAGACGTTCGCCCCGCAGAATGTCCAGACCTTGCAGCTCGAGCAGTTCAAAATTTCCCCTGCCTCCCGGATGAGCTTTGGCTTTGCCAGAAAATGAAACCGTTGTCCCTTTTTTTGAAAGCAGCTCACAAAAAGAAATGTCCCTCACGGAAGCAAGGGGCGCTTCCAATTTTAGAATATCTTCCGGGCTCAACCCGGCAACTTTGGCCCGCATCCGCAGGTCCTTCAGCTTAACGTCATCCACCACCGGGACCCGACGATAAAGATCCTCGGTGACCACAAGCTTTCCGTGAAAGTCAAAGTCCTCCGGCTTGCCATCTGGTTTGTGAGATTGCAGCGTCAATGCCTCAATCTTAAACGGCCCTTTCGAAGCCAATTCGGCATCCAACCACGTCCGGAACTCCGCAAGTTGCGATGTGCACCCCGGCAGAATGGTCATCATACAGCCCACAAGGAACCATTGGCTCATGGGGGTCTTCATTTCCTGAACTGGCTTAGTGACTTTTACAAGTCATGGTTGGGCAATCGGGCGATTTTCAAAAAATGGCCGATAGTCGGCTTGGTTGCGGTAGAGATCAAAGTACGGGTCGGCCAGCAATTCATCGAGCAAGGGCCCTGCCGTCGTGAGTTTGAGGGCCTCCAGGCAGCGGGTGGCACGAATGGTGTTACCGTCCTGCATGGCAAGGGCCGCGGCGCCCAGCAGCCAGAATTGGGCATTTCGGCTGATCCCGGTTTGCTCATAGGTCTCCACAAGCGAACGGACCTCATTCTGACTTCCGTTTTGGATTTTAAAAATCATCAGGCTGTTTGCGATGCCGATACTGCTGGGATCAGCTTGAGCCGCTTCTTCCAAGTCCCTGACTGCCGAAGGAAGGTCGCCTTGGGCGCGGAGCAATTTGGCGCGCAGATAAAGATTGAAGGCTTTTTCTTTCGAGAATTCCACCGCCTTGGTGAAGGAGTCGATGGCCGCTTTTGTCTCGCCCCGGCTTTCCTGCACCCGGCCCAAGTGGCTCCAGGCTTCCCCATCCTCCGGTTCAAGCTCAAGCAGGGCAAGGGCTGTGGTTTCCAATTTTACGCGGTTTTGTTCGGTTGCGGCCCAGGCCAGATCGGTGCGGAGCTGGTTGACCTGCATCTGACGGAGCTCCTCAGGGCTGGGAGGAGGCGTTGGCGTTGGTTCCGGCACCACAACTTCTGCAACCTCGGATTGTTTTTGACTTGACCCGAAGATCAAAAAACCCAGAAGAGCGACAACAACAATGGCACCCGCCACGGGCAGAATAATCCTCAGGGGAGACCTCTCGGCTTCGAAATCCTTAAAACTTTTGATCGCCATGAATCAGAATCCTAAAGACCCTCGCCGGTTTGAAGCGAGACTGATTTTTGGATTTGTGCAGTTTGAAACCGCCTGTTACGTATCCACGGGACCGGGCAGTTAGCTCAGCGGTAGAGCGGTAGTCTTACACACTATTGGTCGGGGGTTCGATCCCCTCACTGCCCAGTTTCCCCCGATCCGATTTCGGGGTTACTCCCGAAACATCAGATTTTGTGCAGGTTATTTGCTGATTCAATAAGCATTTGTGGGCTTCCATGAAAGTCTGTGATTTGCCCGGTGGCGCGGATGGAGGTGCCCACAAGAGATTGCAACCCGCCGGGATCGATGTTCTGCAAGCCGGCTTCAATCACCAGGCAAAAGGCCTGATGGCTGACGCCCACAAAGTTGACGAAAACAGCTGTGCCGGCAAAATTTTCCCACACTCTTTGCACGCGCCCTTCGACGGTGGCTTTTTTGCCAATATTGGATTTCAGCGCGGACTCATGGGCCGGATCCAGCACAGGGTGGGGATGCGGCTTTCCATCCGGGGGGTGGTTTTGACGATCAACCGCACGCCGTGACGCAAGCTTTGAGAGCAGCTCAGCAAGGGCCTGCTGGGCCCCGGAGTGCCGCTCTGCCGGGGCCTTGGCCATGAGGCGTTCGACCCATTCGCAAACGTCACGGGGAAGATCGGGCCGCCGTTTGGTCAGGGGCACATAATCATGCCGCAGATGCGCCTCAATCACCTCTTCGACGGATTCGCCCTGAAAGGGTTCTTTCCGCGCCAGAGCAAAATAAATCGCACACCCCAATGAATAAAGGTCCGTGTAAAAACCAAGCGGCTCTCTCTGCAGTTGCTCGGGAGCCATGTTATAAACCGATCCAAGCACAGACCCATCGCCATCATTATCTTCCGCCGCAGAGTGACCCATCAGGGTCGCCAAACCAAAGTCCAGCAGCTTGGTGTTGAGGTGGCCGCTTGGCAGTCGCTCAAGCATGATGTTTGTCGGTTTGATATCCAGATGGATCATTCCGATGTCATGCGCTGCCGAAAGAGCCACCAGGGACTGGCGGGAAACCTCCACAAAATCCCCGAACGCCAACGGCTCATCCAAATCTTCCAACGTGCACCCTCCGAGATATTCCATCACCAAAAGCAGATCACCATCGTGCTCAATAAGGTCATAAACGGTCACGATATTCGGGTGCTGGAGACGGGCCAGTCGTTTGGCCTCCCGCGTGGCGAACTTCTCGCGTTCCGCAACCCCGCCCATGTCGACCCTCATGCGCTTGATGGCAACCCACCGTTCAAGCTGTTGGTCGTAGGCCAAAAAAACTTCCCCGGCACCCCCCCTTCCCAATTTCCGATCAAGATAATATCTCCCCCGAATCAGTTTCTTCGGATCCATTCCCGCCTCGGCCGGGGCATCCAGGGGTAACTCGATATCCTTAATTGTCATGACCTTCCAAGTTTGATGCCAACGCCCGCGATTTCAAGCATCCACATCAAAAGCACAGGACAAATCGGCTGCCTGTTGAAAAGAACGAGACGGCCCGTCCCTGCCAACCAAGGGGCGATCCGCGCTCGCGCCAGTTGGTTTCTTTCCGGGGTACGGCGCGGCAGTCTCCAACTCCGCGAGGTCCACGGCGAGACAAGCCGTGCCCGCCCGCCTTTTTGCGTTCCGAAGTGGGGCTTCCGCTCAACACATTGACAATCAGCCTCATGACATCAAATCACCCTTGCATTCCGGCTGCCGACGAATTTTTCCTGTCAGCGGCAGGCCATTTCTGCAAAAAGGTAAATATGCTCATCCCTGTGCCCCACTTGATCGTCCAGCCTGATGACGGGGTTCTCCCGGTCCGCACATTCATCCAGGCCGCCGGAAGATCTCTCCTGATCAAGCAGTTCACCTTCACAGAACCCTCCCTGGTTGAGGCCGTGATTGCGCGAAGGCAGGCAGGAGTCGCCGTGCGGGTGATGCTGAACCCCAAGCGGTCCGGCGGAGATCGTGCCAATGATGACACGTTTGAAAAACTCAAAGCGGCTGGTGTCGAGATTCAGTGGGCCAACCCCAAGTTTTATGTGACCCACGAAAAATCCATTGTTGTGGATGGTCAGGCCGCGCTCATTGCAACCTTCAATCTGTGTGAGAAATATTTCACCCTGACCCGCGACTATGGAATTGTCACCCAGGATCCCGCGCGGGTGGCCCAGGTGATCGAAGGTTTTGAAGCCGACTGGGAGCACCGGGACTGGTCCCCCGATCCATCAACCGGCCTTCTTTGGAGCAATTCGAACTCACGAATTCAGATGTCAAAATTTATTGATGCCGCCGAGAAACACCTCGACGTGCAGCACCCGAAGTTTGTGGATGCGGTGATTCTGGATCGTCTGATCGAGGCCTCGGCGCGTGGCGTGCATGTGCGAGTGCTCTGCGGCGGCAAACACGGAATAAGCGATTGGGATGTGTTGGACACGTTTTCTTCGTTGAGGGTCCTCCAGCGGTTTGGCGTGAAAGTCCACAAACAAAAAAACTACCGCCTTCATGCCAAATTGATTCTTGCTGACCGGTGTCACGCTTTGCTGGGTTCGATGAACATTGACCGCAGCGCCTTTGACCTCCGGCGCGAACTGGGCGCCACCATCACCGACCCGGCGATTGTCACCGGCTTGATGGATGTCTTCGAAACCGATTGGGACTCCTCGGTCCGCTACAATGCTCCCGACCCCCTGGAACCGGCCAAACACCACGAACCGGACTTTCCCCATGACCACGACCTCCGGCACGAGTGAAACCTCCCACACTTTTTGAACTCGCGCTGACATTTAACCACATCGCCCTCGCATCTTTTGGGGGCGGGCTTTCCGCCTGGTCGCGCGAGGTGGTGGTGGTTGAAAAAAAGTGGATGACCGATGAGGAGTTTCTCAGCGCGGTCACCATGTGCCGGATCTTGCCAGGTGCGAATCAGGTGAATCTTGCGGTCTTTGTGGGCACAAAATTCCGCGGCATTCCAGGCGCGGCCGCGTCCGTGACCGGCCTGTGTGCCATCCCGGTTGTTATTGCCATCCTTCTCGCCTACGCGTATTTCCGGTTCCACGAGGTCCCTGAATTAAAATCCATTCTCAAAGGGGCCACCGCAGCCGCCATCGCGCTCACCCTCTCCATGGTTTTTAAAACCGGCAAAAAATGCCTCACCGGCATCGTCCCGATCCTGTTTTTTGCCGCCATGTTTGTTCTGAATGGTATTTTTCGATGGCCCCTGCTGGCGACCCTCGCCTTACTGGCTCCCCTTGCCATTGCCTGGGCGTGGCCCCGGGCCACTCCGAATCCTGAAGGAGAGCGTTCCTGAGGAGGGCAGTTCCACCAATGAAAGACGACTCCCTGACATTTTTCCACGTGGTGGTCCTGTTCTCCTCCCTCTCGCTGCTTTCGATCGGGGGAGGAAACTCGGTGATTCCTGAAATGCATCGGAAATCGGTGAGCGGATATGGTTGGCTCACGGATCAACAATTTGCGGACGTCTTTGCCATTTCCCAAACAGCCCCCGGCCCAAGCATCCTGATCGTCACCATCCTTGGGTATCAGGCGGGCGAACTGGCGGGGGGTCCCTTGATGGGAATTCTTGCGGCCCTCCTGGCCACAGTCTGCATGGTTGTGCCCGCGGGAGTGCTGGTGTATCTGGTCAGCGCCGTCTGGGCCCGGGCGGAAAAATCCCCCTTGCGGAAAGCGGTCGAACGCGGCTTGGCCCCCCTCACCGTGGGCCTGATCCTGGCCACGGGGTTTGTCATGATCCGGGCCTCGGAAACCGGCTGGCAGGCCTACCTCCTCACCGCCGCCTGCACGCTCATTTTCACCACCACAAAAATCAACCCCATCTTCATCGTCGCAGCCGCCGGATTGATCGGATACCTGGGCTGGGTCTGAGGACTTCCGAAAATTCACCACGTCGGAGTGGCTCTTCGTGGCATACGCATTGCAAATAATTTAGAGGCCTCCTTCTGTTAGCAATGTCCGCAGTCACCGGCACCAGACCATCGGCACAACGGATGCCAAGAAGCGAAGAGACCAACATCCGGCGTGACAGCGGGCAGGTGTTGCGGTTCGAGTTCAGACAAGGACTCCTCCTCCATCCACGTCGATCGTGACCCCGGTGATGAAGCCATTCGTCATCAGCATCAGCGTCGCGGCGGCGATGTCCTCGGCAGTGCCGACGCGACCAACGGGCAAATGGGAGGCGATGGAGGAATACATCCCCTCGCGAGCCGCCTCGGGCATGGAAAGGTAAGCACCCGTCCCGCGAGTCATCCCCGGAGAGATGGTGTTCACGCGCACCGGAGCAAGGTCACGAGCCAAAGCACGTCCCATCGCTTCGACGGCGGCATTGACGCCCGCGAGTACGGCATCGTTATGACCGGGGCGGCGGGACAGGATGCCGGAGAAAAACGTGATCGAACCAGTGGGCTTCATCCGGGCATACCTGGCGCAGAGATACGGCCCAAAGAACTTGCTGCGGAAAGTAAACTCACCGTCCGCCAATGGAGCGTCCTTGAGTGTGCCGGTGCGGACGGAACTGCCAGTAACAACAACATGGTCCACGGGTCCGACTTCCGCGAAAAACTCGCGCACTGACTCCTCGTCCGACGTGTCGAGCGGCTTGCCTGTGGCACCAATTTCAGCGGCCGCAGTGGCAACCTTGTCGGGCGAGCGACTGGCGACAATGACGGAAGCGCCACGAGCGACGGCAAGCCTCGCAACGGCGAGACCCATGCCAGAAGTGCCGCCTACGACGATAACAGATTGATTAGTGAGTTCGGAGATCATGTGTTGAGTGAAAACGTGCGCCGTAAAGTTTGAGATGCACGAAAAGGTCTCTCGTCAGGAATCCCCGCTTGCTTCTGGCATGTCTCCTGCCCGCGCAGCGGATCTTTTGCATTGGCAACGTCCCGCATGACCTGCCCCGGAAAGCTGGCGGTCGGGGTGCTTCCTGTCGCGCCGTAGCCTTAGCGAAGGTTGATAGCCGCCCGAGTGCCGGCTTGTCAGGACTAGGTCGATGCGCCCGTTAGGCTTTTGTGGTTTTGATGTTCTTGCTGAATTCTCTCAGACACCCACAACTTGATGAGGGACTGCCTGCTCACGCCGATGAGCTTGGATTGCATATCCAGCCTTTCGATAATCCACTCGGGAAAATCAACGTTGACTCGACGCGCCTCCATGCCGGGTCGGCGAATAGATGCCTTATCGATGTAGGGAGTTATGTCCTCGCCTGCATCAAACCTCTCGTCAAATTCCTGCGCCGTTATTGTAGAGTTCTTTTTCATTCTCTCTTGCTCTCCTTACGGAAATGATTCTTATGCAATTGTTTCTGTAGGTGAAGATTGCCGTCCACAGCTTTTCATTGAGCTCGGCGACCAGGCCGTGCCTTGCCTCGTTTGCGAAACGAGCAATAAACTCAACCCGCTTGGGGTCGTTCCAAAGATGGCTGGCATCCTCAAAATTGATCCCGTGTTTCTGGAAATTCTTCTCGCTTTTGGCTGTGTCATACACAAACTCCACATGAGGATCATATCTATACCGTGGAGGGTGTCAAGGCGGTATATTTTCATAACGGCGCGTTGAGCAACGAAGAGGGCCGATGAATAAAGAAGAGATGCCAGTTTGCTCGAAAGCGCCGTTCCCGCCGAAGGCGTGGAGCAAAGCGGAGACCGACTGCACGAAGTGCAGCCCGAAGGGTGGCCAGAGGCCATCAACGTTGGAAGAGTCGCGGTGAACAAAAAAACTGTTGGATAGGTCCCACAGCTTCGGGACAGCCCACGAATATCAGCCTACAAACCGCCGGATACATCAATCATTCCGAAGGATCCGCACCTCTCTTCTGCTCTCGGTTTTAATGTCGGAAACGCGACAAAAAAGGTTGCGAAGGGAGATCTTTGCTTACTGACAAAAATGCAACCTTATCAACGTCCGTCATGACCAACGAGCGCAGCGCGTTGGGTCAATGACATGGATAGGCCCCTTGTTCCTTCATTTGGTCAG